>JBBIPU010000008.1:2304-54133 GCA_037442685.1 Draconibacterium sp. | reverse complement strand
TATTTAACATCAAATGTTAAATTGTAATTTTTATTAACCAGCGTCAGGTAAAACGAACCTCAGAAAATGATACTTTCCACTTATTTTCTGTTCCCTTTCATCTTAAAACTGAAAAACTAAAGTTTTTCAAACAGAACCTTTTCAATTATTTGTGGAAAATATTTGTACTCCAGTGCGTGGATTTTAACCGCCACATCTTCAGCAGTATCGGAAGAAAGCACCTGACATTTGGCTTGAAAAATGATTTTACCTTCATCATAATTTTCATTTACAAAATGAATTGAAATTCCCGATTCCGTCTCCCGGTTGTCCACTACAGACTGATGTACCTTTAATCCGTACATTCCCTTTCCACCGTATTTAGGTAAAAGTGCGGGATGTATATTAATTATTGTGAAACTACGGATCAGATTGTCAGGAATAAGCCAAAGAAAACCAGCAAGAACAATCAGATCGATTTTCCTTTTTTTCAGCTTTTCAACAATAAAATTTGTATTTCTGAATTCATCCCTTGTAAAAACAAATGCATCAATCTTCACTTTTCTTGCACGTACCAAAGCAAAGGCTTCAGGATTATTCGACCAAACTGAATCAACAATAACATGTTCATTTTCAGAAAAATAATCAATAATATTCTGCACGTTTGTCCCTGATCCGGAAGCAAATAATGCTATTTTTTTGGCCCGCATTTTAACAATAAATTAACTAATGGAATAATTGAATAATATGTTCAAATCTAAGGGTTTCAATCTTATTGTTAACAGTAACTAACAATCTTTTTTAATTTTTTTTTTTGAGATATACATCGTAAATGTATTACTTTGCACCGGATTATTTAAAACAAAATTAATTATTAATTAAAAATTACAATTATGTCTGACGTTGCAGCAAAAGTAAAAGCTATTATCGTTGATAAATTAGGTGTCGATGAAAGTGAAGTAGTTAACACAGCTTCTTTCACAAACGATTTGGGTGCCGATTCACTTGACACAGTTGAGTTGATTATGGAATTTGAAAAAGAATTCGACCTTGCAATTCCGGATGATGAAGCAGAAAAAATCTCAACAGTAGGTGAAGCGATTGCCCACATCGAAGCGGCGCTTAAAAAGTAATTAAATCACAAATTTCTTATATGGAATTTAGACGGGTTGTAATAACCGGAGTAGGTATCGTTAATCCGTTAGGTAACTCTGTTGAAGAGTTTTGGACAAATTTAAAAAACGGGTTAAGTGGTGCCGGACCAATTACCAGATTCGATCCTACATATCATAAAACTAAATTTGCCTGCGAAGTAAAGAACTTCGATCCTGAACAGTACATGGACCGAAAAGATGCACGCAAGTACGATCTGTACACACAATTTGCAATTGCCAGCACCGATCAGGCATTTAAGGATTCAGGGCTTGACCTTGATAAACTTGATCATGACAGAGCAGGTGTTATCTGGGGAGCTGGGATTGGCGGACTTCAGACTTTTTTCGAAGAAGTCAGAAGCTTCCATCCAGAAAATCCCCGGTTTTCTCCCTTTTTCATTCCAAAAATGATTGCTAATATCGCAGGAGGTTTGATTTCTATTAAATATAATTTCAGAGGACCAAACTTTACAACTGTTACTGCCTGTGCTTCCGCATCTCATGCAATGATTGAAGCTTTTAACATGATCCGTTTGGGAAAAGCCGAGATTATGATTACAGGTGGTTCTGAGGCTGGGGTTAACGAGGCTGGTATGGCAGGATTTAATTCGATGAAAGCCATCTCAACACGAAACGACGATCCGAAAACAGCTTCCCGTCCTTTTGATTTAAACCGCGATGGTTTTGTCATGGGTGAAGGTTCTGCCGCTTTTATTTTCGAAGAATATGAGCGTGCTGTTAAAAGAGGTGCCCATATTTATGCTGAAATGGGTGGCGGAGGAATGTCGGCCGATGCATATCACATGACAGCACCCGATCCGGAAGGTCGCGGTGCATTCCTGGTTATGAAATGGGCATTGGAAGATGCAGGAATCAAACCTGAAGATGTTGATTATATCAATGTTCATGGAACTTCCACACCCCTTGGTGATATTGCCGAACCAAAAGCAATTATTAAGGTATTTGGCGAACATGCCTACAAAGCAAGCATCAGTGCCACAAAATCAATGACAGGTCATTTACTGGGAGCAGCTGGAGCAGTAGAAGGTCTTGCATGTATTTTAGCAATCAATAACAGTATTGTTCCACCTACCATTAACCATTTTACCGACGATCCGGAAATTGACAGCAGACTCGATTTGACATTTAATGTTGCCAAGGAAAGGAATATCGATATTGCTATCAGCAATACTTTTGGTTTTGGTGGTCATAACGCAACTATAGTTTTAAAAAAACTTTAGAATATTGTGGTTAGAAAAATAGTACAACGAATAAAACTCTTTTCTTCAAGCCGAAAAGAGTTTTATTTGTTTTTGAAAGATGTTATCGGTTTTTATCCCAATAACCTCAAATTATACGATCTTGCCTTTTTGCACAAATCGGCATCGACCGTCGATTCGAGGGGAAATTTTGTAAACAACGAACGGCTTGAATTTCTTGGCGATGCAATACTTAGCGCCGTAATTGCCGATTTTTTATACAATCGTTTTCCTAAAGAAGACGAGGGTTTCTTAACAAAAACAAGGTCAAAACTGGTTAACCGCACTTTTCTAACAAAACTGACTTACGATATGGGGCTCAATGTTTTTATCGATTCGAACACCACTAAAAACATCGATAACAGCCATATTTACGGCGATGCGCTTGAAGCTCTGATCGGTGCAATTTATCTCGACAAGGATTATCAGGCTGCAAAATACTTCATCACAAAAAAAATCCTTTCCAAATTTGTCAATCTTACTGAAATCGAACAGGTTGATTTGAATTTTAAAAGCCGGTTGATCGAGTGGAGCCAGAAAAATAAAAAAGAACTTGAGTTTGATACTTCAGAAGAATTTAACGAGAAAACCAAACAACCAAAATTTTCAACTGTTGTAATTGTCGATAATAAAAAAATAGGATACGGTTCGGGCACATCGAAAAAAGAGGCTCATCAGAATGCAGCCCGACAGGCCCTTGAAAATCTTAATGAATTGTAATTCTGTTTTATAATCATTTTACATTTAAGATTGCTATTTTTACCCGAACTTAGAATCAGTCATGAACAATTACTTCATCATAGGATTTGGTTTTATTGCACAGTTCCTGTTTTTTTTGCGGACAATTGTGCAATGGTTTAAATCGGAGCAGCAAGGTGAAGTGATTTCTCCGGCTATTTACTGGCAGATTAGTTTGCTTGCATCGATAATAATGCTGACCTATGGAATTTTAAGAAACGACTTTTCCATAGTACTGGGTCAGGTGCTGGTCTATTCTGTTTACATCCGGAACCTTCAGCTTAAACAAGCCTGGAAAAAGATGCACCCGGTAACAAGAACACTGGCAATCGTGGTTCCGTTATTTTATCTCGGATGGTTAATTTTCGGGATAAATCATAATTTCAGCTCTTTACTGACTAACGATCATATTTCGCTTTTCCTTTTAATCTGGGGATCTGCCGGGCAAATTATATTTAATTCCCGTTTTATTTATCAATGGTTGTATTCCGAATATCGAAATGAATCGGTTTTACCTTTGGGTTTCTGGATTATTAGTACAATTGGTTCGTTAATGATTTTTATTTATTCAATTCCGAGACTGGACCCGGTTTTGTTTATTTCTAACAGTCTTGGACTTTTTATGTATTCGCGTAATATCCTTCTGTATTATGGCAAACAAGGGATTTTTGCAAAACTCAGCCATAAACCTTCTTTCCGGAAAATCATCAATCTGGTTTCGGATAAAATAAAATAAGCAACAATGTATTGTTTCAGGGCAAAGTAATGATTTTAATATTTCTGAAATGAATTTCCCCTCCTTCCGATTCCAGACAGATGTAACCTTCTTTTTGCGACGATTGGCTGATCCCGTTTACAAATTTGCCATTCACCGAAAGTTTGATCGTTCCATCGACACAAACCACATCGTAAACATTCCACTCCCCTTTTCCAAGACAACGGTTCTCAACCGATTTACTCCTTTCTCCACGTGGGTTGTCGGGCACAGTTTTTACTCCTCCCACACCGAACAATTCACCATGAACGTAAGCAACCGGAGGCTTTTCGCCATTCCGGAGGTTCTGGTTCACCCAGTCAAGTTCGAGCATTTGAACTTCAACTCCATCCGACAAGCGGTTTTCACCCGGTTCTGCCTTGCTCCATACAAAAGTGCCCGAATTTCCCCCGGCTTCCATGTGTTTCCACTCGATGTGAAGAATAAAATTACTGTACTTTTTTTCTGAACGGACCACACCAATCGGATGACCCGAACAAATCAGCTCTTCACTCTTCACTTTCCATGTTTCCTTTTCCGTATTCACCTGGAACCATTTTACAGTAATTCCTTTATCCTTTTTACCGGTAACAAAATTCTCAAAATTCATTTCTTTACCAAATTCAGCCACGATCTCCTGTGCATTCAATTCATTAGCAAAAAATATTAAAACAATGATTATAAGTAACTTATTCATTCATTTAATTCTTTTTATTATTCAGATTATTATTTCAATTTAAACTTAATATTTCCCTATTTAAATAGTTGTAAATCCCGAATCCGAAACACAAAATCCGAAACCCGGATCACGCAACACGAAACTTACAAATAGTCAGGCTTCAGGTTGATTTGGAATCCCCACGACAGGAATTTCTTCTTTAATTTCTGCGACAGGGCCAAAAACATAAGTTTTCGGACCAAGATACAGGTCCGAATTTATAAGTTCTTCCCATGTAACCTCTTTACCCGTGTAAGCCGAAATTCTGCCCATAATTGTAATCAGGGTTGAGTTGACCTGAGCTTCCGCATCATTCACAGGTTTCCCCGTTCTGATTGAAGTTACAAGGTTAATATGTTCCTGGACAAACGGATTTGTAACCTTCCACGGTGAAGTTTTGTCATTTTCTGCCGGTGTGGGATATTTCCAGATTTCATTTCCTTTCCAGTCGTAAATTGTTCCGGCTGCATCGGCATATCCCTTTTTACCATTGATCTGCTGAACCTTCCGGTTGGTGCATCCATTGATCTGCCGCGCTGCACAATGAGTGCGGACTCCGTTATCGTAAACATATTCAATACTGAAAAAATCATACTGGTCGCCCGTAACCCGCCGCTGCCGGCCTCCCCAGCCCACTGCACTTACCGGATTACGCCCCATGTACCAGTTCATTACGTCGATTTCGTGTATAAATTGTTCGGTGATGTGATCGCCTGAAAGCCAGCAGAAATTCACCCAGTTACGCAGCATGTATTCCATGTCGGTCCAGGCGGGCTGCCGATTTCTGTACCATAGCGCACCTCCGTTGCGAATAATATTGGCTCCGGTAATTTCGCCGATCATGCCGTTGGCAACCTGGCGCCAGGTTTCCATGTAATCTTTCTGAACCCGCCTGATAGTGCCGCTTACCATACTCAAACCGATGGCTTCGGCTTTTTTTGCCGATGCAAGTACCGAACGAGCTCCCACCGGATCGACTGCAACAGGTTTTTCCATAAAAATATGCTTTCGCGCATTTACCGCCGCCTCCACGTGCGCGGGCCTGAAATGCGGAGGTGTGCAAAGCAAAACGATATCCACTCCCGAATCGATCACTTTCTGGTAACTGTCGAATCCGATAAAACAGTTTTCATCGGCAATCTCAACATTCTTTTGCTTTTTCAGTTCTGCCCTGCAGTTGTCGATCTTATCCTGAAAAACATCGCCAAGTGCGGTGATCTGAAGATTTGGTCCTGCATCGAGAAAATTGACAGCGGCTCCCGTACCGCGACCACCGCACCCGATCAGCCCGGCTTTGACCGGTTTTCCATCAGGCGCCTGGTCTAAAAGCTGTGGTAATTGAATTTCGGGTTTCTTTTCTCCGGCATTTGAACAAGCTGAAATAATTCCAATAGTTCCCAAAGTCCCCAGGGCTGTTTTTGCTATAAAACCACGACGGTCGATTTTAGGTTTGATTTTCATATTTGTTATGGTTTACAGGTTTATTTTGTCTGCTTGCTAATGTATCAAAATAAGAGGGGAATTACAAAGTGAAAATTGCCGATAATTTACAGAAATACTTTTTTCTCCTGCAACTATTCAAAAACATTACCTGACAGACTCATCAGATCAAATTTTATAGTTTGTGCTTCAGATACTTTCCCATTCAATCGCACTGGCAAACGAGCAACCTTTAAAATGGTTTACCTGATTACATTCTCCAGAACGGTTTACAAAGAATAAAAAATTGCTGCCCAGAATGAAACCGGAATTCTGGAAAACAATAAAAACTGAAATCAAAACATCTTTATCAGCTTGTTTAGCGACTCAATAAAAAAGTCGATTTCCTCTGTGGTATTGTACATTCCGAATGAAATCCGCACACACCCCGGAATCCCGAAATGCTGCATTACCGTGTCGGCACAAAGATGACCAGTACGAACCGCAATTCCCGTTTTGTCTAACAACATTCCCAGGTCATAGGAATGAATTCCGTCGATATTAAAAGAAATCACCCCGGATTTTTCCGGGGCTTCGCCATAAATTTTTAATCCGGGAATCTCTTTAAGTTTAGTTGTGGCATATTCGAGTAACGAATGTTCCCAACCGGCAATATTTTCAAGACCAGTTTCATTGATAAAGTCAAGTGCAGCTCCGAAAGCAATTACACCGGTAATATTTGGTGTACCTGCTTCAAATTTCCACGGAAGTTCGTTAAAAGTGGTACCAGCGAACGAAACTTCCGATATCATTTCACCGCCGCTCTGGTAAGGTGGCATTTTTTCGAGCCATTCTTTTTTACCAAACAACACACCAACACCATTTGGTCCGTAAATTTTGTGGGCCGAAAAAACATAAAAATCAGCATCCAATTCCTGAACATCCACTTTCATGTGAGGAACTGCCTGCGCTCCGTCAACTAAAACCGGAATGTTTCTCTGACGGGCTGTTTTTATGATTTCACCGACCGGATTAATGGTTCCCAGAACATTTGAAACATGCGCCACTGCAATGATTTTAGTTTTCTCTGAAATAAGTTCAGGCAGTTTTTCTGTTTCAAGGATTCCCAAATCGTTAAACGGAAGTTTAACAATTTTTGCTTTTTTACGTGCAGCCGCCAACTGCCATGGAACAATGTTGGCGTGATGTTCCATCTCCGAGACTATAATTTCGTCCCCTTCTTTTAAAAAAGCTTCACAGAATGAAAATGCCACAAGGTTGATGCTTTCGGTGGCGCCTTTTGTAAAGATGATTTCTTCCCGGTGAGTGGCATTGATAAATTCAGCAACTTTTGTACGGACATTTTCAAATTCAGCTGTGGCTTTATCGGCCATAAAATGAGCGCCCCGGTGAATATTTCCATAATAATCGTTGTGCAGTTTTTCTTCGCACATTAAAACCTGAACGGGTTTTTGTGCCGAAGCAGCACTGTCGAAATAAATTAAAGGTTTATCGTAAATTTTCTGGTGCAGAACCGGAAAGTTGCTTCTTATTTTAATGATTTGCTCATTCATAGTGTTTCATGCACTTCTTATAATATGCGAATTGATAAAAAAAATGCCAAATAGTGAAACTATCGGGCAATTTAAATTGATTTTGCCGAAAATTCAGGTGAACCGGCATTTTCAGCAGTCGCACTGGTAATCGCACTCATGACAACGGGCTATCTCACCTTTCAGCCTTTTTTCGATCAGATCGTCAATTCTTACCCGGAGTGCATCGACTTTTATTTGCTGAACGACTTCATGTGCAAAAGCATTCATCATCATCAACCTTGCTTTATCTTCATCAATTCCGCGTGCACGTAAATAAAACAGCACTTCTTCATCGATCTGGCCAACTGTTGCACCATGACTGCATTTTACGTCGTCGGCATCAATTATCAGCTGAGGTTTGGTTTGCATTGTAGCAGTGTCGGTAAGCAGCAGGTTGTTATTCCTCTGGAAGGCATTGGTTTTTTGTGCATCCTTTGCAACATGAATCCTGCCCGAAAATGCACCTGTCGATTTATCGTCAAGTACATATTTATACAACTGGTTGCTTTCACAGTGAGGTTTGGCATGAATAACCTGGGTTGCATTGTCGATATGCTGTTCGCGGTCCAAAAAAGCCATTCCATACATGTGAGCTTCTGAATTTTCACCTGAAATAATGATTTTCATATTATTACGAATCATTCCACCATGAAGTGAAACCATGTGTGTGGCAACTTTCGAATTTTTTTCCTGTTTTATAAAAACCGAATTGATACTGGTTGAATTATTATGCTGGTTTTGAATAGTGTAATAATCGAGGCTGGCATTTTCATCAACATAAATTTCGGTGACTGAGTTACTTAAATACTGGTTTAAATTAAGTGTATGGTCACATAAAATGAGTTGAACGCTTGCCCCCGGTTCCAAAACAACAAGATTTCGTTGTGTGGCAAATGTGTTATTGCCTGACTTTAAAAGATTAATAATCTGAATGGGTTTTTCGACGGTTACATTTTTGGGAATATAAAGAAAATAACCATCCTTTGCGTAAGCTGTATTCAGCGCAACCAAAGGATCGGCAGCGGTTTCTGCTATTTTCGAATAATAATCATGAATAAGCTCTCCCCTGTTTTTTGCCGCACTTTCAAGACTCTCCAGAATCACATCTTTCGGGAGATTGGCCGGTTTTATATTTTTTTCATAATACCAGCCGTTAAAAATATAAGTGAGTCCTGTGTTTAGTTGCGGTACATCACATCTGAAAATCTCGTTTTCACTTACTTCGGTCTCTTCGCGCTGGTTAATAAACCTGAAATCGGGCAGAAACTGGGGTTGCAAATTGGTGTATTTATAATTTTCGTTCTTTCTCGATGGAATGCCATGGATTACGAAATCCTGAAATGCCTTGTTTCTCCGGGCATTTAAAATGTCGGAAGATCCTTCAAACAACTGATCTTTCACTTCGTTGTAATGCTCAGCATATCTGAGTGTAAGATCAGCTTTTTCAATAAGTACACTCATTTTAATTCGCGTTTTCTTTTTTGATCCAGTCGTATCCTTTTTCCTCCAGTTCAATAGCAAGTTCTTTTCCGGCCGATTTTACAATTTTCCCGTTGTACAAAACGTGTACAAAATCGGGCACAATATAATCGAGAAGCCGCTGGTAGTGAGTCACAACAATGGTGGCATTATCCTTCGATTTCAACGTGTTAACACCATGAGCCACGGTTTTCAGGGCATCGATATCCAAACCTGAATCCGTTTCGTCCAGAACTGCCAGTTTTGGTTCAAGAAGAGCCATCTGGAAGATTTCATTTTTTTTCTTCTCTCCTCCCGAAAATCCTTCGTTTACCGAACGGTTGGTAAGTTGTGGATGCATATCCACCATGTCCATTTTTTCCCTCATTAATTTCAAAAACTCACCTGCGGAAAGTTCTTTTTCGCCGCGGAATTTACGGTGTTCATTAACCGCAGTTTTCAGGAAATTTACCATTGGCACACCCGGTATTTCAACCGGATACTGAAAACTCAGAAATATGCCTTCCCTTGCCCTGTCTTCAGGAGATTTTTCAAGCAAATCTTCATCAAAATAGGTTATTTCACCGGCTGTGACTTCATATTCTTCCTTCCCGGCAAGGACATTTGCCAGAGTGCTTTTTCCTGATCCGTTCGGTCCCATAATTGCGTGAACCTCACCGGGTTTAACTTCAAGATTGATTCCTTTAAGGATTTCCTGTCCTTCGACAGAAACGTATAAGTTTTTTATTGATAGCATAATAAAAACAGCCCCCTCCCATTCCCCCGAGGGGGAGAAAAGGGATAATTTAATTGTTAAAAATATTTATATTCATTTATAGTTTTTCTTCCTGTTTTCCCCCTTTGGGGGAATAAAAGGGGGCTCCTCTTTTTTTTCTCCTCCCCTTCGGGGAGGTCGGGAGGGGCTTTCTACCCCACACTTCCTTCCAGACTGATTTGCAACAGTTTTTGTGCTTCCACTGCAAATTCCATCGGGAGTTTATTCAGAACTTCTTTAGCGTATCCGTTTACAATCATCCCGATTGCTTTTTCAGTATCGATGCCACGCTGGTTGCAGTAAAAAATCTGATCTTCACCAATTTTCGAGGTTGTGGCTTCATGTTCTACAATCGACGATTTGTTCCCAACTTCAATGTATGGAAAAGTGTGAGCGCCGCAGGTATCGTTCAACAAAAGTGAATCGCATTGCGAAAAATTACGCGAATTTTTTGCGCCCGGCATAATTTTTACCAGCCCACGGTACGAATTACTGCTTTTTCCAGCCGAAATACCTTTCGAAACAATGGTGCTTTTTGTGTTTCTCCCGATATGAATCATTTTCGATCCGGTGTCGGCCTGCTGGTGATTGTTGGTAACAGCAACCGAGTTGAATTCGCCAACCGAATAATCGCCAAGTAAAATACAACTCGGGTATTTCCATGTAATTGCAGAACCGGTTTCAACCTGGGTCCAGCTGATTTTTGACGAAATACCGCGACAAACGCCACGCTTTGTTACAAAATTGTAGATTCCGCCCAACCCGTTTTTATCGCCGGGATACCAGTTTTGCACGGTCGAATATTTCACTTCGGCACGGTCGAGTGCGATGATCTCGACAACTGCGGCATGCAATTGGTTTTCGTCGCGCATCGGCGCCGTGCAACCTTCAAGATAGCTAACGTAACCGTCATCGTCGGCCACAATCAATGTGCGTTCGAACTGACCTGTGTTTGCCGCATTTATCCTGAAGTAAGTTGAAAGTTCCATCGGGCATTTCACTCCTTTCGGAATATAACAAAATGAACCGTCGCTGAATACTGCCGAATTGAGTGCGGCAAAATAGTTGTCGGCAACCGGCACTGCCTGACCAATGTATTTTTTGACCAGATCGGGGTGCTCCTGTAAAGCATCGCTGATGGAGCAGAATATAATGCCTTGTTCAGCTAAAGTTTCCTTAAAAGTTGTCTTCACCGAAACACTGTCCATTACCACATCCACTGCAACTCCGGTCAGAAGTTTTTGTTCTTCGAGCGGAATGCCAAGTTTGTTGAAAGTGTCGATCAGTTCAGGATCCACTTCATCGAGACTTTTGTATTTTGGTTTTTGAACAGGGGCTGCATAATAACTGATTGCCTGAAAATCGATCGGAGGTATTTTCAGGTAGGCCCACTCCGGCATCTTCATTTTTTGCCATTTTCTGAAAGCTTCCAACCTGAAATCGAGCATGAATTCAGGTTCATTTTTCTTCTTCCAGATGGTTCGAACGACATCTTCGTTTAATCCTTTTTCAATGATATCGGTTTCTATTTCAGTGACAAAACCGTATTTGTATTCACTTTGCGTAACGTCGTTTAATATCTTGTCCTGTTCAACCATTTTCTTTGCTTTGATATAATAACAACTGTTTAAAGGTACTGTTTAAAATAAATTGCAAAGATATAAAATTAGGGGTAATTTTACCGGGTGAAATTCATATTTAATACCTTTTTGTCTGAAATTAACGATGACTAAAGAAAAACAACAAACCAACATTTCTGAATTGGGAGAATTTGGCCTGATCGACCGGTTAACCAAAGATATTCAGATTAAAAATAACAGCACAATTAAAGGAGTTGGCGACGATGCAGCGGTTCTGGAATATCCTGAAAAGCAGATTGTTGTTTCTTCTGATTTGCTGACCGAAGGCATTCATTTTAACCTGATGTACGTACCTTTGAAACATCTTGGTTACAAGGCAGTTATTGTAAATCTGTCGGACGTTTGCGCGATGAATGCTGTTCCGAAACAGATTGTTGTAAACATTGCATTGTCGGGCAAATTTTCAGTGGAGGCAATCGAAAAATTGTATTCAGGTATTCATCTGGCCTGCGAAAAATACGACGTTGACCTTGTTGGCGGAGACACCACCAGTTCGTTAACCGGATTAACAATCAGCATTACCGTTGTGGGAGAAGTAAAAAAAGAGGATGTGGTGATGCGCAGCGGGGCAAAACCCAACGATTTGCTTTGTGTGACAGGCGATTTGGGAGGTGCTTATATGGGTCTTCAGCTACTTGAACGTGAAAACGAGGTCTTCAAAGTAAACGATAAAATGCAGCCTCAGCTTTCGGGCTACGATTACATTCTTCAACGCCAGCTTAAACCCGAAGCACGCGTTGACATTGTTTCGACATTTAAAAAATTAAATTTAAAACCAACTTCGATGATCGACATTTCCGATGGTCTTTCATCCGAAATTCATCATTTATGTAAAAATTCAGGGGTGGGTTGTAAATTGTACGAGGAAAAAATTCCGCTCGATTTTCAGACTAAAAAAATGGCAGAAGAACTCAATATCAATCCTCTGGTTGCCGCGCTTAACGGGGGAGAGGATTATGAACTGCTGTTCACTCTCGACCAAAAAGATTATAATAAAATTAAGAATGATCCTGATTTTACCGTCATTGGCCACATGACAGAGGCTTCCGAAGGAATCAATTTAATTACCGCAGGAGGTTCGGCAATCGAGTTGTTGGCCCAGGGTTGGAACCACGGGAAATAATTTCTGAATCTAATCGGTGCTTATCGCGAATTTCAGTATAAAAATATCTGGTTTACATCCTGAAACAAAATGTATCTGACTACATTTTTTGCATCTTTACCTGCCGAAATCAAATTATGAAATGGCATTTTCTATCGTCAGACATCAAAATAAGATACAACTGTTTTTCATTGCGTTGGTTTTGTTTTTAATTTCTGCTACACCGGCTGGTCAGAATATTAAAGATGACAGAAACGATTTCCTGTTTGTTTCAGTTTATTCAAATGCATCAGAAACTTACGATCCCATTTTCCCTGAAAATACTGATTCTGTAGTTATCCCGTTAAAAAAAGCCGGACGTTTATTCCTGATCGATGCAAAAATAGAGGACCAGACAGGAAACCTGGTTTTTGATACCGGGGCAAACAATTTAGTGCTGAACAACACCTATTTCCGCGATCATGTTCGCACCGGGGGAACAGTTACAAGTGGGATCACAGGTTCTGTCGGGAAAGTTGAAAAAATAGCAGTTGAAAATATTGAATTTGGAGATCTTACCTATCAGAAACTTCGGGCTGATGTTACTAACCTCGGGCATATCGAAAACCGGCGCGGGGTTAAAATACTTGGACTGATCGGGTTCAGCATGATGAAAAATCTTGAAATTGTGCTCGATGCCGCCAACAACGAACTCAAACTCTATAAACTCGATAAAAACGGGGAAAGACTTTCGAAAAAAGCTGCCGGTTTTTTTGCCGATCATGTTCAGAAAATTGACGGGAATGGCAACATACTTTTCCTGAAGGGTAAAATTGCCGGGAAGACGCTCAATTTTTGTTTCGATACCGGTGCTGAAACCAATGCCATCGGTAGCGACGCGGGTAAGAACGTCCTTGGAACACTAACAATTACCCGAAGAATGGAACTGAAAGGTGCGGGTACAGCAAAATCGGAAGTGCTGTTTGGACGAATGAACGATTTTATTATCGGTGAAAAGAAAATAAGTGACATGGAAACCATTGTTACAAATCTTTATTCGCTAAGTGAAGCGTACAATAACAGGGTTGACGGGATGCTGGGTTTTAATTTTCTTGAATAGGGAATAATCAGCATCAACTTTGTTAAAGGGCAATTTGGAATCCGTTTTACAAAAGGAGATGAAAAATGAAAAAGATCATTCAAAACATATTGATTCCTGTTTTTCTTTTTGCCGGCTTTGGGAGCAACGCGCAGTTCGATCCTGACAAAATGTGCCGGATTGATGATGGACAACTGATATTTACGATTAATCTGAACTGGTCTGATAAAGAAAAGAAGCAACTGAGCGAACTCTTTGATTCGACAGTGTTTTGGTGAGCCAGGTTTTTACAGGTAAAACAGATATTGCATTTGATGGGGAAACCTGGCTGGTAAAAAAAGGGAAATATCCGTTTGTCGAACTTTCAAAACCTGTTCAAACTTCGGGCAGTGAAGAGCTGAAGGAAAATGATGTCTTTCTCATCATTGACCAGTGGATGAAATTTGCCGGAAATGTCAGCGAAAATCAGCTGATTTGGGGAAAGAATGATTTTAATGTATTGAATGCTTTTATTTACAACGGCGGTCGTGCCTGGCTTTTCCTGCCGGGTTTCACCGATGCAGCGAAAGTTTACATCGCTGGTTCGTTCAACAACTGGAAAACCACAAAAACACTGTTGCAGAAAGTTTCCGGCGGGTGGGCAATCAATTTTCCGCTCGCTCCAGGAAAATACACTTACAAATATATTGCTGATGGCCGCTGGATGACGGATCCCGTTAATAATCAACGCGAACGCGACGGTGAGGGGAACACCAATTCGGTGTTTTACTGCACCAACCATGTTTTTCGACTGAATGGGTTTGAAAATGCAAAAAAAGTGGTGGTGACCGGGAATTTTTATAACTGGAATCCGAGAGGCATTGAAATGACAAGAAATTCCACTGGCTGGTCACTTCCAGTTTATTTGCGCGAAGGGACTTATGCATACAAATTTTTGGTTGATGGCCGCTGGATGACCGATCCGGCAAATCCCTCGGGAAGAGAAGATGCCGATGGAAATGAAAATTCCTTTCTCGAAATCGGAGAACCTTTTGTTTTTAAGCTCGATGGTTTCACCAATGCCGGAAAGGTAGTTCTCACAGGCAGTTTCAATAACTGGAATGGAACAGAACTTTTAATGAATATAACAGCAACAGGCTGGGAATTGCCTTACGTTGTTGCTCCCGGCAATTACGAGTACAAATTTATTGTTGACGGAAAATGGATGCCCGATCCGGCAAATCCATTCACCACAGGTTCGGGCAATTACACCAACTCGCTTATTGCGTTGAAAGCCAATTATGTTTTCGAACTTGAAGGATATGCTGATGCAAAAAGCGTGATTGTCACCGGAAATTTTAACCGCTGGAACCGCGACGGTTACCGAATGAGCCGGCAAAATGGCAAATGGGTGCTTCCATTAAATCTCACTCCCGGAAAATACACCTACAAGTTTATTGTCGATGGCAACTGGATTCTCGACCCGGCCAATAAACTCTACGAAGCAAACGAATACGGCACTGACAACTCGGTGTTGTGGATCGGGGAGTAAAGCAATTCAGATTATCAATATTTTACAAAACGCTGAAAAAGTCCTTGCAGGAATCAAATTGCATGACTGTCGGTCAGGAATGGATTACCGGTTGACTCTGTTTCGGAGAGCTTCAATCATTCAAAAACTCCTGAAAATTATTCCTGTGAATTATCCTGGTCTCAACCGGTTCATAACTTTTCAGAAATGAATCCGGAAAACGAGGTTTTGTTTCAGGATTCCATTTAAACTCGTATGCATTAAACCTGCCGCCCCGTTCTTCAACATAATCGATCTCCTGTTTTTGCCTGGTTCTCCAAAAATATTGATTTACAAAAATCTGCTTGTAATGAACAGATTTCATGCGCTCGCCCATCATGAAGTTTTCCCATAAAATACCAACATCCTGCCTCATTGACAGAGGATTAAAATTTGCCACAAGTGCATTTCTGATGCCGTTATCGTAAAAATAAATTTTCCGGTTGGTTGAAATCTCATTCCGGAGATTCCTGCTAAGCGGTTGTAAACGGTAAATAATGAACACCTTTTCAAGCAAATCAATATAGCTGATGACAGTGTTTTTATCAATTTGCAGCGAGTTGGCAAGCTCGTTATAAGATACTTCGTGGCTGACCTGAAAAGCAAGCGCTTTAAGTAATTTTATAACGATTTCAGGTTTTCTGACGCCTTTAAAGGATAAGATATCTTTATATAAATAACTGTCGGTTATTTGTTTTAAAACCAATTGCTCTGTACCGGCATGATTAATTATTTCAGGGTACATCCCGTAAATCAGCCGTTGCTCAATTTGTTGCATACTTTTTACATATCCGAAATGATTCTGAAGTTCATTCCACGAAATCGGGAAAAGCAGGTATTCCCATTTTCTCCCTGTCAGCGGTTCATTTATTTCATTTGCGAGTTCAAATGATGTGCTTCCGCTGACAAAAAGTTGTACGTGTTTGAATTGATCTGTAATGATCTTTAAAGTAAGCCCGATATTTTTTACCCGTTGTGCTTCATCTATAAAAACAACTTCAGAGTTTCCGATTATCTGTCTGAGTTTTTCGGTATTGGCATTTTCGAGCAATTCACGGACAAGCGGATCGTCGCAGTCGAGAAACAGTTTGTTAATCAGATTGTTAATATACGAATTCAGCAAGGTTGTCTTACCTGTTTGTCTTGGCCCGAGGATTATAACCGCTTTATCGGTTTTTGTCTGTATTATATCAGAAAGCGTTCTTTTAATCATATTGTGAATTCAGCTTATCCGACAAATATAATAATATTTGGTGAACGTATTCACCAAAAGTAATAACAATCGGTGAATATATTCACTAAAAGCCACAATAATTGATTGTAATTTCTGACCATTGCCATCACAATTGACACTGGTCTGGCGATGCAGAATGGTTCCACTAAAATCCAATTTCCGGGTATAAATAAAAAAATTACCCCGAAAATACTTTTAGGGAGGAACTCAGCGTATTTTTTTATATGCTTGTTAAAGTGTTACCATTAAAACCCGTACCCAAGATGCACTCCCAGCGAAAAGTGGGCTTCATCTTTATCCAGTCCAAAACCGACAACCGGGCCAATATGAACTTTCTTTACATCAAATTCGAATACTGCTTCGGCATGTAAAGCAGGCGTATATTCTGTTTCCCCTTCGTGTTTGCCAAAGTTAAAACCAGGTCCGGCATTGATCGACAAGAACTTAGCGGTGTGAATGTTTGCCATAAAAGTGATGTTGTTGTGAATTTCATCTTTCAAGAGAACTTCGTACCCGATTCCAATGCCCCAGTTTCTTTCTACTCCTAGCTGTCTTAAAAAATGAATGTCGATTCCCGGGGCAACCATTTGTTCACCCGTTAAATATGCTCCCGAAATTCCGATTCCCAAATGATAATTGTGAGCATCGTGTATATGAACTTCCCCACTTTCGTGATCGCCATCATGTTTCTGCGCTGAGGCACCAGATGTTAAAAGTGTTAATCCTGAAAGCAGGGTAATTACAAAAATTCTGTATCGAACTGATTTTGACATGGCAACAATGAATGTTAGTAATGAGAAAGTTACAAAAAAACTCCGGTGGTTTTTACCGGAGTCTTTCACAAAAAATATGGTATTCAAAAATTAATCAGGGAAATAACCTCTGATAATTCCTCTTTTTGAGTCTTTTACAAACAACAGGATTTCATCTCTTTCCTGGGTTGCAGGCATTTCGGCTTCGATAATTTCAACGGCCTGCGAGGTGTTCAAACCTTTCTGATAAATATACCTGTAAATGTCCTGAACTTCACGGATTTTTTCGTTGGTGAAGTTTCTGCGGCGAAGGCCGATTGAGTTAATCCCGATATAAGCAAGAGGTTCGCGACCGGCTTTAATAAACGGAGGGACATCTTTCCTGACGAGCGAACCACCTGCAATCATTGCATGCGAACCAACCCTGCAGAACTGATGAACGGCAACCATTCCGGCAAGGATTACATAATCGTCGATAATCACTTCTCCGGCAAGCTGGGTATTATTAACAAGAATACAATTATTTCCGACAAGGCAATCGTGGGCTATATGCACATAAGCCATAATAAGATTGCCGTTGCCAACTATTGTTTTCCCTTTTGCAGCTGTGCCCCTGTTAATAGTTACAAATTCGCGGATTGTGTTGTTGTCGCCGATTTCAACTGTTGTGTATTCTCCCCTGAATTTCAGATCCTGCGGAATTGCTCCCAGAACTGCCCCCGGAAAAATTTTACAGTTTCTGCCAATTCTTGTACCGGGTAAAATAGTCACCCCCGATCCGATCCTGGTACCTTCGCCAATCACCACATCCTGATCGATTGTTACAAATGGTTCGATAACAACATTGTCGGCTACATTTGCATCCGGATGAACATAAGCTAATGGTTGTTTCATCATATATTTTACTATTTGATTTCGTTTTGTTTTACTATTTGTGCCATAAATTCACCTTCGGCCACAATTTTATCGCCAACGAAGGTTACTCCCCTCATATTTGCCATTCCTCTTCTGATAGGCGAAACTAAAACTAATTTAAAAATTAATGTATCCCCCGGCACTACTTTTTTTCTGAATTTAACATTGTCGATTCGTAAAAAATAGGTGGAGAATTTACCTTCTACCTGACTTAAAATGAGCAGTCCGCCTGTTTGGGCCATTGCTTCAACAAGCATAACACCGGGCATTACCGGTTCTCCCGGAAAATGTCCTTCAAAGAAAGGTTCGTTAATGGTTACATTTTTTACCCCGACAATCTGGGTGTTTGTTTTCGAAATAATTTTATCGACCATTAAAAACGGGTAACGGTGAGGCAAAAGTTCTTTAATCCGGTTGATGTCGAGCAGTGGTGGTTTATTTGGATCATATTCGGGGACTTTTTCCTCTGTTTGCCTGATATTGTTTTTAAGTTCCCTGGCGAATAATGTGTTTGGCCCGTGTCCGGGTTTCGAGGCAATTATTCTGCCTTTGATATGTTTTCCGCAAAGAGCCAGGTCGCC
This sequence comes from Draconibacterium sp., assembly GCA_037442685.1. Taxonomy (GTDB): domain Bacteria; phylum Bacteroidota; class Bacteroidia; order Bacteroidales; family Prolixibacteraceae; genus Draconibacterium. The sequence continues at coordinate 35,433 of JBBIPU010000008.1, read as the reverse complement.
GATAATATCAAGCAGTTTATGCCTTGCACATTCGTTGTCGAAATGAAGTTCAAGGTTATTAAGTATTCCCTGTGGTTTAACTTTAACGTGTTCATGGTTGAATAAATCGGCAAGACGATCAAGTTCGGTCTGGCTGACTTCCTTGTCGATAATTACAATCGCGTTGTCGAGGTCGCCGCCTTTTACAAGATTGTGGTTTAGCAAAAACTCAACTTCGTGGAGGAAAACAAAAGTGCGGCACTTTGCAATCTCAGTTTTAAAATCACTGATCGAATCAAGTGTTGCATACTGGTTGTTCAACACCCTCGATTTAAACGAAATCGTGACATTTAAACGATAGTCGTCGTCGGGCAGTGCAACAATATGAGCTCCCGATTTTTCGTCGGTAATTTCGATTTTTTCTTTAATTACAAAATAATCCCGCTCTGCACTCTGTTCAACAATTCCGGCCTTTTCTACGGCATTTACAAAATATACTGCACTCCCGTCGATAATAGGGGCTTCCTCGTTATCTACTTCAATCAAAACGTTATCGAGGTCCATTCCGACAAGAGCTGCAAGTGCGTGTTCTATTGTTCCTATTCTTGCCCCGTTTTTTTCAAGTAATGTACCTCTTGAGGTATCAATGACAAGATCAACATCGGCTTCAATAACCGGTTGATTTTCAAGGTCAATCCTTTTAAATTTAAAACCATGGTTTTCGGGGGCCGGCAAAAAGTTCATCGTTACATTTACTCCGGTGTGCAATCCTTTACCTGTAATTGTAAATGAATTTGCCAGCGTTTTTTGTTTAACTGCCATATTTATTCTCAGGAATTAGGTTTCTGTTCTTTCAAAGCTTTTACTTCTTTCTGAAGTTGTATCAATTCTTCGCGAATTTTCGGAAGGTTTTTATAAACGGTAAGTGCTTTAATTGCCTCCTTGATTTCTATTGCAGGACTTCCCAAAAGAATCTGGTTATTTGCCACTGATTTTGCAATGCCCGATTGCGCCCCGATAAATACGTTGTCGCCGATACTCAAGTGCCCGGCAAGGCCAACCTGTCCTCCGAGTTTACAATTTTTGCCAACCTTGGTGGTTCCGGCCATTCCGGCCTGACCTGCAATTACCGTGTTTTCCCCGATTTCGCAGTTGTGGGCCACCTGAACCAGGTTGTCGATTTTTGCTCCCTTTCTGATGATTGTCGAATCCATTGTTCCACAGTCGATTGTGGTATTTGCACCTATCTCAACATCATCTTCGAGAACTGCATTTCCAATCTGCGGAATTTTTTTATACGTACCATCTTCGAGCGGTGCGAATCCGAATCCGTCAGATCCGATCACTGCCCCGGCATGCAGGATACAGCGGTTTCCGATTACCGAATCATCATAAATCTTTACACCTGCATAAATTACACAGTCGTCACCAATTGATGCATTGTCGCCAACAAAAACCTGTGGATAAATTTTTGTGTTATTCCCTATTTTTGAGTTTTTCCCGACGTATGCAAATGCTCCAACATAAATATCTTTACCAGTTACAGCTGTTTCGTGAATAAAACTTGGTTGTTCAATTCCGGTTTTAACCAAGGCTTTTGTCTGAACATATAAATCGAGTAATGATGCAAAAGCCTGGTATGCATCGTCAACCTTGATTAATGTTGCATTAATTTTGTTTTTAGGCACGAAACTTTTATTCACCAGAACTACTGATGCATTGGTAGAATATATAAAATGCTCGTATTTCAGATTCGAAAGGAAAGCTAAGGTGCCAGGTTTTCCTTCTTCTATTTTCGAAACGCTGGAAACGCTTATATTCTCATTACCAACTATTTCGCCATTGAGAAATCGGGCTATGTCTGTAACTTTAAACTCCATTACAATTTTTTTAGCGGTGCAAATATAGCTTTAAACTAATTAAAGTCCAATTCTTTTGGATAACTCAAAAAGTACTTTCGCACGGTTTTGGTCAAAGCGCTTAAATCGATATCGGAAGCCTGTTGCATATCTTTCGTTTTTCCTGATTTATCAAGAACCAGTATTTTTTCGTTCAACCGGTTGTATGCATTATTTGCCAATTCACCGGTCATTAAAAAATACCCCGAAAGAATTCTGTCGTTTGTTATCTCACTGGTAATTTTGTCGAGAATTTTCCCTTTATCAGTTTCTGAAACCGGCGACAATTGAAACTGTATTTTGAATAACTTTCTGTTATTCAGACTTTTTGCGAGCAATGAAAGTACTAAATCAGTGTGCGACTGCCATTCTTTCAGTGAAATGGAAATATCGTTGTCATCGAGCAGTGAATACCATTCTAATATATTTTTACCCTCAATCTCGATTTTGTTTCTGAAATCGGAAGAGTTAAAATTGTTGCTGAGAAAAATATTCAAAGTTGGTGTCGAATACAATTTTTCCCCATTTGAAACCAGTTCTTTTGCACGTTTCAAAACATTGATCAGAATATTTTCAGCCGAAACAACTGTTTTATGCAAATAGACTTGCCAGTACATCAACCGTCTGGAAATCAGAAATTTTTCAATTGAATAAATCCCCTTTTCATCAACAACAAGCTGATCGTGCCAAACATTCAGCATTTTGATGATCCGGTCAACGCCAATGGTTCCTTCAGCCACCCCGGTAAAAAAACTGTCGCGGTTCAGATAATCAAGCCGGTCCATATCTAACTGTCCAGAAACAAGTTGGTGCAGAAAATGCTTTTTGTACTGATTTGTAAAAATCTGAATGGCCAGGCTCAGCTTACCGTTCATTTGTTCATTTAACTCGTTCATCAGCAGAAGTGAAATTTCTTCGTGATGTATTTCCACCAGAGCATTTTCCAGAACGTGCGAAAACGGGGCGTGACCAATATCGTGCAACAAAATTGCAATCGAAACAGCATCGGCTTCTTTATCAGTAATTTCATGACCTTTCATCCGCAAAACTGAAATGGCCTGCCGCATCAGATGTAAAGCCCCAAGTGCATGTTCAAACCTTGTGTGGTTTGCTCCCGGAAAAACCAGGAACGATAAACCGAGTTGCTTTATTCTTCTAAGTCGCTGAAAAAAAGGATGTTCAATTAAGTCGAATACGGTTTCTGATTGTAGATTGATAAACCCCAGAACTGGATCGTTAATAATCTTTTTTTTATTTACTTGCCTTTGAATCACAAATTTGTTTTGTACAGAATTGACAAAATTACAAAACTTTAACAAACTTTAAATACACACGCTTTTTTTAAAAAAGAGGATTTAAAGAATATTGAAAAAGTGAAATCCATGATTTGTAATTATCCCGGCACGTTACATATAAAGTGGTTAATTTCAATATTTAACAGTCGTTGGTGTTTTAAATTAATATCCTTTGTTTTACCCTGATCGAATATTATTTATTATTTAAAATCAACAGGTTATATTCCAACAGATATTTGTGTGTAATGTAAAAAATACTATTTTTGCGGTGATTTTTCTAAAACGAGTTTTTAGGGGACCTCTGGTTCCCTATTTTATTAGATGTAATTAATGATTGACAAGGAATTAGTGCGAAAACTGGTTAGCGAAAAGCTGGATGACAAAATGTTTCTGGTTGACATTTCGATAACCGAAAATAATGTCATTCATGTATTTGTTGACAGTTACAATGGTCTAACTATCGATCAGTGTGTCAGCATCAGCAGGCATGTCGAGCACAGTCTCGACAGGGAGCAGGAAGATTTTGAGCTTCAGGTTTCATCGCCGGGTTTAACTGAAAAATTTAAGGTAAAACAGCAATTTTTCAAATATACCGGGCGTTCGGTCAATGTTGTGACTTTGGCAGGTCCGGAACTGGAAGGTGTGCTCCTCAGTGCCGGCGAAGATAAAATTGTTCTTGAAACATCATCCCGCGAATTGGTTGAAGGAAAGAAAAAGAAGCAGGTTGTAATAAAACAACATCATTTAAAATACAACGAAATAAAGAGTGCAAAAGCTGTTATTTCATTTAAATAAAGATTTGTGGTATGGAAAATATTAACCTTATTGATTCATTTGCTGAATTTAAGGAGCTGAAAAACATCGACAGGGCAACGATGATGAGTGTTATTGAGGATGTATTCAGAAGTGTGCTTATCAAACAGTTTGGGACTGACGAGAATTTCGATGTTATTATTAATATTGACAAGGGTGACTTTGAAATCTGGAGAAACAGGATTGTCGTTGAAGATGGCGAACTGGAAGATCCGAATACCCAGATGACGTTGACTGATGCTCAGAAAATCGACACCGACTACGAAGTTGGCGAGGAAGTAACCGATGAGGTTAAACTGATTGATTTTGGGCGCAGGGCAATTTTGAACCTCAGGCAAAACCTTGCAAGTAAAATTCTGGAGCTTGAAAAAGATCATATTTACAACAAGTATAAATCGAAAATCGGCGATATTGTCACCGGCGAGGTTTACCAGGTGTGGAAAAAGGAAATACTGATTCTGGATGATGAAGGAAATGAACTTATTCTTCCGAAATCGGAGCAGATCCCTTCCGATTATTTCAGAAAAGGCGACAATGCGCGGGCAATTGTGTATAAAGTTGAACTGAGAAACAACACTCCGCTGATAATTTTGTCGCGCACGGCACCTGCATTCCTTGAAAGGTTATTTGAACTTGAAATTCCGGAAATTTTCGATGGATTGATCACAATTAAAAAAATTGTCAGGGTTCCCGGCGAAAGGGCAAAGGTTGCAGTCGAATCGTACGATGAAAGAATTGATCCGGTTGGCGCCTGCGTGGGAATGAAAGGATCGAGGATTCACGGCATTGTACGTGAACTCAGGAACGAAAATATCGATGTCATTAATTATTCGAATAACAATCAGTTGTTTATTAAACGTGCATTGAATCCTGCCAAAATCAATTCGATTAAAATAATTGAAGATGCCAAGCGTGCAGAAGTGTACCTTAAACCTGAAGAAGTTTCGCTGGCCATTGGGAAAGGCGGACTCAACATTCGCCTTGCAAGCCAGCTGACTGGTTACGAAATTGATGTTTATCGCGAAATGGAAGAAGATGATGAAGATGTTAATCTCGACGAATTCAGCGATGAAATCGAAGGCTGGGTAATTGATGCCCTAAAAGTAATCGGCTGCGATTCGGCAAAAAACGTGCTGAATATCCCAAGAGCTGAGCTTATCAAACGTACCGACCTGGAAGAAGAAACGATTGATGAGGTAATCAGAATCTTAAAGGCTGAATTTGAATAAACAGCGATATCTGAGATGCAGGTTTCTTGTAATATTGCACTCACATTTCGACAAATAAATTAAGAAAAGAAAAAGGAATTTTATGGTAGATGGCAACACAATAAGACTTAGTAAAATTGCAAGGGAATACAATGTGGGTATTCACACCATTGTCGATTTTTTGCATAAAAAAGGTTTTCACGATGTCGACACAAATCCGAATACCAAGATCTCCCCGGAAGCTGTACAACTTATCGAAAAAGAGTACAAATCTGATATTTCAATAAAAAAAGAGTCTGAAAAAATCAGTTTAAAAAGTCATCGCCCTAAAAAAGAAAGTATTTCCATTGACGACCTGGACGAGGAACAGGAAGAGGAAATTGATGAAAAACCCGTTGCGAAGGTCAGTGTGGAAAAGAAAGAAAGTGTACCGGAGGAGGTTGTTATTCCGGTTGAGAAGATCGATAAATTCAAGGTGGTTGGTAAAATCGACCTCGGTAGTTTGAGCCCCAAAAAGAAGACAGTAGAAGAAAAACCTGTACCAAAAGTTCAGACCAAAAAGGAAGAGAAACAGCCTGAGCCCAAAACTGAAAAACAACCTGAACCGGAATCTGAAAAACAGCCTGAAATTGAGAAAACGGTTTTTCAGGAAAAAATAAAGGAAGAACAACCCTCACAAACAAGTGAGATAAAAGCCACTGAAAAAGAAGAATCCCCTGATGTGGAAATTTATGTTCACAGCCCGAGGACACCAAAGGTTGATGAAGTGAAGGTAGTTGGGATGATTGATTTGCAGAATATCAACCAGAGAACGCGACCTGCAAAGAAATCGAAGGAAGAAAAAGAAAAAGAACGTATTGAACGAATTAAACAATTGGCTGTTAAACAAGCACCTGATCAAAAACCGGTTGTGGAAAAAACCGGTGGAGAAAGTGTAACGAAAACTCAGGTGGTAAAACTTACTGGTCCGACTGTTTTAGGAAAAATAAATCTCCCGGAGGAAAGACGGGAATCAGGAGAACAAAACGGCAACAGGAAAAAACGCAGAAGAAGGATTTCAAAAGAAGAAAGTAAAGTTACTGTTGACCACAGACCTGGCGAAAAACCAAAAGGTAATTTTGTAGTTAATAAACAGGGGCATGGTCAACCATCTGCACAAGGCCCCGGAGGCAAAAAGAAAAGATTGCTTAAAAAGGAAGTTAACGAAGAAGACGTACAAAAACAAATTAAGGATACTCTTGCCCGTTTAACCACCAAAGGAAAAACAAAAAGCTCGAAACACAGAAGAGATAAAAGAGCTGCATACTCTGAAAGGATGCAGGCTGATATGGAAAGGAATCTCGAGGAACAGAAGATTCTGAAAGTCACCGAGTTTGTTACAGTTGCAGAATTTGCTACAATGATGAATGTCAGTGTGACCCAGGTTATTTCGTCGTGTATGAGTCTTGGCTTATTTGTATCGATTAACCAGAGACTCGATGCCGAAACAATTTCAGTGGTTGCCGATGAATTTGGTTACAAAGTTGAATTTGTAAGCGTTGAAATTCAGGAAGCAATTGAGTCAGCGGAAGATAAGGATGAAGATCTGCTTCCGCGCCCACCCATCGTAACTGTAATGGGGCACGTTGACCACGGAAAAACATCGTTATTGGACTATATCCGGAACACAAATGTTATTGCAGGTGAAGCAGGAGGTATCACACAGCATATCGGTGCTTATCATGTGGTTCTGGAAGATGGGAGGAGGATTACTTTCCTCGACACTCCCGGTCACGAAGCTTTTACTGCAATGCGTGCACGTGGTGCCCAGGTAACTGATATTGCAATAATCATTGTTGCTGCCGACGACAACGTGATGCCACAAACCATTGAGGCAATCAATCATGCTGCCGCAGCGGGTGTCCCTATTGTTTTTGCAATCAATAAGATTGATAAACCGGGTGCAAATCCTGATAAAATTAAAGAAGCTCTGGCCAATATGAATTATCTGGTTGAAGAGTGGGGTGGTAAATACCAGTCGCACGATATTTCGGCCAAACAGGGAACCGGAGTGGCAGAATTGCTTGAAAAAGTTTTACTTGAAGCTGAAATGCTTGAACTGAAAGCCAACGCAGATAAAAATGCCCACGGAACAATCATTGAATCTTCTCTCGACAAAGGTCGTGGATATGTGGCGACACTGCTTGTTCAGGGAGGTTCTTTAAAAATTGGCGATATGTTGCTTGCAGGTCAGCATTACGGGCACGTTAAAGCAATGTTTAACGAACGTAATCAGCGGATTAATAAAGTAGGGCCGGCTGAACCTGCAATAGTTTTAGGGTTGAACGGGGCTCCTCAGGCAGGCGACCGTTTTAATGTGATGGACAGCGAACGCGAGGCCAGAAATATTGCCAACAAACGCGAACAATTGGCGCGCGAACAGGGACTTCGCACACAAAAACATATTACACTTGATGAAATTGGCCGAAGGATAGCAATTGGAAACTTCCAGGAACTGAACCTGATTGTAAAAGGTGATGTTGATGGTTCAATCGAAGCGCTTTCCGATTCATTGATAAAACTTTCGACTGAAGAAATCCAGGTTAACATTAAACACAAAGCGGTGGGGCAGATTTCTGAATCGGATATCCTGCTGGCTGCTGCTTCCGAAGCAATTGTTATCGGTTTCCAGGTGCGTCCGTCGTTAAATGCACGTAAACTTGCTGAAAAGGAACAGATTGATGTTCGTTTGTATTCGATTATTTATGATGCAATCAACGAAATCAAAGCTGCAATGGAAGGTATGTTGTCGCCTGAAATAAAAGAAGAAATTATGGGAACAGTTGAAGTTCTCGAAGTGTTCAATATTACGAAAGTAGGCAATATTGCCGGTTGTATCGTGCGCGACGGCAAGGTTACCCGGTCTGCAAAAATCCGTGTTATCCGCGATGGCATTGTAATTTACACAGGTTTACTCGGGTCGTTGAAACGTTTCAAGGAAGATGTGAAAGAGGTGAAGAACGGGTTTGAATGCGGGCTGAATATCGAGAAATTCAACGACATAAAAGTCGGCGATTTTGTCGAAGCATTCCAGGAAGTTGAAGTGGCAAAAACGCTGTAAAAAGTATTAAAAGAAGAATATGATAGAGAACCGTTCTTTTCAAAGAGAACGGTTCTTTTTTTTCACAAAGTCTGTAAACCCTGTTTTACTCAGTTAATTCAACAGTTATTAACAACCTGTGTTTCATTAAAAAGCATAAAATCAGTTCTTTTCAGCTCCTGTAATTTATAATTTTGAAACCGGTCAGTTTCTTTATTCGAAAACTAAAAACAGAAATCAGCAGGATTATGAAAAATAAAATAATCATAATAACAGTAATCGCTGTACTTGCAGCTGTCATCGCATTCTTTTATTTCAGGAAAAGCGAAATTCCGTTTTTTAAAGAAACTTCACTGTATAATGCAGTTCCGGTTTCTGTGCCTGTTTTTGTCGAATTAAGTTCGCTGAAAGCCATCCCACTTGAAAATCCTCTCTTTGAAAAGTGGGCAGATGTTGAAAAAATTGCCGGCTTCAGAAAATGGATTCAGCAACTCGATTCGACGATTAAAGAAAACAGCGACATCAGAAATAGTCTGCGTTCTGAACGTTTAATTGTTGCACTCGGATTAATGGGAGATAAAAGCTTTACCCCGCTGGTAATTCAGAAAATTGACGGTAGTGGCAGGAAAAAATCGGTTGACAGACTGGCCAGGGAAATGTTCCCTGAACCGGAATTTTCCTACAAAGAAATTGACTACACTGGTTACAAAATCACTTCTGCAAGTACTGCCGACAATAAAAAATCGATCAATTACTGTTTTACATCGGGTTTGTTACTTGCCAGTCCGAATATTGTACTTGTTCAGCAATCGCTTTTGCAACTCGACCAACCGGGAATTACCCGGGACCCATCGTTCGAAAAGCTTACCAAATCATTCACGGCTGAGCCTGACATTGCATTTTATGTCAACCAGCAATTGTTCCCCGATTTTTTGCTCGATTATGTGAATAGCAGTTCAATCACCGGAACCAACGAGTTTGAAGAGGAGGTAAAAAGAAATCATTACCGCAACGTGAGAGATTTCAAACGGTTTGCATCGTGGAGCGAATTTGAAACAGAAGCTGAGGATAACGATATAATAATGAAAGGATTAATGGTTGCCAGCGATACTGCAAATCAATTTCTGTCGGTTTTCGAAGGGCAGGAACCGCAACGTTCGGGAGCAGGCGATATTTTACCCAAAAACACTTCCTTTTATACCAGTTATTCATTCTCAAATAAAAAGTTGTTTTTCGATAAACTTGAAAAATATTTTTCACTTGCAGGGTCGTTTTACAAACGCGAAGACAAAATCAGAAAAATTGAATCGAATTTCAGAATCGATTTTAAGAAAGAATTTCAGTCGATGGTGAAAAGTGAGATAATTGTCGCAACCACTGTAATTCCTTCGGAGTCAGCACAAAAAAGCACCCTGTTTATGTTTGATGTCAACAGTAAATCGAAAACCGGGAAGATGCTCGATTCGATGCTGACCAATTATGCTCTTCGCAAAAATCAGCAGTTGGAAAATTTTAAAACAACTTTCAGGGCAGACGACAAAAAGGAATTTACCATTATCGAATTTCCGTTTCCATCGTTCCCCGGAATCTGGCTCGGCAAACCTTTTTATTCGGCACAGGCAAAATTCGCGGTATTTTATAAAGACTATCTGGTTTTCAGCAACTCAGTAAACGATCTGCAAAACTATCTAACCGGTCTTGAATCGAAAGAACGGTTGGGAGAAGATGCGAGGTTTAAAAGATTTCAGGGCAACACCACCAATAAATCGAATATTACAGCTTATGTAAATGTGGGGAGAAGTTTAAACCTGACCACTGAACTTTTAACTGCAGAACTTACAAAAAAGCTTGAAAAGAAAAAAAATGTGCTTCGTAAAATTCAGGCAGTTGGCTGGAAAGTCAGCAGCGATAAGGATATTTACTCTAATGAAATCGACTTTATTTTTGACAACGGGAAACAGGAAGATGAGAGTGGTCAAACTAAAGGAACAGCAGGGACAATAACAGACACCGGCGATTCGCAGATTGCATGGCAGTGTAATACAGGCAGTTCAATAATTACAAAACCGGTTTTCACAATAAACCACACCGATAAAGAAAAACGCGAAATAATGGTTCAGGATAAGGCAAACAAACTTTACCAGATTAGCAGCGAAGGCAAAATCAACTGGAGTTTTGACGTCGGAGAACCGATCATGAGCGAAATTTTCCAGATTGACTACCTCACAAACGGCAAATTACAATATCTGTTCAGCACAAAAAGCAAACTTTACATTATTGACCGGAACGGAAATAATATTGAAGGGTTCCCGGTCAGTTTTCCCGCAGAAGCCACCACCGGGATAAGCGTTTTCGACTACGACAACAACCGTGTTTACCGCTACTTCGTGCCTTGCAGCGACAGGAAAATTTATGCTTTCGACAAGCAGGGAAAGATCATGAGCGGATGGAACTTTGAAGGTACAAAATCGGAAGTCGTCGCACCGGTGCAATTCTTCAGGGTTGGAGGGAAAGATTATATTGTTTTCAAAGATAAATACCAGGTGTACATCAGAAACCGGAAGGGAGAGCCTGTCGCCAAAACCGCAGCGGAATTTAAAAACTCCCGGAATCGGCTATTTCTTGTGTCTTCAGCAAAACCAAAACTGATTACCACCGACACAAAAGGGACCGTTTACACCATCGATTTCGACGGAAATTATACCGAAAAGAAAATCGGAAAGTTTGGTGATGACCACTTTTTTATTGCAGATGATTTAAATAGCGATAAGATGCCTGAATACATTTTTGTTGACGGGAAAGAGCTTACCGTAACCGACGAAAACGGAACTGTTTTGTTCACTCAAAAGTTTGAAAATGTAATCCAGAACCAGCCAAATATTTACCGGTTTGGCCCGAAACAGAAAAAATTAGGAATTACCGATACAAAGGGGAACCAACTTTATCTGTTTGATTCAGGTGGAAAGTTACAATCTGGTTTTCCGTTACAGGGAGCAACCGGATTCAGTATTGGAAAAACCACGCAAAGCGCTAAAAAACTCAATCTTATTGCGGGTAATAAAAGTGGCGCTGTGGTTTGTTACATGTTGGATTAATTTTTACCGAAAACAAAATAGTGACCTGGTAGGGTTATCAAATAAGTATTAAAAATTTTTTAGTTATTTAATCTTCAAAAATTGTTCAATTGAAATCATTAAATCATGCTTGATGATTTTGTTTAATAATCCACGGTCGATTTGTTCATTTCCATGATCAGGAATGACTGTGGACCTCCCGTCTTCATGCTGAAAAAATTTATGACTTCCTTTTTGGCGCTTTAACTCGAAACCTGCCGCAAGTAATATTTTAATCAGTTCTTTGGCTGTAATCAAGGGCAATTTGGACATAAATCATATTGATATTTGATGTAAACTTACGAAATGGCTTTTAGGTCTGAATCTTTTGTTTACATCCAAATACAATTCGATTGCTTCCTTGGTTCTTAAATAAAGTTCATCATAAGTCTTAGCCTGAGTATGACAACCAGGTAGTTCAATTACTGAGGAAATCAGATATCCATCAGTTCCCTTTTCAACAATAATATTAAATGTTTTGCTTTGCATTAGAAGCGTTTTTCAATGTAAACAAATATATGAAAAAAACATACTTCCGGATGAATACCAATTTTCATTGAAAACTTATTTATTTACCTTTCTGAAACACATAAATCACCGAACTGCATTTCCCCGGATTGAAAATGCTGTTCAGCCACGAAATTTTTCCATAAAAAATTCCCTTTAACAAACTCAGTTTCGATTTTTTATATTTCTCGCTCAGAATCGAGACATAAAACGAATCGAAAGGCATGGTGTGCAACGATTCCAGTTTAAATCCATGTTTTTTGCCAAAGAGTTTCATCTGCTCCGGGGCGAAATGCCAGATGTGGCGCGGCACATCGTAAGCAGCCCAGTATTCCCTGTAATGTTTTGCATCTGCAGAATCGTGGTTTGGAACTGCAATAATCAGTTTGCCTTCGGCTTTCAGCAACCGGTGGAAAGTTTCCATGTTTTCGTTTAAACGGTGAATATGTTCAAGCACGTGCCAAAGTGTAATTACATCGAAACTGTTGCTTTTCAGGTTAAAAAGTCCTTCCGAAGGTAGGTTTTCGAGGTTAAATTCCTTTTTTGCGAAGTCGCGGGCATCGCTGCTTTTTTCGGTACCGGTGACCTGCCAGCCATGTACTTTCATTTCGTTCAGGAAAAAGCCGGTACCTGTACCAACATCCAAAAGCTGCCCTTTTTTCAGGCCTGTGGATTTTTCAACCAAATGCCTTTTCCGGCCAAGCATGTATTTCCGGACGCTGTGGTAAACCGAATTAACCAGACCTTTTGAAGTATTTGAATGCGAAATATACTTTTCCGACTGGTAATACCGCCCTATATTTTCTTCATTTTCAATATTTTTCGTGATTTTAAAGCCACACGAATCACATTCTTTTATGATAAATTTTTCGCCCGAAACAAAAAAATCAGTGCAGGACAAAAATGGTTTAAAATCTTTCCCTCCGCAAACCGGGCATACCTGTACAATGAATTTTGGCATATTGATTAATTTGCCGAAAGTTAAGAATTAATCATTTTATGACTAAGAATCCTGAACTCATTTAATCCTGAAAACCGCCCTGACCTGGTATTCGAGTTTAATATTCTGAACTTCGTCGATACTTTCTGTATTCATATCTGCGCTCGCTGCCTTCATCATCATCATTTCCTGTGAACGGGTTATTGGAGGATAATACCCGTCGTTCAATTCCGATATTGTTACCACCTCGCCAAGTTCGCTGCCGATACTTTCAACAAGGTACCGGGCTTTTTCCCTGGCATCTTTCAAAGCGTCAATTTTTACCTGTTTTTTGTATTCAGCCATTTTCGAATGGTTTAATTCGCCAATGTTCATATACTTAATTCCTTTCGAATCGAGCAACTGGGTCAGTTTATTGATTTTAGAAAGATCGGTGACTTTTATTTCGAATTGTTTACTGTACAAAAACTCTTTTCCACGATTTCGCCAGTAGTTCCCCATGTTTTTTACCTTAACATCTTCCTTGTCGATTCCGGCTTTCCGCAGATTTTTAATGAACTCATCCTCAATTTCAGCTAACGGAACTTTGGTTTTGTAATCTTTGACATCCTTTTTCTTTTCAAATTCCTCTTTCCAGTACTCTTCAATTCCAATGTTAAAAGTAATTTCATCGGGTACTATTTCCATCTCCGATCTGCCGTTAACTTCGATCAGCCGCTCGGTTTCCTTGTTTTGCGAAAAAGCAGTCAGGACTGTGATCATAAAAAACAGGACAAAAGCATTTTTCATTTTTCCGAATTAAAATTGTTTTCGATTTACACCAAAAAACCACGACAACAATCGTTCCGTGGTTTCCTTATTCCGAAATTTATTCATTTTTACTCTTCCATTTGTCGAAACATGGAGGAGTTTTATATAATCAGCATCGCATCGCCGTAGGTACCAAAACGGTAATCTTCCTTGAGCGCCATCCGATATGCCTCCATCACAAAATCGTACCCTCCGAAAGCTGCCACCATCATCAGTAAAGTTGAATACGGCAGGTGGAAATTGGTTATCATCGAAGTGGCAACATTGAATTCGTATGGAGGGAATATAAATTTATTTGTCCATCCTTCGAAAGGATTCAGGTAACCCTGGGTTGAAACCGAACTTTCCATTGTACGCATTACCGTTGTGCCCACAGCACAGACATTTTTCTTCAGGTCTTTTGCTGCATTTACAACTTTACAGGCTTCGTCGGTAATAAAAATCTGTTCCGAATCCATTTTATGTTTTGTCAGATCTTCTACATCAACACTGCGGAAGTTGCCAAGTCCGACGTGTAAAGTCAGATAAGTAAAGTTCACGCCTTTTATTTCGAGGCGTTTCAGAAGTTCGCGGCTGAAATGCAAGCCTGCAGTTGGGGCTGCAACTGCTCCCTCGTGTTTTGCAAAAATGGTCTGGTATCTGTCCTTATCTTCGGGTTGCACAGGGCGATTGATAAATTTTGGAAGCGGAGTTTCACCCAGTTCGTACAAAGTTTTTTTGAATTCATCGTACGGACCGTCGAAAAGAAACCGGAGAGTTCTGCCTCTTGATGTTGTATTATCGATAACTTCGGCGACCAGCAAATCGTCATCTCCAAAATAAAGCTTGTTCCCAATTCTTATTTTTCTGGCCGGATCAACCAAAACGTCCCAAAGTCTTTGTTCACGGTTTAATTCGCGTAAAAGAAATACTTCAATTTCAGCACCGGTTTTTTCCTTGTTTCCATAAAGGCGGGCCGGAAAAACCTTGGTATTATTGAATACTAACACATCCTTGTCGTTAAAATAATCAAGCACATCCTTAAAAATTTTATGCTCGATTGTGCGGTTTGTCCTGTTCAGAACCATCAGTTTCGATTCATCCCTGTTTTCAGCAGGATGCAGTGCAATCTTTTTCGGATCTAATTCAAACTTAAACTTTGATAATTTCATTTTTTGTACAAATTAAAAGTGGCTGTTAAATTGTTGGCTATGGTTTTTTAATTTATTCAAATACTGCGTGGCATCGATATTCCTGTCTTCCTTTTGTTTTTTCAATCTTTAATTTTAATAACCGATGTAACGCCAATTACATGATGAATGTTTAAATCGTTAGTTGGTTTATTATAAACCACTAAATTAACGCTGTATCGTTCAATTGGTTTCAAACAGGCTTAAATTTTCTATAAAAAAATCAATGGTCATTGCATCCTCAATCTTGTAATTGCCTGACCTGGTGCGAACAAGACCAGTAAGATAAGCCCCGCATTTAAGCTCTTCGCCAATATCTCTTGCAAGTGCCCTGATATAAGTTCCTTTGCTGCAAACAACTTTTATTACCACCTCAGGCAATTTAAACGAAACCAGCTGAATTTCACTGATTACAATTTTTTTGGGCTGAAGTTCCAGCGATTTACCGTTTCGTGCATAATCGAATGCTCTTTTCCCATTTACCTTAACCGCTGAAAAAACAGGGGGTACCTGTTCAATCTCACCCGTGAATTTCGTGACGGCAGCTTTAAATAATTCTTCAGTAACAAACGCGCAATCCTGTTGACTGTCTTCTTCTTTTTCCAAATCGAACGAAGAGGTTGTTGCTCCAAGTTTCAGAGTTGCAATATATTCCTTTTCTTCAGCCTGCAGCGATTCAATTATTTTGGTGGCTTTGCCTGTGCACAAAATCATCACCCCGGTTGCCAACGGATCGAGTGTTCCGGCGTGGCCGACTTTCAGTTTTTTGATCCCTGTTTTTTTACATAAAGTGTTACGAACCCTTCCAACCAGATCGAACGAGGTCCATTTGTAGGGCTTGTTAAACAACAAAACCTCACCATTAATGAAATCGTATGATTTTTTTAGCTCCGGCATTCGTAATTAATTAAAATTCAATTGTTTGTGATATATTTCAAAAAACAGGGTGCAAAGATAACAAAACGATAAATAACCAGTCAACTATTGAATAAATAAAACCAAATAAACCGGAACAGATACCGATTTCTTAATAATTAGTTTTGATTTGCTTTAATCGAGGCAATTGAGTTAGCTAACCGTAATTCAGATTTTAAGGTTTTGGAAAACCGGGTTTTGATAAGAGTGACCTGAAGAAGATGACAATCCGGTTTTACAATGCGATTCGGATTAATTGTCTTTTTTGGGTTTTTTCATGATGGCAAATATCTCGAAGGCAAATCCAAATAAAAGTACAACCGGCGCCAGGGTTATTCGTCTGAAACTGAAAATATCGGGATTAAAAACATTCGGATCATCGCTGCCTCCTCCTGCCATCAAAATAAATCCCAAAACAATCACTGCAAATCCGATAGCCATTAATTTGTAGTTTTCTTTACCCAGAGCAAAGCCAACATCTTCTTTTATCTCTTTTTTTGCCATTTCAATTTTTTTAATCGCGGTAAAGTTAATTAATAAAACATTTCATCAAATTTCATTCTCAGAAATTTGTTTACAGCCAGATAGGTTGAAACAAAAGAAAACAGTAAGCCAAGAATAAACACCGAAGTAAAAACGATACCAGTCGGATAAATTACCTGCGACGATATCAAACCCTGTAACTCGTTTCGGTACAAATAAATACCTGCAGTCAGCAGGCTGTTCGCAATAATTGCACCATAAAAACCCATGAAAAGACTTTGACGGAGAAAAGGTTTCCGGATAAATGAATTTCCAGCGCCAACCATCTGCATTGTGTTAATTGTAAATCGCTGTGAATAAACCGAAATCCTGATGGTATTGTTTATCAATGCAATAAATATTACAGTAAGAAGAACACTGATTACCAGTACAAAAATCGTGATTTTTTTAATGTTCTGATTGATGACTTCCACAAGATCCTTCTGGTAATAAACTTCGCTGACCTGAGGATACGACCTGAACATTTTTTCAAGTATTTGCAAACTGTCTGACCGGGTATAGTTTGCATAAAGTTTTACTTCAATCGATTCGAACAGCGGATTGTACCCTAAAAAGCCTGTAAAATCTTCTCCCAGTTCAGAAGTCAGTTCTTTTGCAGCAGTTTCTTTATCGATATAACGGGTCGATTTTACAAACCTGCTTTTATTCAGTTTTTCCTGAAGACGCTGTATTTCGGCTGGTTTGACATTGTCGTTCAAAATAAGTGTAAATCCGATTTTTTCCCTTACATATTCCGATAACTGGCGGCCATTGACCAGGATTATTCCAAGTAATCCAAGCATGGTAAGAACCAGTGAAATACTTATCAGTGAAGTAATCCACGATTTGAATATCCGTTTTTTTATCTTTTTCGGTTTTGTCTCTTTCATTATCGATTTTCAAAGAAAATAATAGCCCCGTGATTCCCCGGCAAAAGTATAAAAAATGACGGTTTATGAAAAGATCAATAACACAGTTAAAACTGAACTTGGAAAGAAAAACCGTGTAACTAACCTTAAATGCTGATTGCATCTTTGAAGCAACGGACAAGCTTTTCGTTAACAACCGTTTAACAACACAAAAAATTAATTGTTATTTTTTGGAAATTTGAAAAAAGGGAATACTTTTGCAGTCCCGATTATTGTCCTTAGTAATAAGGAGTGTAAATAGTTGATTTTCTTTGTAGTAATGATTTTATTGATAAAATTCCGTTGAGATAAATCTCTGAACTACAGATAAATCAAAAGTTTTTGAACAAAAAAATTAAATAAGAGTGGACACACTTAGTTATAAAACAGTTTCGGTAAGTAAAGCTGATGCCCATAAAGAATGGGTGTTAGTTGACGCTGAAGGTCAGGTTTTAGGACGTATGGCAAGTAAAGTTGCCAAAATCCTGAGAGGAAAAAATAAATCAACATTCACACCACATTCTGATTGTGGCGATAATGTAATTGTAATAAATGCTGAAAAAGTAGTATTGACCGGTAAAAAAATGAGTGATAAACTTTATATACGTCATTCAGGTTACCCGGGTGGACAACGTCAGCAAACAGCAACTGAAATTCTGGCAAAATATCCTGAAAGACTTGTTGAAAAAGCAGTTAAAGGGATGTTGCCAAAAAATAAGCTGGGCAGAAAGTTATATTCTAATTTACATGTGGTGATTGGTAATGTGCACAAATACGAAGCACAAAAACCAAAAGTTGTTGATTTAAATACTATTAAATAGGCAAAATGGAATCAGTAAATACAATAGGACGTAGAAAAACAGCAATTGCACGTATTTACCTGAGTGAAGGTAAAGGAAACATTACTGTTAATAACAGGGAGTTCAAAGAATACTTCCCGTCTATTGCGTTGCAATACATTGTTTTGCAGCCGTTAAATCTTATCGGGGTACAGGAAAAATATGATATCAGGGTTAACCTTGATGGCGGTGGACCAAAAGGGCAGGCTGAAGCTTTGCGTTTGGCAGTTTCCCGCGCTTTGGTTGAAATTGACGCTGTTGCAAGAAAAGAGTTGAAATCAGCAGGATTTCTTACCCGCGATCCCCGTGAAGTTGAACGTAAAAAACCGGGACGCCCGAAAGCAAGGAAGCGTTTCCAATTCTCAAAACGTTAATTTTATTTTATTAATTAATCATTACATGGATCTAAAACCGTTGAGATCTCCGGATTTCCGGGGCTACTCAATAGTTGCTTTTAGAACATATAAAAAGTAAAAAGATGCCAAGAACAAATTTCCAGGAATTATTAGATGCAGGTGTGCATTTCGGCCACCTCAAAAGGAAGTGGAATCCTAACATGGAACCTTACATTTTCATGGAAAAGAACGGAATCCACATCATCGACCTTCAAAAAACAATTGTAAAAATCGACGAATCTGCTGCAGCAATCAAACAAATTGCAAAGTCAGGTCGAAAAATTCTCTTCGTTGCTACAAAAAAGCAGGCAAAGGAATTGGTTGCAGACCTCGTGAAAAGTGTTGGAATGCCTTATGTTACAGAACGCTGGCCCGGTGGAATGCTTACCAACTTTCCAACTATCCGTAAAGCAGTGAAAAAAATGACTTCGATCGATAAAATGTCGAAAGATGCAAGCTGGGATAATCTTTCAAAACGAGAAAAACTCCAGATTTCAAGGCAGCATGCCAAACTTGATAAAATGTTAGGAAGTATTGCCGATCTTTCACGTCTTCCCGCTGCACTTTTTGTTGTTGATGTAATGAAGGAAAGAATCGCGGTTCGCGAAGCACAACGACTTGGAATTCCTGTATTTGCTATGGTCGATACAAATTCAAATCCCGATGATGTTGATTTTGTAATCCCTGCAAACGACGATGCTTCCCAGTCGATTAAATTAATAGTAGGTTTTATGACCGATGCAATTCGTGAAGGTTTGAGCGAACGCAAACTTGAAAAAGATACAGTTGAACCTGAAGAAGAAGAGGAAGCACCGAAAAAAACCCGCAAAAAATCAAGAATCAGGGTAGCTGAGGAAGAAGAGGATATTGATTCTGACAACGAATAAAAACATATTAAAAAAACTATTATGTCGTTTACAACTGCCGATGTAGTTAAGTTACGTAAAGTAACAGGCGCAGGGATGATGGATTGCAAAAGTGCCCTGGCAGATGCCGAAGGTAATTTCGACAGAGCCATTGAAATCATCCGTGAAAAAGGAAAATTAGTGGCAAGCAAACGTGCCGACAGGGATGCCGCAGAAGGTGTTGTCCTTGCAAAGGTTTCGGAAGATAAAAAAACAGGCGCGATGATCGTTCTGAACTGCGAAACCGACTTTGTTGCAAAAAATGAGAATTTTGTTGCTTTTGCCGAAAGTATTTTAAATGCAGCTCTTGCAAATAAAGCCGATAACCTGGAAACCGTTAAAGGTCTTGATCTTAACGGAAGAGCAGTTGAAGCACATGTTTCGGAACAGACTGGCGTTATCGGTGAAAAAATTGAACTTTCATATTTCTGTAAAATCAATGCCGAAACTGTTGTGGCTTACATTCACCCCGGAAACAAACTGGCTACGCTGGTTGGTTTTAACAAAGCGGGTGTTGATGTTCAGGTTACAAAAGACGTGGCAATGCAGGTGGCTGCAATGGCTCCTGTTGCTGTTGATAAGGATTCAGTTCCTCAGGATGTGATTGAAAAAGAACTCTCGATTGCAAAGGAAAAATTCCGCCAGGAAGGTAAACCCGAAGCAATGCTCGATAAAATTGCACAGGGAGCGCTTCAGAAATTTTTCCAGGAATCGACCTTGCTTAACCAGGTTTATGTAAAAGATGGTAAAATAACTATCAAAGAATTTTTATCGCAAAATGATAAAGGACTTACTGTTACTTCTTTCGATCGTTATTCGCTGAATTTGTAATAGTTAAGATATTCATGATATTGAAAAGCTGACCATTGATTTGGGCGGCTTTTTTTATGCCCGGATTTTCAGAATTGAATTGGTAACTTGTTTATTTTCTGAACTATTGCCGTTCCGTTTGCAGCAGTAATCTTCAAAATATAACTGCCGGGAACAAGTTTTTCGACATCAATCGTAAAACGATTTGTACCGATTTTGTTTTGGGCTATGATTTCCCGGCCACTTAAATCATAAATTTCAAACGAATTGATCTGAATCCGGTTACCATCTACATTGATTACTGAACTTACAGGATTTGGATAAACCAGTATTGAATTCGTAAGATGTTTGTCTTCAACTCCAACTAACAGATTTGATGAAACTGTCCAATTGGAAGCAACGCTGTTATCAGAATTAATATTGGTTAGTTTGAGAAAAAAACCACCTCCGTCGGCTTCAGCAGGCCAGGGTGTCTCATCTGAATACCTGACTGAATCGATTACATTTCCAAAAGCATCAGCCAAAACAATTTTTTCCGATTTGTTTGAAAGGTCTCTTGTAAAATGGTCGAATGGCGCTATTCCGTAAAACTGCTGAAATGCAGCTTCATCACCGGCAAGTACAATGCTTTTTCCGGCGCCAAGTGTCGAACCGGCAGGAAACTGGTACGAAAGTCCCAATTCGCTGAAATATATCCCGGTCAGATTTACTGTCTGGCTTCCTGAATTCGTAATTTCAATAAATTCAAGGTCTTCTTCTGAAATTCCTTCCGGTGGGAGTGGATTGTAGTTTATTTTGGTAATAACCAGTGGCGGAATTGCCGGATTTGCACATGAAGAATAACTGACCAGCCTGGAATTCAGCCAGTTGATCCGGGTCTGAATCCATTCTTTCATTATTGTTATTTCGCCGCTGTGGTCAGGAATTGTTCCCCACCTTTGATTTTCTCTTGGTATTGCCTCCGAAATTAGATTGGTTAGTTGATCTATCCTTTCAACAATGGTAAAGTAGTTTAGCGGTCCGTTTACAGCATTCAGTTCTTTCCATCTTTTTGTCAGGTAACATTTAAAAGTAGGATTATTATACAAATCTCGCCAGAACTTAGATCCTGTATTATCCCAGTTATCGAATTGCCAGACATTTGTAAAACTTCTGTCAAATCCCCACATAAACAGGTCATTTCCATAAGTCAGATCGTAATCCCAGATGGGTCCCGCGCGTAATTTTCCGCTCCTGTCTTTGTGAAAATAAGTACTGTACTGATAAGAATCGGCATTTGATGCAATTTCGCTTATCAACATGTAATCGATAAAACTGGGAACATCGATAATTGAAGGATAACCATTTGTAACAGAGGTATTCTGGGCTGTGGCGGTATTTTGGAGCGATGTAAACTGGTTCCGGATATAAGTGCCTTGTTGTGTTGTAATTTCCGAGGGATCTGGTGTGTCGTGAATATAACCGGTTGAACCACTGTACGATTGCATTGTCCATGCTATTGGGTCACCACCTGTATCTTTATCTGCTTTAGTTACATAACCTCCTGTAATTTCAGGATAGCTGTTATCAGTATTTGTCATTTTTACGATGTTGATCCTGTCATCGTCAACTTTCAGCTTTTCCATAAAAATGTACAATCCTTTGTAGTCGCCATTGATTACAACTTCACAGAATCTGCCCCTGGCAGCATAATTTCCGGTACACCGCGAAAGATCGTACGAGAGATAATTTCTGATCAGTGAAGGGTCGAAAGCAATTGAATTTAAAATCCAGTCATTCTCTTTTGGCATTTCCAATATCTTTACATTGTTTTTTGTGACATTGTCTGCTCCTAAAGTGGTTAAACCATAGGGTTTTTTGGGAAGTGACTGCGAAGATGATCCTCTTGTTTCGATACTGATGTGGCCATTGTAATTCAAAAGATCAGGATTGTTCTGGTCTGTTAAATAATTTCGTGAACCATCGGCTCTGTATATTATTTTCATGGTAGCCAGAACTCTTGGATTATCAGGAATTTCCGAAGGTCGTCCGGTATTTGGATTTATATCGGTGTTAATAATTATAATGGGTAAATTACTATTGGAAAAATTCTGTGCTGAAGCCAAAAAAGTAAAGAACAGGAAAACCGGTATCAGAGAAAATTGCTTCATTTTAACAGAAATTACCATGGATTGAAAATAATTGCGTTTCGGGTCAAAAGTAACTGTTTAAACAGTAAGGCAAAACCTGAAATTGTGGTTTTTACTAAAGAACATTATTTAATCCGGTGTAAGATTAATTAATTTCGAAGGTGCCGCTTCGATTAAAGAAAGATGACTGAAATGTTATTTTATCCGGAATCCGAGATAAACCGTAAACTGAAAAGTCCCAATTCCTTTGTATGTAACTTGTGCATTTTCATCACTATTAACATCTCCGGTAATAAGCTCCGGAATGGATTTATACACAAAATCAGGATAATAGGAGAATTCGAAAGAAGGTTTAATGAAGTTGTATTTTCGGGCATTGGGTTGAAAACCAAACAAAAATCCATAATAAAACATCTTGAAAAAATCCTTGCCGTTTTCGTTTACATTATCGGTATAAACCGGGATTTCCTCGTTCAAACCATAAACAGTTTTTGTGCCTTTGGTTTTGGTAATTAAATTAATTCCGCCAATAGGTCCCAGATATAAAAAAGCTTCAGTGTTTCCCGGAATTTTGTATTGATAAAGAACTTTAACATAACCACTTAACGACTGGTGATTCAGTTTGTGGTTTTTACCTGTAATGGTATCTCCGTTTACTTTACTTTCTTTAAAAAAATTGTACGCCAATCCCGGATTGATGCTTAATCGTGGTTTCATTCTGATTTTGATCGGGAAAGGTATTTCTGCATAAAAATTCGGATAGCCTGTAATGGTATGAAAATCAGGACTTATACTTTCGTCTTCATCGATAACATAATTATATCCGATACCGGCTTTTAACGACGGGCTGATCTGCCCGAAACCGGGAAAAGCAAAAGCAAGTAATAATATCAGTATGCAAAGAAGTTTCATATTTCAAAGGCGGATTGGTTTGTAAATCAGGCTAAATTAATTTTTTATTCCGGAATTTACAATCCAATTGTTTAAAATTTGTATTGAACAGGCTGAAACAGGTTCTTTATCCTGTGCTTATTCTCCAATCAGGCCGGTTTTTTAATGTTCAGAAGATGATTGAATACTTCAGGTTCCTGAAAATTGCTTTGGGCAAATGTGATTACAAAAAGGAATGGATTCAGCGAATAGAAAGGTTAAACAAAATTGCGTTTTTTATCAGCAGTAACTACTTCTGAAGTCTTTCCCTATTAATAAATTTACTTTTTTTTAATTTCGAAGAAATTCTGTCCGGATGCATTTCGATAAAAAAGAACTGGAAATATTGCTGGTGAACTATTTCAGGGATTGTCACGATGATTTTCCGAAAGGACAATTGATTCCTTCCGAATCACCTGATTTCGTGATTAAAACGAAAAACCGTCATGAATTTGGAATCGAACTTACCCGTTTAAATCCGGTGAACAAAAATATTCCCGATGAAAATCAGCTTGGCCAGATTCAAATCAGGGAGGAAATAATCAATATGTCGCAGGAATTGTTTGAACAAAGTTCCGGTTTTAAATTGTTTGTGAAATTCCTTTTTTCGGAGGAGAAAACAATAATCAGGGAAAGGCAGATACTGGCTGCAGTTCAGTCAGTAAATCTGATCCGGGGGGCGATCAAAAACAAGAGCAGGGAAAGCTTCTTCAGGGAATTGGTTGCTGAAAACCTTCCTGAAGGAATGGAAGAAATTCTGATTGTAAATCACCCGGCAATGAAAATTTCAATATGGGAACGAGCAAATAATCTTGGGGTTTCAAACGATGTGGTAACCGATATCAGGCTTTCAATTCACAAAAAGGACGAAAAGCTGTTAAGGCTGTACCAAAAACAGCGGCTGAATTATTACTGGCTTTTAATCACCACCGACCGGTTACACGGTATGAAAAGTTTTAATTTGCCTGAAAAAATCAGAAACCACGATTTTAAATCCGAATTTCAGCTTGTATTTTTGTTCGACCTGATAAAGGCACGTGTTTTTCAATTAGTATAATTTTAACTTTAACCAACTAATAAAATTCATTCAAAATGACAAAAATTACCGAAACCAACAACAACTTTTCAAACTCCAACAGACGCACATTTATCAGAAATTCAGCGATTTCCATGGCAGGAATTGCACTTTTGCGTTCAAAAGTTTTCGCTATGGCTGCCGAAATGGGGCTTAAAGATTTGTATAAAGATGATTTTCTGGTTGGTACAGCCATTGGTTCGCGAACACTGATGCAACCCGACTCAGAAATGCTCGATTTGATTGTACGCGAATTCAACCAGGTAACTTCTGAAAACGCAATGAAATGGGCATCTATTCATCCGAAAGAAAATGAGTGGAAATTTGAGGAACCTGATAAACTCGTTGAATTTGCCGGGAAGAACAAAATGGCGGTTCAGGGACACGTGCTGGTTTGGCACAGCCAGGTTCCGCGCGATATTTTTACAGGTCCCGATGGAAACCAGGCCAGTAAGGAACTGCTTTTAAAACGGATGGAAACACATATTCAAACTGTAGTTGACCGTTATAAAGGACGTGTGAATTCGTGGGATGTGGTTAACGAAGCAATTACTCCTGAGGATGGTTTCCGCAAAAGCAAATGGCTCGAAATCTGCGGGCCTGAGTATTTGGAAAAAGCTTTTTATTTAGCTCATGAAGCCGACCCGAAATGCGAACTCATTTATAACGACTATAACGAGGAAGACCCGAAACGCCGTGATTTTATTGTTGAACTCGTAAAGGAATACAAAAAGAAAGGAGTGCCGATTCATGGAATTGGTTTACAGGGTCATCTGAATCTTGAATCGCCCGACCTGAAACTTTGGGAGCAGGCAATTGAAGCCTATGCATCAGTTGGAATGAAAATTTCGATAACCGAACTCGAAGTGGATGTTTTACCATACGACTGGAGCAGATCTGCCGAAATTTCCTCCAATGCTGCATACAGGGAAACATTGAATCCTTATAAAGATGGGCTGCCAAAGGAAATCGACGATAAACTGACCAAACGCTATGAGGATATTTTTAAAATTCTGCTGAAACACCGCGATGTGGTTGACCGTGTGACTTTCTGGGGTGCCAGCGACGATTTATCATGGAAAAACAACTTTCCGATGCGTGGCCGCACCAATTACCCGCTGCTTTTTGATCGTCAGCATAAACCAAAGAATGCCTATTTTGCTGTTGCAGGGCTGAAGAAATAAAAGAAAGCCTCCCCCTTCCCCTCCAAAGGAGGGGGAAAAAAGTTTCAGAGTGATATTACAGAATAAATAAAAGCACCCGTCCAAAAGCCACCCTTTCGGGGGAGGTTGAGGGGGCTTTTTGTTTTCGCAAATCAGATACCAGCACCTGCAAAAATCAAATCAAACAAAAGGAGGTTTGACACGTCATATTTGTATTGAATTAAATTGTCCAAAATGAATGAATTGTTTGATATAAACGGAAAAGTGGCAGTGGTTACCGGCGGTTCGGGAACACTGGGTGGAAGTATTTCCAAATATTTGGCATCCAGTGGAGTAAAAGTGGCCGTGATTGGCCGCACCCAGGAAAATGTCGATCTCCGGCTGAGCAAACTGCTCGAAGCAGGAGGTGAGGGAATCGGATTGGTTTGCGATGTTTTAAGCATGGAAGACCTCAAAAATGCCCGAAATATGATTATGGAAAAATGGGGACGCATTGACATTCTTGTCAACACAGCCGGTGGAAATCTGCCGGGTGCAACACTCACCACCGAACAAACCGTTTTCGATATGAAAATCAAGGATTTTAACGAAGTGACCGACCTGAACCTGAACGGAACAGTTTATCCGTGCCTAGTTTTTGGCGAAGTAATGGCCGACCAGAAAAGCGGCTCGATTATCAATATTTCGAGCATGGCAACTATGGCTTCCATTACAAGGGTTCCGGGGTATTCAGTAGCCAAATCGGGTGTCGAGATTTTTACCAAATGGCTTGCCATGGAAATGGCAGTGAAGTTTAGCGAAAAAGTGCGGGTAAACGCCATCGCACCAGGTTTTTTTATCAGTACCCAAAACGAGAAAATTTTGCTGAATCCTGACGGAACCTACACTGAACGCAGTCAGAAAGTAATAGCCAAAACTCCGATGGGCCGCTTTGGCGATATTTCGGAACTGAATGGCACGGTGCATTTTCTGTGTTCCGAGGCCGCCAGTTTTGTCACCGGAACCATTATTCCTGTAGATGGCGGGTTCAGTTCGTTCAGTGGGGTTTAAAAACCAGACTGAAATTTTATTTTATGCAGTAATATTTACCGCAAAGTCCGCCAGGAAAAATCGCGGTTCGCAATAATTGAATTTGTTCCCTTGCGTTCATTGCGTTAAAAATGAAATGTTTACTAATCTGAAATTCTTTGTTCTCAATTGTAAATGGAAACAAAACTGATAAAATCATGGCGCTGGTTTGGCGAAAAAGACCCGGTTCAGCTGGAGTGGCTGAAACAAATGGGTGTAGAAGAAGTTGTTACCGCGTTGCACCACATTCCAAATGGCGAAGTTTGGACCGTGGAGGAAATTAAAAAGGTACAATTAAAAATTAAAAATGCAGGGTTGGGGTGGAGTGTAGTGGAAAGTCTGCCGGTTACCGAAGATATCAAAACGGTCTCGCCGCTGCGCGAAAAACACATTAATAATTACAAAACCTCACTCTGGAATCTGGCTGAATGTGGCATCAAAACCGTGGTTTACAACTTTATGCCGGTGCTCGACTGGGCGCGAACCAATCTTCATTTTCAGCTCGAAACCGGTGGCGAATCAATGTTGTTTGATTACCCTACCTTTGCTGCTTTTGATATTTTTATCCTGAAACGCCCCGGCGCTGTGGCTGATTATACACCCAAAATGGTGACCAAAGCGGAAGCCGTTTTCCATTCGATGACCAAAAAAGAGGCAGAAACGCTGGCGCACAACATTATTGTTGTAACACAAGGTTTTATCGATGGTGTGATTGATCCGACCATTGCCGATTACAAACGCGCATTTCTCGACCATCTCGACCGCTACAAAAACATTGGCCGTGATGAATTGCGGGCCCATCTTGCTCATTTTTTAAACAAAGTAATCCCGGTTGCCGAAGAAGCCGGCATCAACCTGGCCATTCACCCCGATGATCCGCCGTTTCCGGTACTCGGATTGCCGCGGATTTTCAGTACTGCCGATGATATGGAATGGTTGCAGCAAACCAGCCTGCCGCTCAACAATGGCATTGCTTTTTGTGCCGGTTCCTTCTCCGCCCGGAAAGACAACGACCTTGTTGAAATGGCAAAGAAATATGGTCACCGTTTCCATTTTGTGCATTTGCGGAATACACGGGTGATGGATGATGGCAGTTTTTACGAATCGGGGCACATTGATGGCGGTGTAAACATGGCAAAACTGATGGAAACATTGATTGACCAAATGGAGAACCGCCAAAATAGTGGGCGTTCGGATGTTCGCATTCCTATGCGCCCCGACCACGGCATAAAAATCGCCAACGATTTTGGACTGAACGGAAACCCCGGTTACCCGATGATTGGCCGATTGAAAGGTCTGGCCGAAATTGCAGGTTTGGAAGAGGCGATTCTGCAATTAAGAAAACGATAGAAGAAAATGGAAATGCCAAAGATTCGCCTTTTTATTGCTACCTCGCTCGATGGTTTTATTGCCCGCGAAAATGGTTCACTGGACTGGCTTCTCAATATTCCCAATCCCTCGCAAACCGATCACGGGTACAACGAAATGATTGAAAACACCGACGTGATTGTGATGGGCCGGAAAACCTATGATGTAATTCTGGGTTTTGGTATTGAGTGGCCCTACGAAAATTGCAAAACCTTTGTGGTGACGTGGAAACGGGATTTTGTTCCTTCAACTGCCAACACGTTTGTTCTGAATAAGATTGACGCCGGAACCATTCAGTTTTTGAAAAAACAGAGCAGTAAAAATATCTGGCTGGCAGGTGGCGGAAGTCTTGTGACACAATTTCTGAACCTCGGTGCCATTGATGAAATGACTATTTCAATTGTTCCACTTATTTTGGGAAAAGGTATCCGGTTGTTTGCTGATGTACCGGCTGAAACACAATTCGAAACTGTAAAAACCGTACTTTTTGATACAGGAATTGTCAACCTGGTTTACCAAAAAAAGAATCAGCAGATTTAATCCCGATTTTGCTTTTGATAATTTTTCAGGTTATTTTAGATGAAAATTTATCGACCTATGCCACTGAAAAAAGCGCTGTTATTGGTTTTTTCCCTTTTTATCGTGATTGCAGGTTTCTGCCAAATTGCCAATGTTGAACTGGACACAAAAAGCGGATTAGTATTTAAATCCATTCAAATTGAAGAACAACTGTTACAAACCGGAGTCCCGGTCGTTTCATTCCGGATAGGCAACAAACTTTGCTTCTCAAACCAAAAAGAGACTTTTGAAAATCAGTTTCAGATTGAAATCATTCAGCCCGGAATCAAAAACGGAGGCTGGCATACACAGGTGGTTTTTACCAATGTTTCAAAAGACACACTCAAACTCCACAATGTGGTTCCGCTGGGTGAAAATCAGGAGCGGGTTTATATCACCGGTTTGGGCGACCACTATCTTTCCCGCGCACATCTTTTTCGCCCGGGGTTTAATCCGGTAAATGTAATTCTGCCCGACAATGCCTGGGAACTCGGTTATTCAGAATTCGGTTCGGGTAAAACTAAAATCGCAGCGCTGACCCGTCGAACAAGCTGGGAAAACGCATCACGCCGTCGGTTCGAAACTCTTGTTTTCCCCGGTGGAAAAGTAACTTACAATCTCTGGATCGAAAGTTTTTTGGGCGATTGGCAGGAAGGACTCAGAAAAATTTTCCAGGAGAAAATGCTGTTCGATGTGGAGCAATTCGACAACACGCTGTTTGAGCGCGACGACCTGAAATGGGTGCGCCACACCTATCTCTGCCAGTTGATGATGGGCTGGGACCACCAGATTTACGACATTGAAAAAGGCCGCTACACTTTGGGAGATTTTATCGGTTTTAATAATAAAGTATTGGGCGGCGCCGAAATTTACGGGTTGTGGCCCACCTGGCCCGCGCTTGGCATGGACCAGCGCAACCAGTGGGACATGTATCGCAGCATGCCCGGCGGAATGACAGCTGTAAAAGGATTGGCCGATTTATGCCACCAAAACAAATCGCATTTTTACATCGCCTTTAAACCGTGGGACACCGCCACCCGCAAGGAAGATCCTTACGAAGCGCTGGCCGAATCTATCAAAGAAACCGGTTCCGACGGCGTTGTTTTGGACTGCTCGGGTGCATCAACAGAACAACTGCAAAAAGCCGGCGATAATGGCGGCAACGGTGTGATGATGTACAGCGAAGGAATGGCGGTGCCCAAAGACATGCAGGGAATTGTGAGTGGCCGTGTGCACAACGCTTTGTATTACTGCCCGATGCTGAATCTCAACAAACTGATAAAACCCGAGTTTGCCATTTTTCGTGTGGTGGAAGTGGGCAAGGAGCGCATCAGGCGCGAATATTCGCTGTCGCTGTTTAACGGCTACGGCACCGAAAACAATCTTTTTTCACCGGGCCGTCCGTACTGGTTGGACGAACAATGGAAATACCTGGCGAAAATTCTAATGATCCAGCGCGAAAATGCTGGGAATTTCACGCAGCAAAACTGGGTTCCGCTGCTAAAAACCAATGCCGATAGTATTTTTGTGAATTACTGGCCTGCTGAAAATAAGTCGGTTTACACCATTTTCAGCCTTCGGCCGCAGGGTTTTAACAAGTCGCTTTTTGAGGTTCAGCCCAAAACCGGTTTTCATTTTGTCGATTTGTGGAACCACGAACCATTGCCGTTGGATACAATTGGTAATAAAATTTTTGCTGTTGTCGACATCGAATCTTTTTCAGAAAAATACCTGGGAACCAACAACGAAGGCGAAGTGGGTGCAATCGCTGAATTTCAGGAATTGTTGAGCGTTTCCTTCAATCTTCCTAAAGATGAACTGACATTTTCTGTAGTTAATGGCGACAGCATAAAAATTTACGCCGGAATGCCCGGTTACGAAGGGAAATGGAAGACTTATCCGGTTCAGAAACAGACAATCCGTTTATTAAAAGAATTTGGCCGCGAAGAAGGGAAATTTGTGGTGCAGCTTTTCGAAAAAGGCGAACTGGCCGACGAACAAATTATTTCTTTTCCGCCGGCTTCAGCGCGATTAATCAGCGAAACTGTTCAGACTGTAAAAAAGGAAAAAGCGCCTGCCGGAATGGTGAAAATACCCACCGGAAAATTCAAAATGAAAGTCGATTTTGGCGATTATTTTATTCCGTATCCTGAGGTTTTGGAAAAGGAAACCGTTGAAATGCCTGCGTATTTCATGGATAAATTCCTGGTTACCAATGATCAGTTTCTTGAGTTTTTACAGCAATCGGGTTACAAGCCAACTGACGGCGAGAACTTTCTGAAACACTGGGAAAATGGCAAACCCAAACCCGGCGACGAAAACAAACCCGTGGTTTTTGTGAGTTACGAAGATGCTCAGGCTTTTTCAAAATGGGCCGGAAAACGTTTGCCTACCGAAGCAGAATGGCAATATGCTGCGCAAACCGAAAAACTCAATGAATGGCCGTGGGGCGAAAAAGCACACATTGTTGCCGAGAAAGAGGAAATTACCGGCACACTCACAGTTGAAAAGTTAAAGGGAATCGACTCCACACTTTGCAACCCCGGAAACGGAACTCTGGATGCGGTGGACAGTTACCCGAAAGGCGAGAATCCTTTTGGGCTGCAGGATTTGGTAGGGTCGGTTTGGCAAATCACCAACGA
This sequence comes from Draconibacterium sp., assembly GCA_037442685.1. Lineage (GTDB taxonomy): Bacteria > Bacteroidota > Bacteroidia > Bacteroidales > Prolixibacteraceae > Draconibacterium. The sequence continues at coordinate 4,395 of JBBIPU010000008.1, read as the reverse complement.
TGTGTACGATAATTGCACCTATTCGTTTGTGATGCTGAAAGGCGGGAGCTACTACAAACCCGAAGATAGCTGGTGGTACGTGCAGGGTGGCCCGAAAAATCTGCGTTGGCGGCAAATGCTGCTGCGGGTTTCGGATGGTTTTGAACGCAAAGCGACAGTGGGGTTCAGGTGCGTGGCGGATGGAATTTAAGATAATCTGAAATACAATTGCGGATTATCTTAAATTTCATTGCAGATTTTCTTAATTCCCGAATGATTTTCGTTTTAAATCCATTGTCATTTCACTAAAATTTGAATAACTCATTCCATTTTTTAAAACGATCGGATGATTTTTTGCTCCGGTTTTCAATTAATTCCACGAATTAATAAAAGGAGAAAAATCAGAAATTAAAAATCAGATAATATTGCAGCGATATTAAAAACAGCAATCATTATTTAAACCAAAAATGACAGATCATCTCATCGAAAGCACCCCCTCTGCCTATTCTTACCCGCTTCTGATCAAACAACTTTTTCTTGCGCCACTGGTGAATAATCCAGGTCAGGAAATTGTTTACCGCGACCAGTTAACAATTACATACAAAACATGGCAGGAGAGGGTTCACCGTCTGGCCAATGTTTTAACATCGGTCGGTGTTAAAAAGGGCGACACAGTGGCGGTTATGGAATGGGACTCGCACCGTTATCTCGAAATGTATTATGCAATCCCGATGCTGGGAGCCGTGCTTCATACAATCAATGTCAGATTATCGCCAGAACAGATGGCATACACCATTGAACATGCTGAAGATGATTTAATTATATGCAATGCTGATTTTATTCCTTTGCTGGAGGCGATCAAAGGGCGAATTGCCGAAGGCCGGAGATTCATTCTGATCAACGAAAGCAGGGATACATTAGGTACACATATTCAGTTTGAGGGTGAATATGAAAAAATGTTAGCTGAAGCATCCATTGAATTCGATTTTCCCGAATTTGATGAAAACACCTGCGCCACAACCTTTTACACCACCGGAACCACGGGACTTCCAAAGGGAGTATATTTTTCGCACCGGCAACTGGTGCTCCACACACTGACTTCGGTAACAGCGCTGGCCACTGCTAAACACGGACGGATGGACCGCGATTCGGTTTACATGCCGCTAACTCCCATGTTTCATGTGCATGCATGGGGAATTCCTTACATGGCCACTTACCTCGGAATTAAACAGGTTTATCCCGGAAAATATGTTCCTGCAGTTTTGCTGAAGTTGTTGATCTCGCATAAAGTCACTTTCAGCCATTGCGTGCCAACAATTCTGAATATGTTATTAAAAGCTCCTGAAGCCGCTCGGATCGATCTTTCCAACTGGACTGTTATTATTGGCGGAGCTGCACTTCCGAAGGCAATTGCAGCCGAAGCGCTGAAAAGGGGAATCGATGTTTTTGGCGGTTACGGTTTGTCGGAAACCTGTCCGGTGCTTGCTATTTCACATCTGACTTCCGAAGAATTGGAATTAATACCTGAAGAACAACTGAATGCCCGTTGCCGTACCGGAAAACCGATTGGAATGACTCAAATCCGCGTAGTGGATAATGAGGGAAAAGATGTGCCTCAGGATGATAAAACCCCGGGGGAAATAATTGTCAGGGCTCCCTGGCTGACACAGGGATATCTGAAAGACCATGTTCATTCTGAAAAACTCTGGGCAGGTGGCTGGATGCACACCAATGATGTGGCTTGTGTCGATAAAAACGGGAGTATCAGGATTACCGACCGCACAAAAGATGTGATTAAAGTGGGCGGAGAATGGGTGAGTTCACTGGAAATTGAGGATGTTATTGGTAAACACGAAGGAGTTGCAGAAGTTGCGGTGATCGGGATGCCTGACCTCAACTGGGGTGAAATTCCGCTGGCAATTGTTGTCGCCAGGGAAAATGTTGAATTTGAAGATAAAGAACTGAACCAGTTAGTAAAAGGGAGCGTTGATTCTGGTGTTTTGCCCAGAGAAGCTATCACTTTAAAAATCAGGCGAACTGATGTTATTGATAAAACCAGTGTGGGAAAAATTAACAAAGTAGCACTTCGGAAAAAATTTATTCAGGAGTAAA
>JBBIPU010000008.1:0-2204 GCA_037442685.1 Draconibacterium sp. | reverse complement strand
CCCGACAAACCGGATTTGCTTTCTTCCAATGAATGTGTAAAACAAATGCAACAATCAAAAATACTGGCTTTTCGCGATACAAAATCAGAAACTTTAAAACCGATGGCTGGAATTCCAATTGAACAGGTTTCGTTTGCCGAACTGAATGCAGCCTGGGAAGCTGCTGATAAGGATCAGTCGCTTGAAGTGGCATCGAACTGGCAGAAAAATGCCAAAAACATAACAGGCGTTACATTCGAAACCCTGAAAACCTCCGCAGCAATGTATCTTGGAATGAAACAGGTGCTAAAGAAACATGAAGCCAATGCCATTACCGTAAATTGCCTCGGTGGCTTTTATGGCGGCCACATTCATGCTTACCCCTGTCTGGGATTTCACGAACTGAACAATGAAGGGCTGGTTGGGGCCTGCGAATGCGACCTGAATTCAACTGCAACAATGGTGGCAATCACCACCCTGACAAAAGGAAGACCCGGGTACATTTCCGACCCGGTGATTGACACTGCAAAAGGACAGATCATTTACGCGCACTGTGTGGCTTCCAACAAGGTTTTCGGTCCCTCAGGACAATCGAATCCATTTGCAATAATGACACATTCCGAGGACAGGCAGGGCGCCTCGGTAAGAAGTTATCTTCCTGTGAATTATATGACAACCACCCTGGAAATCCATTCCGATAAAAAAGAAATTTTAATGCATCAAGCCGTTGCAGTTGAAAACGATCCCGACGACAGGGCCTGCCGTACAAAGCTCTGCGCCGAACCAACCGGCGATATCGAAAAACTGTTTACTCAGTGGGACAACTGGGGCTGGCACCGGGTTACTTTTTATGGCAACCTCAAAGAACCGGTGACTGAACTTGCTGACGCTTTGGGATTCAAGGTTGTGGAAGAAGCCTGAATTTAGAGGAATATACTGTAAAAGTTGTGAGGGTAAAGATTTTCAATATCAAAAAAATAAAGGATAATCTCAACAAAAAAAAATGTGAAATATTTGTTGTTACACTGATTAAACCTCTGCGAATAAACTTAGTCTGAACAATGTTTTAATCATATTTCCAATTTATTCAATCAAGTATTAATCACTAAAAAAAACAATCATGAAAAACAAAAATTATCAGCTTAACCTCGCTCGTTTTTTACAGTTGACATGTGCAACAGTAGTATTTTTATTGATTTTACCGGTTCTGGCAAATGCACAGTCGGGTAAAACTGACTTTTCAGGAACCTGGGCTTTTAACGAAGGGAAAAGTAATCTGGGTGACAGCGGGAGAAGATTTGGAGCCGGCGACATGGTAGTTAAACAGGAAACAAACCTGCTTACTGTTGAAAGAACCAGAACCAACCAGGATGGGGAAAAAGTTAAAATGACCAGTAAATACACGCTCGACGGAAAAGAATGCACAAATACTTTTGGTCAGGGCGAAAGCAAATCGACAGCAAAATGGTCTGCTGACGGAAAATCGCTGACGATCAATACCAAAATGTCATTTAACGGCAACGAAAGGACCTCAACCGAAGCCTGGACTCTTACCAGTGCAAAAGTACTATCGATTGCTTCAACCCGGAAGGGTCAGGATGGTAGTGATGTTAAAACCACCCGGGTTTATGACAAAAAATAATTTTGAGATTTTAACCATCTGTAAATACAAAAGCCGGTTGTTTAACTTCCGGCTTTTGTGTTTTTGAATGTCTTACTTACTTTTCAATTCATTTTATAACGGGAAATTTAAAAACCTTACTTTTGATAAAAAAAAAAGTTGAACTTTATCTGATATGGAAAAACGAAAATTAGGCAAAAGTAACCTCGAAGTTTCGGCACTGGGACTCGGTTGTATGGGAATGAGCTTTTCTTTTCCGCCATTCCCTGAAAAGAAAGATATGATTGTGATGCTGCGCAAAGCGGTGGAAAAAGGAGTTACTTTTTTTGACACTGCTGAAGTGTACGGGCCATATACCAACGAAGAGCTGGTGGGCGAAGCGCTTCAACCCTTGCGCAAAGAAGTGGCGATTGCAACGAAGTTTGGCTGGGAAATCACCGACAGAAAAATGGTTGGACTGAACAGCCGCCCGGAGCACATCCGCAGTGTAGCCGAGGCATCGCTCAAACGCCTGCGAACCGATGTGATTGACCTGTTTTACCAGCACCGTGTTGACCCGAATGTACCCATTGAAGACGTTGCAGGAACTGTGAAAGACCTGATT
>JBBIPU010000007.1:39034-61141 GCA_037442685.1 Draconibacterium sp. | reverse complement strand
GTCCCGGTAGGGTCACAATTTGCAAACAGATAAACGGCAGTAAATTAAACACTTACAGCCGTTTTTCTTTTTATATAGGTTCATTGAATAGGTGCAAATCATCCTTTACAAGATTCGGCAGTAAAAAATAAAAACGGCAATTAAACTGGTTTTTCTATTAATTTGCAGTCCCCGAATGTTTTAACGATATCTGATTGTGGTTAATAAACAGGATAATAATTAAAAAAATCCCATCCGGCCACTGTCATCCAACAATGCCTGATAGAATCAGAGAAATCACTTATATAAATTTTACTTTCTGAAAAGCGGATCTGCACCAATTGTACCAACCAGGTCGCTGAGGTACTGTTCCGATTCTGCATATTTCAGGTTGGCTTTAGCCTTTTCGATGCGATCATCTATTTTCATTTCCTTCACCAGTATCTCATTCAACCTGTTGGCTTTAAAATTTTCAAGGTAAGCGATCTGGCTTATGCAAAAAGCAGCGTCTTTCTCCTGCTTCAGTTTAAGCCGGGACTGGTACCAATCGCTTTTAATCACTTCTTCCCGCCCGAACATTTTCCGCAACTCCGGATCGCTGATATCCCTGCCTTCGTAATGTCCGTATGCCATTACATGCAGGAGCACTTTGAGCGGCGGAATAGCGGCTTCGACACTTCCATCTTCGAAAAACGGAAGTGCTGCACGCTGCATAGCTTCGGTAATGTTGTTAATGCCGTCAACATAATCATCCATCCCCTGTAATTCAGGTTTTAACATGCGTTCGTTAAATACGGCAAGTGGCTCGTCGAACAAACGGTTCATGCACCGGAAGGCAAAGTTTTTGGTAATCCGGTAGCCCAAACGGCTTGCCAGCACTTTTTTGCCTTTATATTCAAAATCTTCGAGTTTTTCAAGACTTCCGTTTGCAATCAGTTTTTTCGGATCGCGGTCTTCGGGAACCAGGCGCGACCAGATTTCCGGGATCAGGATACTGATATCGTGATCAAAACGGTTTTCAGAACCGATGTATCCGGCAGCTGAACTAAAACCGTTGTACTCGGTTAGGATATATGAAAGCAGGGCATTGTTAAGATCGGTGGTAGGTACGAGCATGTTGAAAGGCCCTTTGGTAAGTGCGCCTTCCAGCCCGGCGCCGGTGGTGGACGGTGATTTCCCCGTGATACTTGCAATAAAATCCATGAATAACTCGGGCAACTCCTGGTAGTGGATCGGGTTGTAAACCGCCAGCGGACGAATACCCGATTTTCGATCGGCCGGATTATTTCTGCGTCCGGGCAATACAGCATTTACGGGCCAGTAAACCGGATCTTCGGGTTTAATTTTCCGGAACAAACGAACTCCGATCTCACCGAGATAAGCATCCATGGTTTCCTCCCTGAAAATATTCCGCTGCAGGTAGCGCGGATTTTTGGTTGGTTCACCATCAACAATCCTTGGATGCGAAGGTGTAACAAAATAGCAGTTATCATCGCTTTCGGCAACATAGGTAATGAATTCCTTCACCGGTTGTGTATATTTTTCAAAACTGATGGCATTCTCAACCAGTTCGACTGCGTTTTCCTTTGTAAGTGGTTCGTAATTAGTCAGGAAAGTGTTGTTCTCCACTATTTCCTGCTCGGCTTCCTTGTCGTACCCCCGAATCACTGCTTCATCAGGTCGTTGAAACAGATAGCTTTCGCAGTTGGTAACCAGTTTCACGCTCTGATTATTGTATTCACTGTTCAGGTTGCCAAGTCTGTGGGCAGGAATTGTAATGGTTGCCGAGATATCGTCTTCTGTCTGGATTTTAACGCTCGGAATAAAGTCGGAACGCAGTTTGTGCAGGTACCAGCGGCCTTCTTCGTTAAATCCGATCCGCACGTAACTTGCTGTTATCGGGTTATGTTTGTAACGTAAAACATTCCCCGGGCGTCCGTTCACAATTTCAACATTAAAAAGTTCACGCCATTTTGTCTTCAGTTCTTCCAGCCCGCGATAATGGCGTTTTACAAAAAGTGCAAGTGTGCGGACATGTTGTGGAATTTCTTCGAGGAAACGATTGTATTCTTCATTGTAATCATCCGATGGCGTGAGCAGTTTCACTGCCGACCCCAGGGTGCGTTCCTTACTCAGAAACGAACGTGAAGGACCCACATCGGGTAAAACCACTTTCCAGCGGGTTGAGTAATCGTAATTGATGATCTCATCGACCTTATCTTCAGCCTCTTCCAGGTTTTCGATGTAAAAATAACCATACTTGATGGCATTCTGCATCGACTTCGAAATCTCAGATTTTCCACCTCCCGAAACAGTGCTTGGTTTATGACAGAAAACTCCTTCAGGAGCCGTGTCGACGATTCGCCACATCGATTGTGTCGGATGTTTTACAAGCTGGAATTTATGACCAGTTGGATGAACATAAACTTTCTGTGGCGAAAGTCGGAGGTTGTATTCTTTCTTTTTATATATCCACGAAACTGAACTTTTTTCAATTTCCATGTCTGCATTTTCCGGGATATAAATAATATCGGGATACTTTTTATCAACAGCGTAATTTCCTTCTTTCAGTTCGATTTTATCTGCCAGTAATTTTTTGGTGTCTTCAAAAGAATAAGGCTGATCGAACTTTTTTGTGAAAATTGTTCCAAAAACGGTATCACTCATGTTTCCCCGCGGAAAAGCAATAGCTCCGCCCGAATGTTCTTCCTCCACCAAACCGTAGAGGTTGGCCGAATAACTGATCTGTGTCTTGATTTCCTTCTTCGAATAACCATAATAATTGTCGGCAATCAGGGTGACCACAACTCCGCGGTCATCGCGGCAGGTAAGTTTAAACGGTGTTCCATCGTTGTACAGTTCGTTCTCATCTTTCCAGCACATGCCATCTTTTTTCTGCCGAGGCGAAGCGTCGTCGTAATGGGGCAAGCCCACATCTTTCTTTTTCAGTTGGGTCAACTGCGGAGCCAGAATGATACAGCCGGTGTGGCCTGTCCAGTGCTCAACATCCAGGGCTGCATCGTTGACGGCAAGGTTGTGATCGCCGGCATTTCCAAAAATCGATTCAACAAAATCGAGATTGCTTACCAGGCTCCCCGGAGCAAAAAAGCGGATTTCCATCGATTTTTCACCGATCACGCCTTTCACTTCGGGACAAACTACCGGCCGCAGCAACAAAGAAACCATCACCTTCGCCTTTTGTTCCTGGTTGGCTGTAAAAGGCAACAGCTTCAGATCATCAGAAGGATTCAGCGCTGCACGCAGCATGTGTGCAAAAGTGATTTTAGGAACTTCCTTTTTGTCGGGCGGCACAGGAAGACCACCGCGAACGATGTGAAAAGTTCCTTTTGTGGTACGTTTATCGTTGGCGGGATTATTCAGTATCCCCTGTTTCAGCCTGTACGAGCTCAGCAGTTCGCTTTTGAACAAATTGCCGTTTGGCGGCAGACTCAGTTCGCGCGCCATACCTTTCTGGTTCAGAACCAATGTATTTCCGGGCAAACAATACTCTTTCACGAAATTCACCTCTTTCAAATAATCTTCGATAAAGTTCTGAATCCGCATGTCAACGGGCGAAAGATGCCCGCTCAGCAAACGCGACTTTTCGCGAAAACTATTAATAAGCCCTTCTGTAAGCGACTGGAATTTTGAGTTGGCATATTTCTGGCCGGCACCCAAACCATCGTTGTAAATTGGTTGCCCCAGCGACGCGAGTTGAAGATTGATGTATTGAATCATGTCGCGCCGGTCGCGAATATTTTTTTTAATCGCCTTTTTCGGTCGTAGCTTTTCCATTTTCCTGACATTTAAAACAGGTCAAAGTTACGACTAAAAGACTGAAAAGACCAATTACTCCATGTCAGCATAATTGATATTTAATGATTTGCTAAGCATTTAAGCATCTTGTTAAATTTCAGTTTTTTAATCTTTACTTATTAATGTCCCTCTTTTTGCAGCTTTTTACCATAATTCTTTAAATTTGCGTCGATTAAAACAAGATGAACAGGAATTTCACCAATATTTCAGAGTATTTGAAAGTCTCGGAACTCAGAAAAAACAGGAGAATAATTGTATTTCTGATTTGTGTGATGATTGCCACAGCAATGTGGTTTCTGAATGCCCTGAGTAAAGTTTACACAACCACAATTTCGTTTCCGGTAAAGTTTATAAATCCGCCTGAAAACCGTTTTCTGGCCGATAAATCAACGGCAAGAATTGATCTGGAGGTTGAAGGACAGGGATTTACACTGCTTCGTTTTAAAATGATGTCGTACGCGCCCTTATCGCTTGATGTGAGTGAAATAACAAAAAACCTTAAAGCCGTTGACGGGAATTACACCATCTCAACAAGGAATTTAATTACCACATTTGAAGGAAAACTGAATGGTGAACTTTCAGTTACGAATGTTACTCCCGAAGTCATGGATATTGTACTCGACCGGCTGGAAACCAAAACTGTACCTGTTGTGCTTGATATTAAAGTCGATTTCGAAACACAGTTTAATCTGAAAACTCCGATCAGAACTGTACCTGATAAAGTAAAAATAACCGGCCCGACAACAGTTCTTGAAAAAATCAGGGAGGTGAATACAAAAGTCAATATTTCAACAAAACTCAATTCCGATATTAAACAGGAAATCGATCTGATACATCCCGAAAAAACAACGATTTCGCCTGAAAAGGTTACGCTGATTATTCAGGTTGAAAAATACACCGAAAAAGAGTTGAAAATTCCGATTGAGGTATTACATAAACCTGAAAAAGCCAGTATCAAACTATTTCCTTCCGAGTTAAAGGTTTTATTTACGGTTGGATTAAGCAGGTTCGAGAGTATAAAAGCTTCTGATTTTGGAGCTTATGTTGATTATAATTCGATAGTAAACAATGTTAACATCCTGAATGTTACTCTTTACAAAAAACCTGAGTTTATACAAGGTCTCAGGTTTGTTCCTGAAAAAGTTGAATTCCTTGTGGAAAAAAATTAAATTCCGGATTCTGCTAAACTTCATCATAAATGGCTATATCAGTTGGAATTACAGGAGGAATTGGCAGCGGAAAATCAACCGTCTGCAAAATATTCAGGCTTCTTGGAGTCCCTGTGTTTGAAGCCGATGTTGCAGCCCGATCGTTGATGAATTCAGACGCTGGAATTCGTAAGGGACTTGTTGAACTTTTTGGCGATCAGATTTATCACCCGGATAATGTATTAAACCGTGGAATGCTTGCAGGAATAATCTTTAACGACAACGCGCTGCTGGAAAAAGTTAACCAGCTGGTGCATCCGGTGGTAAGAAACGAATTTCTTAACTGGAAACAGGAGCAGGAAACAGATTATATTATTCATGAAGCTGCCATTTTATTCGAAAGTGGTTTTTACAAAATGATGGACTTCAACATTCTGGTTTCAGCTCCCGTAGAGATGCGGATTGAAAGAGTCACCGGCAGAGATCATGTTCAGCGGGAAATGGTTCTTTCGAGAATGAAAAAACAATGGATCGATGAAGAAAAACTCAAATTAGCTGACTTTGAGCTGGTAAACGACAACAAAAATTTATTAATACCTCAGATTTTGGAAATAGATCATAAATTGAAATTATATGGCAAAATTTGGTAAATGGCTGGGTGGAGGCCTGGGATGGGCTGTAGGAGGCCCAATCGGCGCAATTTTCGGATTTGTTCTGGGATCGTTGTTCGATGATGGTTCTGATACAATAACAAAATCGGCAACAGGATACACAGGACAAACCACCACAGGTGGTTATGTGATGAGTTTGCTCGTGCTTACCGCGGCTGTGATGAAAGCTGATGGCAAAGTCTTGAAATCAGAACTCGATTATGTAAAAAAATTCATGGTTCACAATTTCGGAGAAGCTTCGGCAACCGAAGCTGTCAGGATGCTCCGCGATTTGCTGAACCAAACCATTCCGGTGAATGAAGTTTGCAGACAAATCAATCAAAACATGAATTATTCTGCACGACTGCAACTGTTGCATTTCCTTTTCGGAATTGCCCAGGCCGACGGTGTTGTGGAAACAAATGAAAAAGAACTTATTACATTCATTGCCCGCGAAATTGGGATCAGCAATGTGGATTTCGAATCGATTCAGGCAATGTTTGTTGCAAATACAGAGGCCGATTATAAAATCCTTGAGATTGAACCCGCTGCAACCGATGAAGAAGTGAAAAAAGCTTACCGCCGAATGGCAATGAAATATCACCCGGACAAAGTAAGTCATCTTGGTGAAGACTTTCAGAAAGCAGCTAACGAGAAATTTCAGAGCGTAAACAAGGCATACGAGAATATCAAGAAGGAAAGGAAGATTGTTTGAGTTCAGAACTTGCCTGCAGTCAGGAAGGTTGGGGGTTCCGCGGTGCGGGTTACGGGTTCCAGGTTGCGGGTTACGGATTAATAGTTTTTTTTATTGAATAAAGAATTTCCGATTGCTTTAAAAATCAGGTTAAAAACCAATTTCTGATGAAAATAATTTCAACAAACATTGGAGAGCCCAGGATAATTAAATGGAACGGGAAAGAAGTCAAAACCGGCATTTTTAAGTTTCCGGTTGACCATCCGGTTTTTCTTGGTTCAGAAGATGTTGAAAACGATCATGTTATCGATCGGCGTTATCATGGCGGCGTTGACAAAGCCTGTTATTTATATTCGGCCGACCATTATGAATACTGGCAGAAACTTTATCCCGATCTTGATTTAACCTGGGGAATTTTTGGCGAAAACCTCACTGTTGAAGGATTGCACGAGGCTCAGGTAAATATCGGAAACGTTTTTCAGATCGGTGAGGCTGTGGTACAGGCCACTCAGCCCCGTCAACCCTGTTTTAAGCTTGAATTTCGTTTTCATAATAAAGAAATAGTCCGGCAGTTTGTGGATTCGGGTTTTCCGGGTGTTTATGTAAGGATTCTGAAAAACGGGAATGTAAGAAAAGGCGATTCGATGGAACTGATTGAAAGAAAAAATTCGATCCCGGTTCAAAAGGTTTTTGAATTGCTTTATGCTTCTGAATTTCAGAAAAAGGAAGTTGAAATTGCCATTAACGACCCGTTTATTGCAGCCAGTTGCAAAAATGACCTTTTAAAACGCTGGAGCAGTGAAATTAATGTCTAAATGCTACAATGCGTGAATGCTTGAATAACTGAATGAATGATTGGATGATACAGTGAGAGTACTGAGATTTTTGACCTCAATTATTTGTTACCGGTTCTGAAGTATTACCTGTTTTAGCTTCCAGACCACTCAAAATCACCCTGTAATGTCCGCGAATTATCCACTCTGTATCAACGCCATAAACTTTAAGTATTTCCATTCTTTCGTGCAAGGTGTTTAAAATACCCAACATTTGCGACCAGAGAATAGCCACCATCTCTTTCGTGCCAATATCAGACCGGATTGTTCCATCCGATTTTCCTTTTTTTAAGATTTCATAAAGAACTTCCAGAACCGGTTCAATCAGCAAACTTACATTACCGGTTTCGGCATCGAGGGTGATTGTGTTTTCGAATTTCAGGATCAGGTCAGAATAAAAAGGCTTGTCTTTGAGGAACTTAACAAAAGCATCGCCAACATCCGAAAGCATTTCAATACCTGGTTTATTTATATCTAAAATGGTCGAAAGACTTTTTCTTAACAGATCAATCCCTTTTTCGGCAAGCGCAGTCATTATACTTTTCTTGTCAGGAAAGTAAAGGTACAGGGTTCCTTTTGCAAGTTCAGTTTTCTCTGCCAGATCGTCCATGGTTGCGTTAAATCCTTTTTTCCCCGAGAATAGTTTTTCAGCAGCGTTGAGAATATATTTCTTCCTTTGCATTTTTTCTCTCGATTTTCTTTCCCTGACTCCCATAATTACTGATTTAAATTGACTGTAAGTCATTATTTTACCTCAATTCACAATTCCATAATAATCTTAATTACAATATTTTATAATATGTATAAAATATTTTCATCCGCTAAAATAACTCAAATAAATTTGATTTTCAAAAAGCGAAAAGCTATTTTCGCAGTTCATTAATTTAAACTGAATTATGAAGAACGGTTTCGCCATATCTGAATATCCCGATGTAGCAGAAATATATTCTAAAATCGACAATCTTCTTTCGCAACCGATCCGATCGGTGAAAAAAGAAAAAATGAGAGATTACCTGGACTATTTTGAAGCAAAATGCCGGCAATCGAAAATCATAACATCCGAAGCGAAAAATTATATTCCGGGCGGTGTTCAGCACAACCTGGCTTTCAATTATCCTTTTCCCCTGGTATTTACAAAAGCCGAAGGCGCTTATTTACACGACCTCGACGGAAACCGTTACATCGATTTTCTTCAGGCAGGCGGGCCAACTGTTCTGGGCAGCAATCCCACTGAAATAAGGGAAAAAGTGAAGGATTTGTTAGATACCTGCGGGCCTGTTACCGGCTTGTTTCATAAATATGAAATGAAGATTGCTGAGTTCATTTGCAAGCGTTACCCGGGAGTGGACAAATTCAGGATGCTTGGAAGCGGAACTGAAGGAGTGATGGCTGCAATCAGGGTTGCCCGGCTGGCCACTGGAAAAATGAAGATCATCAAACTTGGAGGAGCATATCACGGCTGGAGCGACCAGATGGTTTACGGAATCCGGATTCCACGCACCGGACGATTTGAGGCACACGGAATTCCCAAATCGTACTCAAAACACACACAGGAGGCGTACCCGAATAAAATCCATGCCATTGAAAAATTACTGAAATTAAACAAGTTACGCGGAGGAACGGCGGCAGTGATTGTTGAGCCGGTTGGCCCGGAAAGTGGAACTCGCCCGGTTGATTTCGATTACAACAAAAAAATTAGGGAACTTTGCGATAAACACGGGACCCTGCTCATTTTCGATGAAGTGGTGACAGCTTTCAGGATTGGAATTACCGGGGCACAGGGATATTTCGGTGTTAAACCCGATCTGACCGTTTTCGGGAAGGTGGTAGCCGGCGGATATCCTTCTGCCGGCGGGCTTGGCGGAAAAGACGAATACATGGCATATCTGACAGCCGGACTTGGTGGTACAAAAAAGAAAGCAATGGTCGGCGGAACCCTGGCTGCAAATCCGTTAAGCGCCGCTGCCGGTTATTACACTCTTGTTGAAATTGAAAAACAAAATGCCTGCGAAAAAGCAGGCAAAGCAGGCGACCGGTTGACAAAAGGTCTTCAGAAACTGATTGAAATATACAATCTGCCGTATGTTGCGTACAACCAGGGTTCTATTTGTCACCTGGAAACAGCGGGAACAATGTTTGTTGATGTGAACCTGACAAAATTCTGGACTATTCGCGCAGCTTTGAAAGAAATTAAGATCAGGAAAGAAATGATGGAGGAAATGGGAGCCGCATACATGGCCGAGGGTATTGTAACTCTTGCAGGCAGCCGGATGTACACGAGCATGGCCGACACTGACGAAATTATTGATGATGCCCTGAACAGGTTTGAAAAGGTATTCCGGAATATTGAAGGAGTGTGAAATAATAAAACAACAGCCAGGTGAAAAAAAATATTGTAATTGCCCACGACGTTGGAACGAGCAGTGTAAAATCGGTTCTGATTGATGATTCAGGAAATATCCTGAATCATTCCACACACTCCTACCCTCTATATACACCGCAGCCCGGCTGGGTTGAACAGGAACCTGAAGATTACTGGAATGCCATTGTTGCCAACACAAAAAAACTGATCGGTGAAAAATACAAAGAAAATATTCTGGGAATAGTTTTTACAACACAGGCAATGGGAATAATTCCGGTTGACAGAAAAGGGAATGTTCTCAGAAGAAATATTTCGTGGGTTGACGGGCGCGCTGAAGATCAGGCAAAATGGATGATGGGAATGTTTGGAGGAAAAGCCACCTTTAAATCGTTTATCGGAATTGAAATTACGGGCAAGGATGTAATTCCGAAGTTACGCTGGCTGAAACAAAACGAACACGAAGTTTACAAAGCCACTCATAAAATTCTGGATGTAAACGGATATCTGCGTTTCAAGGCAACCGGTAAAATGGCTGCCGAATGGTCGGGAGCCTGTTCGTACGGTTTCAACCTGAAGAAAAAAGACTGGGATTATCTTCTTTTCGGTGCAATTGGTTTCGATAAGACCAAACTTCCAAAACTTATCAGGTCGGTGGATATTGCCGGAACATTGACAGATGAAGCAGCTGCAGAACTTGGACTGCCAGGTCATATTCCTGTTTTCGGGGGATGCGACGATACACAAAGCGCTGCAATTGGTTCGGGCAGCACAGAAGAAGGTCAGGCGCACGCTTACATCGGAACTTCTGCGTGGATTGGGGTCACCACCGCAAAATCGCCGAAGTTCAAAAACGGCGCCGTTTGTCTGCAAAGCGCCGATCCGGATAAAAACCTTGTTATCGGAATTACAGAATCAGCAGGAAATAATCTGGAATGGCTTATTAATCAGTTTTATAAAAAAGAAGCTGAAGAGATTGGAAGAGAAAATATTTATGCTTTGTTAGATGAAGAAGCAGAAAAAGTACCTGCCGGTTCCGACAACCTGATCATAACTCCGTGGTTTCTGGGAGAAAGATGTCCGGTGAGCACAACAACCACACGCGGAACAGTTTTCAATCTAAGTCATGAACACACTCGGGGTCATTTTGTGAAGGCACTTTCTGAGGGGATCGGGTATAACCTGCGCTGGATACTTGAAAATTACGGGAAAGATTTTGGTTTTAAAATAAACGAATTCAGGCTGATTGGCGGAGGTTCACAAAACGGACAATGGATGCAAACCATTGCCGATATTACCGGTCGCACTGTTACCACAACCAACCAACCTGCAATGGCCGGTGCAATTGGCGCAGCCATGTGCGCTTTTGTCGGTTCGGGAATATTTCCCGGTTTTGGTTCGGTAAATAAAATAATAAAAGCTGCAAAATCTTTCTCTCCCAATCCTGACAACGGGAAGATTTACGATGAACTTTTCAAAAATTATAAAGATATTTACATCAGTCTGAAAAGAACTTACATTCGGGCTAATGCAAAACGATTCAAATGATTATGACAGATCTTTTATATTCAAACGAAAGGGAACAACTTGTAAAAGCCGGATTGCGGCTATTACACGAAGGATTGGTTTCGCGTACCTGGGGAAACATCAGTATTAAAGTGAATGACAAGGAAATGCTTGTGACTCCAAGCGGTAAATTTTACGACCAGGTTACGCCCGGCGATATGGTTCTTGTAAATTTCAAAACGAACGAATATAAAAGCGACATAAAACCTTCATCGGAATTCAAAATGCACTCCGGAATTTATAACGACAGGAAAGATGTGTATGCCATTATTCACACGCACCAGATGAATGCATCGACCTGTGCCGCTGCCCGGCGTGAGGTTCCTCCGGTTCTCGACGATATGGCGCAAATCATCGGTCCGAGTGTGCGCGTGGCAGATTATGCCATTCCTTCGACAAACAAAATAGTAAAAGCTACAGTGAAAGCGCTTCGCGGAAGAAATGCCGCGCTGATGGCCAATCACGGTGCAGTTTGTGTGGGCCGCGATCTGGATGAAGCTTTTGTTGTTTGCCAGGTTCTTGAAAAGGCCTGCAAAGCTTTTATAGAAGCTGAATTTTTAGGAGGTGCAAAACACATCGGCAAATTTGAAGCCTGGGCAATGCACCAGGTTTATCTGAAAAAATATTCAAAGATTGCAGGTAAAAAAGGATGAATACATTAATCCGTCCCATGAATGGGACGGCAAAGGTTAGATAAAAAATCTTTACAGAGTTTGTAACGGGTTGCCGATAAAAAGGATATTCCTATTATTATTTGATCGAAATTTCCTTTTCTTTTACGGGAAGGATATTAAAACTCAGCTTTCTCTCCTGGTTTTCACCTGCTGAAGATATGTACAACCTTCCTGCATTTGATTTGTCGCAGTATTCAAAAATTATCTGATCTGCAGGCGGATTCAACGAAATCAGATTTTCCGATAAATTTCTAAGATTTGGCACATAAATAACCGTCGGTTCGCCATTGTTTTCATTTTCCTGCCACACACAACTGAAATCGCCGGTTTCAAAATTGTAATTATATGATTTCAGGACTCCGGAGATAACTTCGGGATACGGACGTACAATCGCGAGTTTGAAATAAGGATAAATATTAATACTGTCGTAATAAGCCCAGTAAGTGTTGCTAAAACCATATTCTTCAAACAGATTTACCACATGTTGCGCAGTTTCCGCCATTTTCGATGATTTACCATGAAAGGCACCCCATTCACCAACCAGAACAGGTACATTCATCCGGGTTCCGGTTTTATTTATGCGTTCAAAAATAAATTCCACTCTTTCGTAGCTCGGATTTTCCACTTCCTTTGTATCCACCACCAGATCGTATCCGTGAGCTGCATAAGCAACCTGCGGATCGGTTTTACCATTTGCCAGTTTGGTAGGTTCAATTGCACTGGCCACACCAGTATTCGAAAAATAGCTGTGTTCAAGAAACAAAATATGGTTTTTGTCAACTTCACGGATCGCATCTGCCACTTTCTGGTAAAATGGTTGTAACTGATTTCTTTCGAAACCGGCATTCAATCCGTAAACACCATCCACAACTTTTGAATATCGCTCTTTTGACGAAATAAATTCCAACGCTTTTAAACGTGATTCCTCACCTCCCCACATTGCCGCCAGTTCATCGATTGAAGGCGGTTGCTGCCCGGTTTCCTCAACCAAAAGTTTTGCATAACCACCCAGCAATACCGGCATGATTTCGTTAGCAGCCGATCCCATAAAAGGTTCGTTCATTATATCGTAACCAATTACAGTTGTGTTGTTTGCATATCTTTTTGCAATGTATTTCCAGAGGTTTGCATAATGATCCTGCAATCCGGTTCCATCAGGTGCAGGAGAATTTTTCCAGAAATTATCGAAAGCGTTCTGGACAGCGGGACTCACCAGATACGAATCGCTCCAGATTGCACCTGTAACGTGAGGCTTTCCTTCATCAAGGGTAGCCCATTCAGGTGCGCCATCCGAAAATTTCGAACCATACAAATCCTGGTGCATGTCGAGCATGACATAAATTCCGTTGTTTGCGGCCCATTCAATCCGTTTGTCAATTTCTGCCAGGTATTCTTCGTTGTACTTACCAGGTTCAGGTTCCAATCCTGCCCAGATAATTCCGAAACGAATGCAATTAAATCCCCAGTTCTTCAACTTTTCAAAAACTTCCGGACCGTCATTTCTGATGTATTTTTCCTTCGGATCTTTGCTGATGTAGTTAATCCCGTTAAAAATTACCTGCCGTCCATCGCCATCAACAAATTTCTGTCCTTCTGTCTTAATAAAAGACGGATTCTTTTGCTTTTCTTTCTGCGTGCAGGAAATAAGAAAGATAAAAACCAGGATGAAAATTAATCTCTGAAACATTGATAATCGGGCTTTGGATTTTTATTATGTAAGTTTAAGTTTGGCAAGGTCAATCTGCCGGGATAAAAATCCCGGCAGATTATTATTATTTCTTTTAGTAATTTACCTTACTTTTTAGGAATAAAAGAAACCTGAATTGCTGTTGAAGGTAACTCTGGCTTTTCAACCACGCCGTGCATCAGGAATACCACATCCATTTGTTCGCTGGTAATCGATTTAATCAGAACTGTTTTTGTAATTTCAAGAAATCCAAAATAATCAGTTGGCTGAATATACAACTGGTTTGTGAGTGCAAGTTTACCTACAGTCCAGCCTGCGCCAAGGTTTGCCGGATCTTCGATAACCACATCCAGGTTCAAATCACCCTTCTTTAATTCATATTTACCGTTAGCTGCCGGTGTATAAGCTATTCCGCATAAACCGTTTCCACCTTCAAATCCAGGTGCTGGTCCGGTTTGTGCAACTACATAGGAGTACATCACGCTGCCAAAACTTACACCATTTTTGTTATTAATAGTCAGCGAACCATCGTATTTAAAAGTAAACTCATTATCATATTCTGCACCCATTCCCAATGCCACTTCAAGAACATTATCAACAAGGAACGGATATGTAATTGGCAGGGTTGGAATCAGCGGGCCTGCGCCATTTTTACCGGCATGATATTTCGGATCGAGAACCCATGTTTTACCATTTGGATTGCTTTTTGGGGTTCCTGCAAGAATTTCGGCAGGTTCCGGATCGATTGTTACATTGGCGGTCGCAGTTGCAGTTCCGCCAGCACCGGTTACTTTCACCGAAATCACGTAATCGCCTGAATATTCGTAAGTATATTCATGCGAGCCGTTAGCAGTTGATGATTTACCGTCGCCATAATTCCATTCATAGGAATCAACATCGGTTGCCAGAACTGCAATTGCTACTTTGTGTCCATCTTTTTGAACATCAATTTTAATTGTTGGCACAGGCACCGGATCATCTCCACAGGAGGTAAGGTTTACAGCCATCATCCCGGCCACAACCATCATACTTAAAAAAACAAATAATTTTCTCATAACTGATCTTTTAAAATTTTAAATAATAATTGTTTTAATTTGAAATATATTAATTCGGATTTTTCTTTAATCGCGTACATCCCACCAAACCGGAATATCGATTTTATCGCCACCCATCCGGTCAATTGCTTCCTGCATATTTTTTCCGTTCAAACTCTTCTCTACGGTGTAGGGGTATTTTAATCTTTTTGGCAGGTACCCGTTGGTTACACCTTTAGAAAGGAGCGGGTCTGTGCGTTGTGCAATTACGGGGTAACCGGTCCGCTTTATGTTATTCCAGGCTTCCTGGTGATTCGGAACAAATGCCACCCACATTTGGGTTGCAATCTGTCTGAATTTGTTTTCCTGGTTCCCAATTAATTGCGCCTCCGGAACATTGTTCAGATAATTCTGTATATCTGACTGAGGAATATTCCATTGTTCCATACTCGCTATGATTCCTTTCCGATACATTTCGGCTGGATCTCCGCCACTGCCTATGTTAAAAAGAGCTGCTTCAGCCCGCAGCAGCCAGATTTCTGATGCTGTCATAAGATAGAGGTATTGATCGGGTGCCAGCATTTTATCCCCAGGTACCGATATTTTTGATCTTGTATAAAGGCCTATTGCAATATCGCTCAATCCGTTCGGCATTCCAACATATTCTCCTGTTGAAGTTGGTTTAATAAGCGGAATAATCCTTGGATCGCTGGTAGATTTCAGCCAGTTGACAAACATTTCACTAACATTGTATTGGTAGGTTCCCGAATTGTAATCGATCTTTAAGTTGTACCAGGGATTGTAAAGTTCCCCGTTTTCGCTTTCCCAGTGCTGAAGACGTGCATTCTGTTCATTGGTTTCGATAAGCGGTTTCCCCAGGCATTCAACTATTATCGGGTTGTATTTTCCCGGATCAGCAAAACGTGCCCTCATTGCCAGCCTTAATCTGAGTGAATTTGCAAAGCGCGCCCATTTTGTGAGGTCGTTGTTAAACATCGGGTCCTGATCGGGATAACCTTCAGCAGGATTCGCTGTTTCAAGTATTTGCATCTTTTCTTTGAGCTGTTCAACCATGTCGGAATATATTGCTTCCTGCGCATCATATTTCGGAAGATAGACTTCTTCTTTTCCCTTTCCAGCTTCGAAATACGGAATATCGCCAAAATAGTCGGTAAGCCTGCCAAAGTTCACAATATTCACAATTGTGGTCATTGCAATCCTCACTTCATTTACTTTTCCTTGTTCCGAATTCATATTTATGATGTCGTCGGCATATTTGATACAATCGCGGTAAACTCCTGTGAACATCTCCTCAGGCACATCGCCCTGCATAAGCTGATCATAATACTGATCGATACTTTTAGTCCATGAATTAGAAATTGCCTGGTGCGCGTATTGTGCCCCGTAATCCTGTTGCCATCTTCCGATGTTGTTTCTGAAAGTATTGCGTACGAGTGTGGCAAACAGAAAATCATCGGGGATTGTTGTAAGTGCATTCGGATTCTGGTTCATTTCACTCAGCCGGTCATCACAGGCAGGTATCACCAACAAAAAGGCAAAGAGAACAATCAATCCTTTAACCGATTTTAACTTTATATTATTCATCATCTTTTTCATTCTTTTGAATTTAACAGTGTGACTAATTCATTTAAAAACTCAATTCAAGGTTAAATCCATAACTCCTTGTACCCGGCATTGTATTGAGTTCGAATGCATTACCAAAATTACCGGCGCTGAATCCTGCTTCGGGATCGATATTCTTTGTGGCCAGATAAATAAAAAACAGATTTCTGCCAACAAGAGAAAGATTGGCCCGTGTGATAAAGGTTTTATCGAGCCATTTTTTAGGAAATGTATAACCAAAAACCAGTTCGCGAAATCTAACATTTGAAGCATCCATGATGTAATCGGTAACAATTCCCCTGTTTACCAGTATTTCCACGTGCCGTAACATGGGCTGAACAGGTTTGTCGTTTGGCTGCCCTGTGGATGCAACAATACCATCTTCGATATATCCATCAGGGAAAACTCCGGGAATCGGCAGAAAATAACCATAACCCTGGTGAGTGGAATCCCATTCCTCGCGCCCTCTGAGTGATGTAGTACCGGTTCCCATCAAATCGCGGTAAAGCGAGCTGTGTGAATAATACTCACCTCCCATCTGGAAATCAATGAGGAAACTTAAATTGAAGTTTTTGTATGTAAGTTTATTTGACAACCCGCCAATAAAATCAGGATTGATATCTCCCAGTTTTTTATACTCTCCTCTCAAGGCATAACCTGAATCGTCAATTAATTTATTTCCTTTTTCATCCCTTGCATAATCAATACCGTAGATTTCGCCAAAGGTGCCCCCCACGCGGGCTTCAACAATTGCCCAATCCATAACCGATGTTTTCAGCACAACATTTTGCACATCCTGATAATCATCTTTGTACAAGCTGACCACTTTCGAGATATTCTTCGACATGTTGAATGTGATATCCCATCGTAAACCACCGGTCTGATCAATTGGGGTGCCGTTAATCTGCAGTTCAAATCCCTTATTGCTCAGTTCGCCTGAATTAATCCATCTGTCAGCCCATCCGGTTGCCGGAGAAGTTTTTACCTTCATGATCTGATTTACTGTATAAGCATCGTACCAGGTAAAATCAACAACCAGCTTATCATTCAGAAAACTAAGATTTGTACCGATTTCCCATGAATAGGTATTTTCAGGCATTAAACGCGAGTTTGCAAGTGTATTTCCCATGCCGCCCGTTGAGTATGGGAGTTGAGATTGATATACATTATAATAGTTTGACAGGTTGTAAGGGCCTGTATCGTTACCCACCTTGGCATACGATCCCCTGATTTTACCCGATGACAAAACTGAAGGATTAATTTTCAGCAACTCTGTAAAAAGAAAACTGAGATTTTCGGAATGATAAAAATACGAATTTAAGTTTCCTTCCACAGGTAAAGTTGAAGACCAGTCGTTTCGTAATGTATAATCGAAATATAGATAATTTTTCCACGAAATCTGACCAAGACCCAGTACCGACCAGACTTCTTTTTCGCCAAGACCTTCAGATGTGCCGTATTCCTCCAGATTACTCATTCTGTAAAAATCGGGAACCCGCCAGTTCTGACCGTTCTGGTAAATTCCCTTACCCTGGTTGGACCTGTAATTACCACCAAGATTTAAATCTATTGAAATGTCCTGCGAAAGTTTGGTTTTGTAAGTTAAAAGGGCATCTGTATTCCATTCAACCGTATTCTCCCAACCCTGGTTGTACCAACCTTTGTAATTTGCTTCGTTTCTGCTGCCCGATGCCGCGTATTCCCTGGCAGTCCTGTTCATAAAATCAAACCCCGATCTGGCAAGCAGATTCAGATTATCCAGAATATGGAAATTGGTTGAAAGTAAAGACTGGATCCTGTCCCTTGTATCGAAATTCTGCTTGTTTTCCAGTGCCCAGTATGGATTTCCCGCAGTGCGGTCCCACGCCCAGAGTTCGTTACCCTGTTCATCAACTGTATTGTTTTTCAAATCGTCCAGACTGATGTTACGAGGCATGTTATTAAATGCCCAACCGGCATTTCCCTGATTTTCTGACAAATACGGTCTGTTTTCAGCTTTATGATGAATGTATGTGATTTTTCCATCCAGATCGATGATTTTTCCAAGCTTTGTTACTCCGCGTAAATTCAGGGTTTGCTTGTTTAGCGTGTTATTCGGGATAATTCCGGTGCTGTTCTGATTTGTAATCGAAGCACGGAAGTTGGTCACCGCATCGCCACCTTCGAAAGCGACGGTATTTGTAAACGACGAACCGTTATCATAAAATTCCTTGTACGGGTTTGGTTGAGGCACAAATGGTGCTGGTTCTCCGAGATAACTTGTAAAGGTTTGCCCCTGCATTTTTGGTCCCCAGCTCCAGATGTAAGGTTCGGTCCCTTTAATGGCTTCAATATTATCGGGATATTCCCCAAATGCCCCCTGACCGTAAACGTTCTGCATATCGGGGTACATGTATGCCTGTTCCAAAGTAAAATTTGAACTGATGGAAACCCCAATCCCTTTCTTTTTCAAACCCTTTTTTGTGGTGATGAGAATTACCCCGTTTGCTCCTCTCGAACCATAAGCTGCTGAAGCACCCGCACCTTTTAACACACTCATCGATTCAACATCTTCAGGATTGATATCGGAAAGGGCATCACCCATGTCCTTACTGTCGTCACCCGAGCTTGTCCCGGCGCTGCTGAAAGTTCCGCCGTCAACGGGAATACCATCGATGACAATTAATGGTCTGTTATTTCCCGAAAGAGAAGAAATGCCGCGAAGCACAACACGGGTGGAACCATCGACTCCCGAGGGTGTGGTTGAAATCTGAAGTCCGGACACTTTGCCGGCAAGTGAGTTAATTACATTGTTTTCCTTTGCCTGGGTGAATTCCTCATTTCCCACCTGCTGAATTGAATACCCCAGCGATTCTTTATTTCTTTGAATCGCCAGGGCTGTTACAACTACCTCATCGATTGATTGTATATCTTCGGATAAAACCACATCAATTGTACTTTGACCACCGGCTTCAACCTCTTTGGTCTGGAACCCGATGAACGAAAATTGAAGTGTCACATTCTTATCCGGAACGTTAATCTGGTAATTTCCGTTAATATCTGTAATCACTCCTGTTGTGGTTCCTTTTATAACGACATTAACTCCGGGTAATCCCTGGGGTTCGGCAACCGAAGTTACCTTGCCGGTAATTTTACCCGGCTGGTTTTTTTCAGTTGCGGGAACAACAACAATCAGCTTGTCCTCCATTATTCTGAACGACAGGGCTGTCTTTCCCTCTAACTGTTTAATCACCTCGTCGATGGCAAGATTGTTTGCCTGAATACTGATCAGTTTGTCGAGATCAACAAGATTGTCGCTGTAGAAAAACCGATAGCCACTTTCCTGCTGAATGGTTTTAAACACCTCTCTGAGCGGTGAATTCTCAATATTCAGCGAAATTTTCTCCTGTGAAAATACCTTCACGGAAACAAAAAGAAAAACTAAAATGAGTAATTTTAATTTCATAAGTTAATTAGTTTGATTTAATGTCACTTAACCATATATCTCTTTTGTCGATTTTGTAATTTATATGAGCTGCAATTCCAATTGCTTCAATTACCTGTTCAATGGTCTCATTTTTAAGCGATCCTGTAAATTTCAGTTCCTTCAGTTTTTCACTTTCAAAATGAATTTTCATATCATATTTTCTTTCCAGTATCGCCGCAAGTTCACCGAGAGTTTCACTGTTAATCACCAATACACCTTCTTTCCACGATGTAAATGGCACAGGATCGATTCCCTTTGTTATCATGTAAGTCAATTTCCGTGGCTCAGTTACTTCCGTAATCTGTTTGTTTTCAGCAAGGTTCAGATCATCTTCATTTCCCACCTCTTCAGTCTGACCGGAAGGCCGGTAATAAACAACCCTCTGATTGGGTTCCAGAATTACTTCGTCGTTCTTTTTATTCTTCGAACCAATCCGTTTTACCCCGATGCTGCCCTTTATTAATGTTGCTTCCACCGTATTTTCCTCGGGATAGGATTTTACGTTGAATGAAGTTCCGTAAGCTTTGATCATTAAATCAGAGGCTTCAACAATAAAAACCTTCGATTTATCCGAAACCACATCAAAATATGCCTCGCCAGTTAAAAACACCTCCCGTTTTCCAAAGCCAAATTCATTTGAATATTTAATACTGCTTCCTGCATTTAACCAGATGGTTGAACCATCGGGTAACGATATTTTTGATTTTGAACCCTTTGGAGCTGTGATTTCCTGGTAAACCAGCTTTTTGCCAGTATTGAAATCTACAAAATAGTTAAACAACTGGGAACATACAACCCCGAAAATAAATACTGCAGCAATTCGTGGCAACCAGTACCAAAACTGAACAATGCGACTGACAGGCCTGGTGTTTTTAATTTTAGTCAACAACGCCTTCCATTCGCTTTCAATATTTTCCTGATTCATTTCACCGGCCCAACCTGAAAGATTCCACAACCTGCGTATCTCCCAAAATTCTTTCAGGGCTTCCGGATTGTCCTTTATCCACTGCAGCAAAATTTTCTCATCTTCTTTCGAAATATTTTTCTCAAGATAAGAAACGAACAGCGATTTAATATTTTCATCCATTGCTCCTGATTTTTGGTTAAGGAAACTGAAACAAAAAAATCACTTACAGCAAGACATTATTTTTTTGGTTTTTAATTTTCCTAAGTTAAAAACTTTAGAAAAGTTCAAACTATCAGATAGTTACCTGTCGTTTAAATAATGGCGCAATTTATCGTGTAAGTGAAGTAGCGAACGATAAATCTGTGTTTCCACTGTTTTTGTCGAAATATTGAGTTTTGCTGCAATCTCTTTATGTTTCATGTTTTCAAACCGGCTCATCCTGAAAATGAGCTGACGTTGTTCAGGCAATTCGCTGATGGCATTTTCAAGATCTGTCCGAAGGTTTTTTAACGATAACGATGAAATTGCATCGTGATGATCGATAAAATCATGACTCACATTCTGGTGATTAAATATTTCATCTAATCCGGTTTGTCTCTTTTCGCGTTTTTTATGATTTAAAGCCCTGTGTTTTACCGCTTTGAATAAATAAGGCTTTACAAGATTTTTATTTGTGAGCTTATCGTTTTCAATCCAGAACCGGGTTAGCACGTCCTGAACAATGTCTTTTGAAATATTTATGTCGTTAACATAGTTTGAAGCATAAATGCACAATCCCGGATAAAGCTCCAGAAAGATTTCCTTAAATTCATTGATGTTCAGTTTGTTGCCGGCATTATCTCCAGGAAGACCAAAAAGCCACATATAAAGGTTTCTAATCTTGATTTCTGTACCAATATACAAAGAAAAACAAATAATAAAAGAGAGAATGAAAATTACGGAGATAACTGAATATTCCGAAGTAATATGGAATTAATCAAATGCTCAATAATCCACGCTGAAAATGAGGATTTTTTATCCCAGTCAAATAATCAATCAGCACCTATATTTGACCGGGATGTTAAATATAACTGATTACTATGCTTCAGGCATTATAATCATTTCTCTTCAGCAGATTTTAAGATTTTTGTCAGGGTACCAGGTTTCAGGCCGATTTTAAATTTTCTGCTGTGTTCATCTGCCGGTATTCTGCGATAATCTCTTTAACCTGTGTCGGGGCTACCCTTCCAAAAACTTTTTCTCCGATTGTAACCACAGGTGCAAGTCCGCAGGCACCAACACAACGCAGGCAGTTCAACGAAAATTTTCCATCACTTGTCGATTCGCCGACTTCTACTTTCAGCTGCCGTTTAAATTCGTTTAAAACCTGTTCGGCTCCACGAACGTAGCAGGCAGTTCCCATGCAGATCGAAATCGGGTACTCGCCTTTCGGTATCATGGTAAAAAAGCTGTAAAAAGTTACAACTCCGTAAACCCGGGCAACCGATGTATTTAATCCTTTGGCAATCAGTTCCTGAACTTCAGCCGGAAGGTATCCGAGTTTTCCCTGTACTTTGTGTAGTACATTTATCAGTTCGCTTTCCTTATTGTGAAATTCGGCGCAAACTTCCTTAATTGTGTTTATTGAATTTTCTGATAATTTTATTTTTGGCATTTTGAAGAGTTTTTAAA
>JBBIPU010000007.1:20568-38934 GCA_037442685.1 Draconibacterium sp. | reverse complement strand
GTTCTGTCAAAATATTCAGTGTGCAAAAGATGGTGTGACTTTTCACTCATCGGTTTTCCCAGAAATTCATCATAAAGCTTAATGATGTAAGGATTTTCGTGCGATTTGCGGATCGCTTTTTTGCCGTCTTCCTCGTAAATGGCCCTCTGGCGTTTTTTCAATATTTCAGCATTTCCATGGTGGTAAGGCTGACCCCCGCCACCAATGCAACCACCCGGGCAACTCATTATTTCAATGGCATGGAATTCACTTTTCCCCGCCTGAATTTCTTCCAGCAGCTTTCTGGCGTTTCCAAGACCGTGTGCAATTCCGATGTTGATTGGAGTCCCGCCAAAATCGATCGTGGCTTTTCTTATCCCTTCCATTCCCCTCAGTTCTTCAAAATCCAGACGTGGAAGTTCTTTTCTTGTAAATATTTCATAAGCGGTTCTTACGGCAGCTTCAATAACACCGCCAGTTGTACCGAAAATTACTCCTGCACCGGTTGATTCTCCAAGCGGATTATCGAATTCTTCATTGGGCAGTGTATTGAAATTGATATTCGATATCTTGATTAAAGCCGCCAGTTCACGGGTAGTAAGTGCATAATCCACGTCGGGATTTTTATTCACTTTGAATTCATCGCGGCCGCATTCATATTTTTTGGCAACACAAGGCATTATCGAAACCACAACAAGATCTTCTCGTTTAATGCCCAGTTTATTGGCAAAATAAGTTTTTGCGATCGATCCGAACATTTGCTGCGGTGATCGCGCAGTTGAAGGTATATCGATCATATCGGGAAACTGATGTTCGAAGAATTTCACCCAGGCCGGACAACATGATGTTAAAATCGGCAGTTTGACATTTTTATCGCCTGCCAGATGTTTGCCAATCCGGTCGAGCAATTCTGTTCCCTCTTCCATAATTGTCAGGTCTGCTGCAAAGTCGGTGTCGAAAACATAATCGAAACCCAGACGACGCAATGCTGCAGCCAGTTTTCCGGTTACCAGGGTTCCCGGTTCCATGCCGAATTCTTCGCCCAGGGCTGCCCTCACCGCCGGAGCTGTCTGAACTACCACTGTTTTTTTCGGATCGGAAAGCACCCTGATTACTTTTCCTGTATCGTCAACCTCGGTCAAGGCGCCGGTCGGACAAACTGCCACACACTGGCCGCAATATGTACAAACCGAATGGTCGAGATTCATTTCGAAAGCGGGAGCCACAACCGAGTTAAAACCACGGTTTATCGCGGATAGTACACCAACAGTCTGCACCTCGTTGCACATCATTTCGCACCGGCGGCACATGATACATTTGTCAACCTCGCGGATGATCGCGGGTGAGGTATCTTCCCGGTAATGCGACTGTTCTCCGGGGTAATTGATTTTTCTGATGCCAAGATAATGTGCCATGTTCTGCAGATCGCAGTTACCCGACTTGGCACAGATCAGACAATCGGCCGGATGATCGGAAAGAATGAGTTCCATTACAGTTCTTCTTGCATTTATTGCCCTGATTGAATGAGTATTAACCACCATTCCTTCGAATACATCGGTGCAACATGCCGGAGCAAGATTTCTGCGTCCGTTGACTTCAACAACACAAATTCTGCAACCTCCCGGTTTATTTTCAATATTCAGGTCTTCA
The DNA here is from genome assembly GCA_037442685.1 of Draconibacterium sp. Lineage (GTDB taxonomy): Bacteria > Bacteroidota > Bacteroidia > Bacteroidales > Prolixibacteraceae > Draconibacterium. Next base: position 37,305 of record JBBIPU010000007.1, on the reverse strand, counting down.
AGTTTCATGTAGCAAAGAGTAGGAATATGCACCCCGATTCCCTTTGCCGCTTCCAGAATTGTAGTTCCTTTCTTCACCACAACTGGTTTATTATCAATTATCAGATTTATTACTTCCATCGTTTTTGCTTAATTAAGGGTAATTGCATTGAATTTACATTTTTCGAGACAGACTCCACATTTGATGCAAAGCGCCTGATCGATAAAATGCGGCACTCTTCGTTCACCGGTTATTGCGCCAACTGGACAATTGCGGAAACACAAGGTACAACCTGTACACAATTCTTCAACAATTTCGTATCGTAGAAGCGATTTACACTGACCTGCCGGGCATTTTCCATCCTGAACATGCGCCAGGTATTCATTTTCGAAATTGGCAATGGTTGAAAGTACCGGATTTGGCGACGACTGTCCCAGACCGCAAAGTGAAGTATCCTTGATCACATTGCTCAAAAGCTTCAGTTTGTCGATGTCTTCCATTGTACCCTTTCCCTGCGTGATTTTATTCAGAATCTCGAATAACCTTTTGTTTCCGATACGGCACGGATTGCATTTTCCGCACGATTCTTCAAGAGTGAATTCGAGATAGAATTTGGCGATTGCAACCATGCAATCATCTTCATCCATCACGATCATTCCACCCGAACCCATCATTGAACCGGCAGCAATCAGATTTTCATAATCGATCGGAGTATCGAGAAAATCTCGGGTAAGGCATCCGCCGGAAGGACCTCCGGTTTGCACCGATTTAAACTGTTTTCCATCCTTCATTCCACCACCGATGTCGTAAATCACTTCCCTCAAAGTTGTGCCCATCGGAACCTCGATCAATCCCACGTTATTAATTTTGCCTGCCAGTGCAAAAACTTTGGTCCCTTTTGATTTTTCGGTACCTATTTTATTAAACCAGTTCGCTCCCTTATTTATAATTACAGGGATATTCGCGAAAGTTTCAACATTGTTTACATTGGTCGGTTTTCCCATGTATCCTGAAACTGACGGGAACGGCGGTTTTACCGTTGGTTCGCCGCGCAAACCCTCCATCGAATGAATGAGCGCGGTTTCTTCGCCGCACACAAAAGCTCCCGCACCGTAACGCAATTCAATCCTGAAATTAAAACCTGTCCCCATAATTTTATCGCCCAGCAAATCATATTCCTCAGCCTGCTGAAGTGCGATTTTCAACCTTTCGATTGCCAAAGGATATTCGGCCCTGATATATACCAGGCCTGTATCGGCGCCAATGCAGTAACCACAAATTGCCATGGCTTCAATCACCGAATGCGGGTCGCCTTCAAGGATCGAGCGGTCCATAAATGCACCGGGATCACCTTCGTCGGCATTGCACACAACATATTTTTTGTCGGCTTCAACTTTACTGGTTATTTCCCACTTTAAACCGGTGGGGAAGCCACCACCTCCGCGGCCCCTCAAACCTGAATCTTTAATTTCTTTAACCACCTCGGCAGGAGTGCATTCGGTCAGACATTTTCCCAAAGCCTGGTAACCATCGCGGCCAATATATTCATCAATATTTTCAGGATTGATAAATCCGCAGTTCCTCAGCGCAATCCTGATCTGTTTCTTATAAAAATCCATTCCTTTTGCATCGCCGATACTTTCTCCGGTAACCGGATCCTTGTAAAGCAGGCGCTGAACAGGACGTCCTTTCAGAACATGTTCCTTGATTATTTCTTCGGCATCGGCAGGAGTAACGCTTACATAAAAAGTATTGTCGGGCAGAATTTTTACAATTGGCCCTTTCTCGCAGAAGCCAAAACATCCGGTAAGCACCACCTGAACTTCATCTTCAAGATCAAACTCGCTGATAAAATAGTTCAGTTTGTCCCTGATTTCGTTGCTTGCAGAAGCTTTGCACCCGGTTCCCCCACAAATGAGGATATGCATTCTGTAATCGGTCATAATTCGTAATTTGAAGGTTTTCAATCGTCAATAGTTTTGAAATTCACCGGGATAATTCCGTCAACGAGTTCGCCCTTTTTAATGTAAACATCGATTATTTCCTGGGCCTTATTTTTATTTACAAAGCCGAAAATAACCGGTTCGCGTTGCGGCAGGATGACCTCGACCGTTGGTTCAGCATAGCAGAAACCCATGCAACCGGTTTGAGTAACTACGGCGTCAACAGCTTCCTGTTCAAGATTTTCCACAAAATATTTCATGGTTTCTTTTGCGCCCGAAGCAATTCCGCAGGTTGCCATCCCAACTTTAATCTGAACAACCTGGTCAGGATTATTGCTGTTTTCGCGCAATTTCATTTTCGATTGTACCTCATCCTTAATTCTTTTAAGGTCGGCCAATGATGTTATTTTTGACATGGTCAGTAATTATTGAATAAAAGGTTATTGAACGTTTTTAATATTGTTTTCTAAAAAATCGGTTATTGCTCTTCTTATTTCCGGTTGCTGCAGCGAAACTCCGTCAATGCTTTTTCTAATTTCTGCTGAACTAACTTTAAATAAACCCTTATCCGTCTGATGTTCATATACGAATTCCACGTTTTCGTTACTCAACATGCTCAGATAAAGCGTATTCCAGATATCTCCCAACTCGGGCCTGTCGATGTGCGACAACTGAAAAACAGCTTCAACTGTTGTCCCTTTGCCAGGTTCCGACTGAATACTGAATTTTCCGTTTGCCATTTCGGCATTTTGTTTTAACAGCGACAAGCCCAGCCCTACTTTCCGGGTTTTCCTGGTTGTAAAGAACGGATCGGTTGCCCTCAGTAAAGTCTCGCCGCTCATCCCGCAACCATTGTCTTTAATTTTAACGGTACAAAGATCGGTGTTTTTGTCTGTTTGAATGATGATTTCAATCAATGTTGATTTTGCGTTAAGGGAGTTTTGAACAATATCCAGAATATGGTCCGACAAAGTTTTCATGCTAATTTTACATATCTTCCATCTTTCTGATTCAGAGCCATTTTAACCTCTGAAAAACTGATTTCATTAAGATGAAATAATGTATAAATTTCGCCAATTTGTTGCAAATAATGAGCATCGGAATTGCAAATCAGGGTGATTTCCTTTTCTAAAACATAATGTTTTCGAACATCTTTTTCTGAACTATATCTCGAAATGCCCATTGCATCGAATTTTAATCCCGGAGGAATGAATCCGAGCTGAGCAAAAAGTCCGGCAAATGAACGATCGACATGTGCAGGGATAAAAATGCCATTCAACAATTCAACTGAATGCTGAATTTCAACGATTCCTTTTTTTAAAGCTGCCGGAAGATAATAAGGAACCAGTTCAAGAATGTTTTCATTCTCATCAATTACAGGTTGATATCCGAAATGACCGTCAGGATTGGGAATTACCGTTTTGTATTTATCCAGAAATTGCTGAAACTGTTCAAGCTGACTTTCGAATTCGAAAAACGCCAGACAATGTACTTCTTCCCGGGTTGTAACTTCAGCGCCGGTCAAAACAAAAATACCTTCTTCCTGCGCCAGCTTTTTAACCAGCAAAGCATTTTTCGTTGAGTTGTGATCGGTAATTCCGACAATTTTCAGCCCCGATTTTTTTGCCTTTCGTACAATATTTGCAGGGGTCATTTCCAGATCGGCACAGGGCGAAAGTAAAGTGTGGATATGTAAATCGGCCCTGTAATCGTTCATTTCGTTAGTATTGAGTAGTTAGTACTGAGTACTGAGTACTGAGACAGGTGGTAATCAAAATAAGTTTATTTTCTAAACCACTTATTAACAATAATCATTCAAGCTCCTTCCACTTTTTTTTTACGCAATCACTCAGTCACACATTCACGCATTCACACATTAACTCAATAACACATTTACCCATTCACTCAATCACGCATTTAGTACCCTGTAAAGTTTTCCAGCCATTTCAAATGTTTCCATTTCTGTTCCTAATAAAGGGATTCCTTCTTCAACGCTGTGTGTCAAAGTTTCCGGATCGGGGTGCAACCCTTTTACCAGAATTACCGCTGCAATATCTTTTAAAGAGGCAATCGCAATCACATTCTGGTGAGTTTGCAAAGTAATCCAAACCTGGTTTTCACGGGCAAATCCCATTACATCGCTTAATAAATCGGATACGTAACCGCCCGAAACTTCGTTACTCAATCCTGCCTCACCCGAAAAGATCTTCAACCCGAAATCCTTTACCAAATCTGTAACTTTCATTTCTGTCTTTTTAATTCTGTTTAGTAAATGAAATAATCAATAATAAATCGTAAATGTAAGTGTTGTCCCTTCACCCACTTTGCTTTCAATGTGCAGTTCGTCGGTGTTTTTTTTAATATTTGGCAATCCCATTCCGGCGCCAAATCCCATTTCGCGAACTTTTTTCGAGGCAGTTGAAAATCCCGCTTCCATGGCTTTTTCAATATTTTCGATGCCGGGACCGCAATCCGAAACGGTTACCGAAATGTAATCCGCGTCAACAATCACGGCCATTTTTCCGCTGCTTGCATGAGCGACCACATTCAGTTCTGCCTCGTATGTTGCTACAACTACCCGTTTTATTACTGCAGGTTCAATACCTGATTGCTTTAATTTTTTCTTGACTTTGCTCGAAGCTATTCCAGCCTTGTTAAAATCGCCGCCAATAATGTTGAATACCATTTTCCCGACCATCAGTACAATGGTTTTAATCCATTCTGAAAAAGCACACCACTTACCCTGAAAATAGAAAATGGCGTTTCGAGCAGTACAATGCCGTTTTCGTTCGCCAACTCAATCATTTCAGAAGTTGCCTTTTTATTGCGGCAAAGAATTACCACCGGAACGTCTGCAACTTCCACTGTCCTTATTAATTGTACATTGGCAAGTCCGGTAATCAGTACAATATAATGATCGTCGAGGGTTAATACATCGCTCATTAAATCGGAACTGAATGCCCGTTCGATGTTTACCGGATTATCGGCATTGCCCGCAACAATACGGGCTTCGATCAGTTTTATGATTCCGGTTATTTTCACAGGTTCAATTTTTGGTTTGAATTTTTTAAAGTTTTCTATACAAAGATAGATGACCTGAACTTAAAATTGTAATCTGAAATCACTTCATAACTATTTTTTAAACATCAAAAATAAGTTGAAGGATAGGCTTAATTTCCTTACTTTTCAGCTTTGTTAAGATAATAAAAGGATCATGATTTACGATAAAAATTCAATATTCAAGGAAAACATAGAAGACCCTGAATTTCACCAGAAACTGATTGATGCACTTCCAATCCCGATTTTTTACCGCGATCTGAAAGGTGTTTACAGGATGTGCAACAAAGCTCACGAAAAATTCACAGGCCGCACAAAAGCTGATATTATCGGCAAATCTTTGTTTGATATCCATGCCAGGGAAACAGCCGAATCATATTACCAGCACGACCAGGAACTTTTGCAGAATCCCGACGAGCAGGTTTACGAAACGCAGATCAAACACAAAGACGGGAGTTCGCACGATGTAATTCTGAACAAAGCTGTAATCAGGAATAACGACAACGAAATAATCGGAATTGTCGGGTCGATCAATAACATCACCGAACTGAAAAAAACGCAGAAAAGACTCGAAAAAGCACAGGAATCGCTGGAAGTTTCGTCGTACATGCTGCACAAGATCAGTGTTGGAATTGTTATTATCGACAGCAATTACAAAGTGGTCGATTCGAATGAAAGCTTTGCAGGTTTAATGGGCGAAGAAACCCATGAACTGTACGAAACTATCCCTGGACTAAAAGGAGCAGCAGTGCAGGGACTGGTTCCCGAACTGATTTTCAAAATGCTGAGCAGTATTATGGTTTCGGGCGAAGAAATCCTCGAACGGGATTTTAAATTTCAGAATAAACTTCTTCATATTTCCGTAATCACTTTGTACAAAAACAAGGTCGTTGGTGCGGTAATCAGGGATATGTCGGCCCCGAAACTCGTCCGCGATGAAATTATAAACCGGGCACAGCGCATTAACCGGCAAAATATCGGGATGGTGCAGAAAATTGCATTTCTTTTAGGCGAAAATGCTGCAGAAATCGAAGAACTGCTCAATTCAATCATTGAATCGTACAGGTATGACGACGACGAATAATTCTGAATTTCACGTTGAAATAGATGTTCAGCAAAAAAAACCAAAAGGTGAAATTGCCTGCGGCGATGTTTTTCTGTCGGATATGAGTCGTGGCGAAGGCCGCCATATTCTTGTGATGAGCGACGGGATTGGGCACGGAATCAAAGCCAGTGTACTGGCAACTTTAACGGCCACCATGGCCGTGAAATATACAAAAATGCACACCAAACCCGAAATTGCCACCCGCATTATCATGAATGCCCTCCCGAAAAGCAGCGACGGTAAGGAAAATTATGCAACTTTTACCATCATCGAACTCGATCCCGACCGCCGTGTGCGCATCACCAATTACGACAATCCACGGGTGTTGATATTAAGAAACGGGAAATCGTTTCTGCCCGTTGAATACGAATTGAAAATCAGGGGGGAGGAAAACCTGGGAAAATTGTTGCGCTGTCGCGAATTCACTGCTTTAAAGGAAGACCGGCTGATTTTTTTATCGGATGGAATAACTCAGTCGGGCCTTGGCAGCAGCCAGTTTTCGATGGGCTGGGGACTCGATAAAGTGGAGGAATTCTCACTTGGCCAGATCAACAGGATGCACGACATTTCGGCCACCAAACTTGCCCGTAAAATAATTAACCAGGCTGCCATGAACGACAATTTCGACATGAAGGATGATGCAACCTGTGGCGTGATTTATTTCAGGGAACCACGAAAATTCATGCTGATCACCGGTCCGCCGTTTTATAAAATCAAAGACTTCGATTTTGTTGGCAGAATAAAAAATTTCCAGGGCAAAAAAATAATCTGCGGGGGGACAACCGCCGAAATCATTGCCCGTGAATTAAACCTCGAAGTCAAAATTCAGCATATAAAAAAGGAAGCGCACGCGTTGCCACCTGCCACAGAAATGGAAGGTTTTGAACTGATCACCGAAGGAATTCTTACCCTTGGAAAAGTGGAAGATATTCTTGAAAATTATGACAGCGAAACCCGTTTGGGAGATTCGCCTCCGGAAGAAATTGTCAAATTGCTTCTGCAACACGATGTTATCGACATTCTCGTCGGAACAAGGATCAACTGGGCTCACCAGGACCCCGAACAACCTATTGAACTTGAACTGCGCAAGTATGTGATAAAACGGATTGTCCAGATTTTAAGGCTGAAATTCTTTAAAAAAGTGAAAGTGGAATACATTTAATTGTTCAGGAAGTTTAATGCGGAATACAATTGCGGTATATTTTTTTCTGAATCCTTAACATTCGGGCACCGTTAAGGTTTTTTTTCATGTTAACATCATTTAAATTATTTTTTTACTGAATTATCAGCTTATTTACGAACTTCGTATTACATAATTTGATCATGAAACTGATTGTACTTTTCATTCTTGTTTTGACTTTTCTGAAAACCGTGGCACAACAGGAAGAGTTTCAAATGCAGGGTCAGATTGTAGATTCGAACAAAAAACCTGTTACTGATGTGTACATTTATAATACAAGGAGTTTGGTAAGAGTCGCCAGCAGGGTCAACGGCATTTTCGATATGACTTTATTACCCAAAGATTCACTAATCATCACTCACATTTCCTATATCCGTAAAACTGTAACTGCCTATGATTTAATGGTTAATCCGGTGATACAACTCGAATTGGATACAGTGAGTATTCGTCAGGTCAATATTTCTGGCAGCCAGAAAACTGAGTATGATAATGCCATGAAAAACCTGGAAAGAATTGATTTTGATTTCCGACCACATCCAACAGACAATTTTACCGAGGAAGAACAGATGAAGGAATTAATGAAAACAGAAGACAGGGTTCAGCGGGTTTCGGCTTCATCGATTACACTGTATTCTTTTTCGCCATCGCAGGTAATCAGCAAGTGGAGTGAAAAACGAAAAAAAAGGAAAGAGGCAAAACAATATTCATCGACAAAAGAACTAGAACCCCTGCCTGAGAAATAAAAACAGGAACCACACCGGCTCCTGTTCCATTCTAAATATTTTACTCCTGAGAGATGATCACACCATCGGGTATTTTTTGAAAATCGTATCCGATTTAGAAAGTATTTCAACATATTGTGCACGTTGATATACAAAAGGATCTTTCAGGTTTTTACGCGAAAGTTTTCCACGGAAATCATCTAAAGTTTTGTATCCTTTATTATCCATCCAGCGGTTCATCTCGTCTAAAATCTCCGAAACCACCGAAGGATGATTTTTGTACACAGTGCTCACAATCTGAACAGCGTCGGCGCCCGCAAGAATCATTTTAAGAACATCGCTTCCGTCGTAAATTCCGCGGCTTGCACAAACGCTTCCGCTTGTGTTTCCATAAAGCAAACCGGCTGCCCTTAAAGTGAGCATGTGGTCTTTTGGGTTACTTAATTCCCATGGATAATAATAATCTTCTTTTTCAATGTCAATTTCGGGCTGGAAAAAACGGTTAAAAAGAACAAAAGCGTCAGCGCCAGCCTCGTCAATCTTTTTAATAAAATTGAGCGGATTGGTGTAAAACAAACTTATTTTGACACTTACCGGGATTTTAACTGCTTTTTTAACCGCCTTTACAATCTGAACCTGTTTGTCTTCAATCGACTGGCCTGTAACTTCGAAATAGCCCGGCACTGCATATAAATTCAGTTCGAGCCCGTCAACGCCGGTTTTTTCCAATTCCTTGGCGTATTCAACCCAGGTAGGTTCATAAATAGCATTCAAACTGGCAAAAACCGGAACATTAACGCTTTTTTTCAACTTTTCGACATAATAGAGGTGCTCTTTAGGTCCGCCATGTTCAAGTCCGGGGAACAGTTTTGTCATTTCTGCATTACGGTTTTCATATTCCGAAAGATCTTCATCCATCTGCAGGTTTTCCAACTGAATTTGTTCTTCGAACAGCGACCGGTAAACAATTGCTCCAATACCGGCATTTTCGATTTGTTTTATTGTTTCAGGTTTGGTTACAAGGTTACTGGCTCCAAGGATAAGTGGGTTTTTTAGTTTAATGCCCATGTAGGTTGTCGAAAGATCTGCCATAATTATTGATTTTTATTGATTTTATCTGTTTTAATTAGAGAAACTAAAATTAGAGTTATTTTGTTCAAGAACCAATTTAAATTTTAATGATAAAAATAAAAAAGCATAAAAAAAACCATTTGTGGTTAAATAACCGGCAAATGGTTTTTATTAATGAATTACTAAATATTACATCAAACTGTAAGCAACAGTTAATCCGACCATTACAATCGATACCATACTCATCAGTTTAATCAGGATATTTAACGAAGGGCCTGAAGTATCTTTGAATGGATCTCCGACTGTATCACCAACTACTGCGGCTTTATGGCTTACCGAGCCTTTACCTCCATGATGACCTTCCTCAATATATTTTTTTGCATTATCCCAGGCACCACCTGAATTTGCCATAAATATTGCCAAAATAAATCCTGTCGAAGTGCTCCCCAACAATAAACCAGCAACCCCTGAAACTCCAAAAATAATACCTGTGGCCACCGGAATAAGAATTGCAAGTAACGATGGAAATAACATCTCACTTTGTGCACCTTTTGTAGAAATTTCAACACACCGTGCATAGTCAGGTTCAGCTTTACCTTCGAGAATGCCTTTTATTTCGCGGAACTGACGCCGAACTTCTTCCACCATGCTTTGCGCAGCACGTCCAACAGCATTCATTGTTAATCCGCAAAACAGGAAAGCTGCCATTGAACCAATAAATGCACCAACAAGTACGCGTGGATTCATTAAATCAACCTTAAAATAAGTCATCATATCTGTAACCGTCGCTTTGTGAATGTCAACATGCATTTGTTCTGCAAAAGCTGCTGCTTTCTCAGGAAGACGGGCAATGGCAATTTTTACCTCTTCTATATAGGAAGCTAACAGTGCAAGTGCCGTTAAAGCTGCCGAACCAATGGCAAATCCTTTACCAGTAGCTGCAGTAGTATTTCCAAGCGAATCGAGTGCATCCGTTCTTTGACGAACTTCTTTACCTAAACCACTCATTTCAGCATTTCCACCTGCATTATCTGCTATCGGACCATAAGCATCGGTTGCAAGAGTTATACCAAGTGTTGAAAGCATCCCAACAGCTGCAATTGCAATGCCGTAAAGGCCCATGCTAATGTTATCAAATTGAAATTTAGAAGCAAAAAGGAAAGCAAGAATTATTGAAGTTCCAACAATAATCACCGGAATGGCAGTTGAGATCATTCCCGTTCCGATGCCTGAAATAATTACAGTTGCCGGTCCTGTTTTACTTGAATCGGCAATGCGCTGAGTAGGTTTATATCCTGAAGACGTAAAGTATTCAGTAATTTTTCCAATGCCAATACCACCAACGAGACCTGCCATCATTGATCCCCATATTCCAAAATAATTCGGTATATTTAAATAATACAGAACGATTAACGAGAACAAAGCAATAAAGACAGAACTGAAATTTACACCACGACTCAAAGCATTGAGCAGTTGCTTTTGAGACGCACCTTCCTTCGCTTTCACCATAAAAATACCGGCTATTGAAAGAAGTATTCCGATTGCCGCTATTACCATTGGTGCAATTACTGCATTAAACTGCACGTCAGTACCTAATGAAGCAAATGCAGTGGCCCCCAAAGCAGCAGTTGAAAGAATAGCACCGCAATATGATTCGTAAAGGTCAGCACCCATGCCCGCAACGTCTCCTACGTTGTCGCCAACATTGTCAGCAATGGTTGCCGGATTACGGGGATCATCTTCCGGGATACCAGCCTCTACTTTACCAACCAGGTCAGCGCCCACATCGGCTGCTTTGGTAAAAATACCTCCGCCAACACGCGCAAACAACGCCTGTGTAGATGCTCCCATTCCAAAGGTAAGCGTGGTGGTGGTAATAATAATAAGTTTCATCCCCGGATCAGAAGCTATCAGGGAGTTTGTAGTATGATCCAAGGCTCCGATAATAAACTGCAACGCAAAAAACCAGATTGAAATATCGAGTAAACCTAAACCAACAACAACCAAACCCATTACTGCCCCCGAACGGAATGCAAGCTGTAAACCGGCATTCAGAGAATGTTGTGCTGCATTGGCGGCACGGGCAGAAGCATAGGTTGCAGTCTTCATACCAAAGAATCCCGCCAAACCTGAGAAAAACCCACCTGTCAGAAAAGCAAATGGCACCCATGGATTCTGAATACCCAGCACGTAGGCCATCAATGCAAAAATTACTGTAATGATTATAAAAACTATTGTAACCACCCGGTATTGCTGTTTAAGATAAGCCATTGCTCCTTTTCGCACATACAATGCGATTCGCTTCATTGTGTCAGTTCCTTCCGAACTTTTCATCATGGTCTTAAAAAAATACCAGGCAAAAAACAATGCCAGCGCCGATGAAATCGGGACTAGAAAAAAAGTTAAACTCATATGCTGAAATTTTTAATGTAACTTTTAGTTACGGTTTATATTAAATTGTTTATTAATCTAAGTTTTTTGGTCTCTTTACATTGAAAAAATTTTCCAGTGTACAAAGATAATTTTAAAACGTGATTGCAATTATTTTAGAAATGTATTTGACAACAGTTTGAAAATAAATTAACACACAACCTTTTAATTGGTAATTTTTAATAAATCGATTTTTATAATTGTTAAGTAATTCAGTCAGATAGTTAATATTCCGCTTTTATGAAAACCTTCTTTATTAACAGTGAATCAACGCCTTTCTTTCTCTCCCGTTCATTAAAACAGTCAGTGGCTTATTAAATTCAACATGTTTTACAAACTCTGTTTCGCGGATGACTTTCTGTTGTTTTAAAGCTTCCATTTTTATTTTCGAATTCTGAGAATTGAACGGGACATAAAAATAACCCACATTCATTGAAGTTACATGATGAAAAAAGTGTGAACCCAGCGAAGCATCAATCTGAAATTCAGGAAGTCCCATTTCAACAATGATGTGAGCTTTCGAAATATTCGCCCATAAAACAGGAATCCCGGTAAACGGGTCGCGCGATCCCCACCTGCCGGGGCCAATTAAAATGTAATCTTTTCCCGAAGCTTCAAAAAAACGGTTTATCTCACTTATTTCATGCGCAATCTGCCTGGTTTTCAATTTGTCAAACTTTTCAGGATCAACATAAACCACGTCGTAAATGGTGTTTAATTTCCCGTTTCCCATTCCATGTTCGGCGTACATAAAAACCTTTTCCGGATCAACTCCGTCCAAATCTATTTCCACTTCTTCCTCGTGCCTGATCAGCGGTTTTATCTGTAATAAATAAAAGGTAGGCAATCCGTTTTCAGAAGGTTCCAGATCGATAGCATATTCAATTTCAACCGGCGATCCCATTGCTTCCTTAAACAGCTTTAAAAGAACCTGTAAAGTTTCGGCAAAGGGGATGTAATTATATTTCAGGAGATCGGCAAAGTTTACAACTCTTAATCCTTTCTGTGCAATTCCGGGAACCAGGTCATCATTCTCTTTATCATAAGTTGATGCAAGATGTTCCAAAGTACCATCAATTTCAGCATCAATCAGTTTATATTTTTTAATTGATGCATCCTCGCCAAACGCAACCAGATCGATATCTGAATTTGTCAGATCCATTGAGTAAAAAGTCTTCTGCGTATTCCTGACCTGTTCCTCTAACGAAAACGGGACTATGTTTGGATAAAGAGGGCAAAACCTGTACGAATTCTCACCGCCCACAACATACATTCCCAAACCGACAGCCGCTACTGAAAATCCATCTTCAGGTTTCATGTGCGAAACCGGATAATAATTGTACGATTGTGCCACGCCCGAAACTCCCGGATAATACTTGCCGTTGTGTTCGCGGCCAACCACCTCCTGGATGACCACCGCCATTTTTTCCTCTTCAATTTTATATTTTACCGCATCGAAATATTCAAGGGCCGATTCGGTAAAAATACTTGCGTAAACCAGTTTGATTGCGGTTTCGAGCTGACGGTAGCGCACAGAAAAATCGGGGTGATTATTTGGAATCAGATAAGTTGCATAAACACCTGAAAAAGGCTGTAACAAAGAATCCTCAAACAAACCCGATGACCTTACGGCAAGTGGTTTGTCCATCTCTTTCAGGTAAGCTTTTAAACGTGCAACGGTTTCCTCATCAAATTCCGATTCAAGAAAATGATTGCGAATCGACCCGTAATCGTTCAATGAATAAATATGATCGTATAAATTGTTTATTTCCACAAACTTGTCGAATTCCAATGCTCCAAGCACTGCTGTTGCCGGAATGCGGATGTTCAGGTTCGGGATATATTTTCTGAAATTGATGTTCTCAATAAAATGACAGATAAATGCAATGCCGCGACCCTTGCCACCCAGCGAACCTTTGCCCAGCCTTACAATCAACTGGTTGGAGTGTACCATAGCCGGACTGAAATTAACAATAGTACCTTTTAATTCTTCAAACCTGACCTCTTTAAAAGTATTCAGACAAAACTGCCTCAATTCTTCAGCCGACTTAAAATCTTTGGTTTTTACCGGACGCAGTTTTTCGGCCATGTTTATTTCTCCACGGGCCATCAGCCAGGTGGAAAACGAGTTTCTGCTCCCGTGGTACAAAAGCGCTTCAGCCGGCACCACCCTGAAAAGTTTCTGAAACGAATCGAGATTGCCCGCTTCTGCCAGTGGTTTGCCATCCTGACCTTTAAAAATGAAATTACCAAAACCTAACCGCCGGTATAAAAAATTCAGAATGTCCATCGACAAACTTTCGGAATTTTTATTGATGAAATCGGCGCCGACACTCCTCGCCCGGCTGGCATTCGAAATATCGTGAGACTGTAACAACAACGGCGTTGAATATTTAAACGACTCAGAACAGTATTTCAGCAAATCGATGCCAGCATCATCGTCATCAATGCCATTCCGCTCAAATTTCACATCCGAAATAACACAGAGAATATTTTTTTTATAGTTGTTAATAATCTGTATCGCCTCTTCATAAGTACTGACGAGCAACACTTTAGGCCGCGCCCTCATCTTTAATATCTTGTGCAGTTCATCGGTTGCATCTTCCTTTACAAGTGCCTGTGTTTGAGTCATAACAGTGGTGTAGAGCACTGGCAGGTATCTTGAATAATACTGAACACTGTCCTCAACAAGAAGAATGACACGGACATTGCCCAGTTTTGTATCAAAAGCCACATTCTTTTTATCCTCAATGTATTTCATCATTGCCACAAATACATTCGAGTTTCCGTTCCACACAAAAACACGGTCGATGAAATCGAGCTTTTTGACCTGCCTTTTAAAATAAAGCAGATCGGCGTTGTTGTTCACCAAAAGCAATTGCGGAATATTTGGTTTGATATTGTACATTTCGCGGGCCGTTTCAACCGGGGCAACTTTATCAACGCCGGCCATCACAATTATCAGATCGTAATCGTTGCGTTTTAATGCATTCAGCGCATCCTCTTTCGAGTTTACCCCTGTAAAACGCGGTGCAGCATAAAGATTGAGCTGTAAATATTCGCCAAAAATCTTATCGCTGAACTGACCTTCTCGAACTATTGAATATGAATCATAAAGCGTTGCAAACAATAAAACTTCTTTAACCTTGGTTGGCATCAGTTCCTGAAAAATATCGCGGTCGGTTTTCTGTCGCTTATAAATTTTAGAAAGTGTTATGTTTTCCAGATCCATATTCAATCTTTTTAAAACCGTTGAAGTTAGTTATTTTTAAATTCAGGTGAATGTTTCAGAAACAGGTTTTAAAATATGCAAAAACAAAAAATCCCGGAATGATTTTCCCGGGAACTCTAAAATTATTTGTTCAGATTCAGAATTCTGAAACCGAAAACTAAATGGCACAATTAACGGAATAAATACTTAATCCTCATCCTTTCTTCTAAATCCTATTAGTTTCCGTTCTTCAGGTTTTTCCTGTTTTTCCATCAACTCGTCAAGATAGTTAAATACCAATTCCAGATTTTTATCGTGATTTGAAAGTCTTCTTTTTATTTCTTCCACATCCAGTTTTAAAACAAGCGTATCAGTCAGCATTTGACTCATTTTCACAAAAACTTCAATAATTTTTATGCTCATTTGGGTTGCCCTGCCGCTTCTTAAAACATTAGCTAATTGCAAAACTCCATATTCAGTAAAAACAAACGGAAGGGCTCCCCCAAGTTGCTGTCTTGAAGGTATCGCATTTTGCGATACCATAAGTTCAACCTCTTCATTTGTAATTTGAAACATAAAATTAACCGGAAATTTATCAATGTTTCTTTTTACCTGTTCCCGTAAGCGAATTGCCTTTATTTCAAAAAGGTCCGCCAAATCTCTGTCAAGCATTACTTTTTCACCCCTGATAAGATAAATTTTAGAAGTAATGATTTCTTCAGGAATTAATTAGCTTTCCAATTTTTAGTAATTGGCTGGTAAATTAACTTTTCAAATCCAAATGAAGTTTAATCAAGTTTATGAATTACCAAACCTGATCTCAGTTTTGGCTCGAACCAGGTGGTTTTCGGCGGCATAATATTTCCGCTGTCAGCAATATCAATGAGCTGTTTCATTGAAACCGGGAACAAGGCAAAAGCAGCTTTCATTTCACCTGAATCCACACGGCGTTTCAGTTCATCCAATCCACGGATTCCACCAACGAAATCAATTCGTTTCGAAGTCCGCAGGTCTTTTATATTGAGGATCGGATCCAAAACCTGGTGCGACAGAATGGTAACGTCAAGCACACCGATCGGATCATTATCGTTGTATGTTCCCGGTTTTGCATTCAGTTTATACCAGTTGCCGGACAAATAGAGGCTGAACTCGTGAAGTTTCGCCGGTTTGTAAATTTCTTTTCCGGCTTTTTCGACTTCGAAACCTTTTTTAAGTTTTTCAAGAAACTGATCTTCAGTCAGTCCGTTCAGATCGGTTACCAGCCGGTTATAATCCATAATCTGCAACTGATCATCGGGAAAATGGACTGCCATAAAGAAATTATATTCTTCATCGCCTTGGTGCTTGGGATTCTGTGCTGTTTTTTCAATCCCGATCCTTGCTGCTGCCGCTGTCCGGTGGTGACCGTCGGCAACGTAGGTAAACGGCACTTTTTCGGCAAAGAGTTTTTCGATTTTTCGATTTGTTTCCTCGTTGTTGATTACCCAGAAATGATGACCAAATCCATCGTCAGCGGTAAAATCGTAATCGGGCTTTTTTTGATCAGTAATCGATTTCACAATATTGTCAATTTCGGGAACTGCCCTGTAAGCAAAGAAAACCGGTTCGATATTGGCATTCAGGTAACGGGTAAGCACCATGCGGTCTTCTTCCTTTTCGGGCCGCGTAAGTTCGTGCTTTTTTATTATTCCATTCTCGTAATCGGCACAGGCAGCCGCTCCAACAATACCATACTGTGTGCGGCCTTTCATTGTTTGCGCATAAATATAGAATTTTGCCTCATCGTCCTGAACAAGCCATCCCTTTTCCTGGAATTTCCTGAAGTTCTCAACTGATTTGTTGTAAACCGTTTCAGAATGAATATCTTCAACTCCGGGGCATTCAATTTCTGCCTTTGTTATTCTTAACAACGATTTTTCTTTTCCTTCGGCCATTTTTGCAGCCTCTACAGAGTTCATTACATCGTAAGGCAGACATGCCAGTTCTTCCACTATTTCCTTTTTCGGCCGCAGCCCTTTAAATGGTTTTATTGTTGCCAT
>JBBIPU010000007.1:12749-20468 GCA_037442685.1 Draconibacterium sp. | reverse complement strand
TTTTATTTTGTCGATTCAAATTCCTGCATAGTCTTAACAAGCGCCTTAACACTTTCAACCGGCAAAGCATTATACAACGAGGCCCTGAAACCTCCGACAGAGCGATGCCCTTTTAATCCGACCATTCCCTGTGACGTTGAAAATGTATCGAACTCTTTTTCGAACTGGGCATATTCAGGTGTCATCACAAAAGTGACATTCATGCGTGAGCGGTCTCCCGGATTTGGTACAGTAGCCTGGAACATTTTATTCCGGTCGATTTCATCGTACAAAATCTTTGCCTTTTCAATGTTGGTTTTTTCCATTGCTGCAAGGCCGCCGTTTTCCTTTAACCATCTCAATGTCAGCAAACATCCGTAAACCGAAACAGTTGCTGGTGTATTGAACATCGATTCATTTTCGATATGCACTTTATAATCGAGAATTGTCGGGATTTTCCTGCTTACTTTACCGAGTGCATCATTTTTAACGATAACCAGTGTGGCGCCAGAAGGACCAAGGTTTTTCTGGGCGCCTGCATAAATCAGGTCGTATTTCGAAACATCAACCGGACGACTTAAAACATCCGACGACATATCGGCAACCATTGGCACCGGAACATCAGGATCAGTTAACAGCTCGGTTCCGAATATGGTATTGTTTGAAGTTATATGAAAATAATCAACATCCGACGGTACTGTGTATCCTTTTGGTATATAATTGAAATTGGCATCCTTAGATGATGCAACCTCAATAACTTCACCTAAAAGTTTTGCTTCTTTTATTGCTTTCGAAGCCCAGGTACCTGTATTTAAATATGCGGCTTTTGTATTCAGCAGGTTGTACGGAGCCATTAAAAACTGGAGACTTGCCCCGCCCTGCAGAAAAAGAACAGAGTACCCATCGGGAACATTCATCAGCTCTTTAACCAATGCCTGTGCTTCTTCCATTACTGCAACAAATTCCTTGCTCCGGTGCGAAATTTCCATTACCGAAAGACCTGTTCCTGCAAAATCGATTATTGCTTCGGCAGTCTTTTGAATTGTGAACTGGGACAAAATGGATGGCCCTGCATAAAAATTATGTTTCTTCATTATTACAAAATATTAAAGGTTATTTATTTTATATAGTATCGTTTTGTTGCCGGCCAGACAAAAGTGAAATCTCCTTCCGGTGGCCTGCTGACGATTAAAATCAATTTATAATTAAAGATTACGAATTTTAAACTTTTAACGGTTTCAAAGATAAATGACAAAAATCATTCTTCGATTTATTTTGAAAATATTTTAGTTTTTCAACCTATTTTTTAAAACATCGAAATTTGGCAGATAAAATAAAAAATGCCGCTCTTTTAATAAAAACGGCATTTTTCATTACTTTTTCACAGTATCAGATAAACGGCACCTTAACCACTTCTGCCGGAATATTCTTATTGCGGATTTTTACATAAACTGTTGTCCCGAAAGCACAGTATTCCCTTGCAATGTAACCCATTCCAATTCCTTTGTTCAAGGTTGGAGACATTGTACCTGAAGTGACATGGCCGATTACACTTCCTTCGGAATTTACAAGTTCGTAACCGTGTCGCGGAATTCCGCGTTCAAGCAAAACAAAACCACGCAGGCGACGTGATACTCCTTCTTTATTCTGCATCATTAAAAAATCGCGGTCGATAAACCGGCGGCCATTGTTGAATTTGGTTATCCATCCTAATCCGGCTTCGATTGGCGAAGTTGTATCGTCAATATCGTTTCCGTAAAGACAGTAACCCATTTCGAGTCGAAGTGTATCTCGGGCAGCCAAACCAACCGGTTTGATACCAAATTCTGCCCCTGCTTCAAAAATGGCGTTCCACATTTGTTCTGCCACTTCGTTTCTGAAATAAAGCTCGAAACCACCTGCCCCGGTGTATCCTGTAGCCGAAATAATCACGTCTTCAATACCCGCCATTTTACCTGTAACGAAAGTGTAAAACCTGATTTCAGACAAATTGATGTCGGTGAGTTTTTGAAGCGCCGCAGTTGCAAGCGGTCCCTGAACTGCCAACTGACTTATGCGGTCAGAAGCATTTTCGAGAATGGCATTCACATCATTCTGACTGACAATCCAGCTCCAGTCTTTTTCGATATTGGCGGCATTTACTACCAGCATGTACTTGTCTGGTTCGTAAAAGTACACCAGCAAATCGTCAACAATACCTCCCCTGCCGTTTGGGAAGCAGGTATATTGTGCCTGTCCGGGTACTAAAATTGCCGGATCGTTTGATGTCAGCTTTTTTACAAGATCAAGCGCTTTCGGGCCTTTCACCCAGAATTCGCCCATGTGAGAAACATCAAAAACGCCCACTGCATTTCTGACTGTGTTGTGTTCGTCAATAACTCCAGTGTATTCAACTGGCATTTCATAACCGGCAAATCCGACCATTTTGGCGCCTGCTCTTTTATGTATTTCATTAAAAGCTGTGAACTTCATAATTTCTAAATGTTTTAATCGACAAAACTATGTAATCAAAGATAGTAAAGACATGAATTATATCAGAATTTAAAATAACCCATTTTCCGATTATTTTAGTATTTTGCCGATCAAATAAATCAAAATGAACAACGGTGTGCAAACTATTGATTTCAATCATTTAAACAGCATTGCGAATGGCGATGAAAATTTTAAAAAAGAATTAATCTCCATCTTTCTGGAACAAATTCCGGTTTTCATCAGAAATATGAATAAGTATTTCGAGTCAAGAAGCTACGAAAAACTGGCACGTGAAGCACACACGGCTAAATCATCGGTACTGATTTTTGGAATGAAAGATGCAGGTAAACTTTTAAAAGATATTCAACACTGGGCCGAAAACAATAATCCTGCAGAAATTGGACCTGCATTGAAAGTAGTAAATGCTGAACTCAACCATGCAAAAACTGAGTTGCAGAAACTGACTGAATAAATATTTCAAACAGACAGAAAATGATTAATGAAACAATTGGATGGATCGGAAACATTCTTTTTGCCATTTGCGGAATTCCGCAGGTAGTTAAAACCTGGCGGTCGAAAAGTGCAAATGATCTCAGCTTTCTTTTTCTGTGGCTGTGGTTCGCCGGCGAATTACTGACATTCGTTTATATTTTTTTGGGGGATATTGAAACCGGAACATTCCATTTTCCGCTCTATTTCAATTATATCATAAACATATTTATGGCGTGTTTCCTGTTGTATGCCAAATATGTTTATCCCGAAAAATTTAAGGTAAAATCTGTAAAATAATCTCTTAAAAACTGAAAACCCCCGAAACAGATGTTAACTGTTCCAGGGGATTTGAATGTAAATTTAAAAAGTTCCTGTACTCCGCACCTGATCACTGGTTCCTGAATACCAGTTCACCATTTTCCTCATCAATTAATATCGTCTGGCTTTTATCGACCTCTTCGCTTAAAATCTTTTTCGATAATTCATTTAGAATGTATTTCTGAAGAATCCGTTTCACCGGACGGGCGCCAAAATGCGGTTCGTAACCAACGGCGGTCAGCCATTCAATCGCAGTTTCTGTGATATCGATTTTTAAATCAGTTGCCGAAAGCCTTTTAATGACCTGCTCAAACTGCAGCCGGACTACTTTATTGATATTTTCTCGCGAAAGAGGAGTAAAAATAATGGTTTCATCAATACGGTTCAAAAATTCGGGACGGATCGTTCTCCTCAACATTTCCATCAACTGGTTTCGGACTTCTTCTAGCACAAATCCCTGGTTTCCTGAAGTCATCTTTTCGAAACTTTCCTGAATCAAATGTGATCCGAGGTTCGAAGTCATTATAATAATTGTATTCTTGAAATTAACTGTTCTTCCTTTGTTATCAGTCAGGCGTCCGTCGTCCAGAACCTGGAGTAGAACATTAAACACATCGGGATGCGCTTTTTCAATTTCATCAAAAAGAACAACAGAATAAGGTTTGTGACGCACAGCCTCGGTCAACTGACCACCTTCATCGTAACCTACATATCCGGGAGGGCTGCCGATCAACCTGGTTACCGAGAATTTTTCCTGGTATTCCGACATGTCAATCCTTGTCATCATATTTTCATCGTTGAAAAGATACTCGGCCAGCGCTTTTGCCAACTCTGTTTTTCCGACCCCTGTTGAACCAAGAAAAATGAACGAACCAATCGGCCGTTTTTCATCCTGTAAACCAGCACGGCTCCGTCGAACAGCATCAGAAACAGCCGAAATTGCCTCATCCTGACCCACTACCCTTTTATGCAACTCGTCTTCCATGTGCAGCAGTTTCTCGCGTTCGCTCTGTAACATTTTCGATACAGGAATTCCTGTCCAGCGTGCAACCACCCCGGCAATGTCTTCTGCATCAACCTCTTCCTTTATCAGTCTTTCTCCACCTTTTTTATCTTCAAGCTCTTTTGTAAGCTTTTCAATTTCGCGTTCAACATCCTTAATACGGCCGTATCGCAATTCAGCCACCCTTTCGTAATTTCCTTGACGTTCAGCTTCTTCAGCCTCAATCCTGTAATCTTCAATTTCGACTTTTTTCTTCTGAATTGATTCGATAACCGACTTTTCCGATTGCCATTTTGCCCTCATCCTCGACTGTTCTTCTTTCAGATTAGAAATTTCCTCATTCAGAGCCGCCAGTTTTTTATCATCTTTTTCGCGTTTTATGGCTTCGCGTTCAATCTCAAGTTGTTTTACACGTCTTTCAATTTCATCCAGTTCTTCGGGCACCGAATCCATTTCAAGGCGAAGTTTTGCCGCTGCTTCATCCATTAAATCGATTGCTTTGTCGGGCAGGAACCTGTCGGAAATATACCTTTGAGAAAGTTCGACCGATGCAATAATCGCATCATCTTTTATCATCACTTTATGATGATTTTCGTAGCGTTCCTTAATTCCTCTCAGTATTGAGATTGCGCTTAATGTGTCGGGTTCGTCCACCTGAACTACCTGGAAACGTCGTTCAAGCGCTTTATCTTTTTCAAAATATTTCTGATACTCGCTGTAAGTAGTTGCACCAATTGCGCGAAGTTCACCACGGGCAAGCGCAGGTTTCAGGATATTGGCCGCATCCATAGCACCCTCGCTTTTTCCCGCGCCAACCAGGGTATGAATTTCGTCGATAAAAAGAATTACTTCTTCGTTTGAATTAATCACCTCGTTTACAACTGCTTTCAACCTTTCTTCAAACTCCCCTTTGTATTTTGCACCTGCAATCAAAGCTCCCATGTCGAGAGAAAAAACCTGTTTCGATTTCAGGTTTTCAGGAACATCACCCCTGACAATCCGGTGTGCAAGTCCTTCAGCAATAGCAGTTTTACCGGTTCCGGGCTCGCCGATCAGAATGGGATTGTTTTTTGTGCGGCGCGAAAGAATTTGAAGAATACGGCGGATTTCTTCGTCGCGGCCAATTACAGGATCAAGTTTTCCTGAACGTGCCCTTTCGTTCAGATTTAAAGCAAAACGGTTGAGCGAATTAAATTTGTCTTCCGCAGTCTGGCTGTCAACTTTCGAACCTTTCCTGAGTTCTTTCACGGCAGTTTTCAATTCATCTTTCGAGATGCCACTGTCGTTCATCAAACGGCTGACCTGATCGTTTGCGTCGAGCATCGATATTAATATATGTTCGACAGAAACAAACTGATCGCCCATTTCCTGTGCCAGTCCGACTGACTTTTGCAAAACGCGGTTTGCCTGATTCGATAAATACTGTTCGCCTCCTGTTACTTTCGGATACGATTCGATAATCTTGTCAATGGTTTTTTGAAAAACATCAACATTCACATCGAGTTTTTTCAATAAAAAACCTGTGACATTTTCGGCTGAATGAAATAATCCTTTAAACAGGTGTCCTGTTTCAACCGCCTGCTGGTTATTCACCTGTGCAATCTGAAAAGCAAACTGAATTGCTTCCTGTGCTTTTATTGTAAAATTATTCAGATTCATCATCATTTCATTTAAAATTCATAAACAAAACTATCAAAAAATAATCCATAACACACTGAAAGACAATATGTCAGAATAATTTAAACAAACAATGTAAAATCGACCGGCAAAATAAATCTGAAATGAAAAGTTGACAGGTTCAGGCAATAAAAAAACAAGGATGAGATTCACCCTTGTTTTCCTTAACCTAACCAAACTTATTCTATGAAAAAACTCTACTTTAAAACTACATGACAAAGGTAGGTCAGAAAACAGTTAACTCGTATGAATCAAAGTTAAAGAATGTTAATAGTTAAATTTCAATAAAACAAAGAGTTAAACCTTATTCTGATACTCTTTCAAAATCTTTATATTTGTTTTCCCGAAACAAAAAAATGATTGTTTTAATAATAACTGAAAGATGGAATTTTAAATAGTCAACTGCACAAAAAAGCAATTACCAGAGCATTTATGAACTAAAAATTACATGCACTTAACGTTAATTAATATAATGCAGGCAGGTTTTAATTATAAAAAAAATAGAGTTACTTTAGCACCCCGAAAAAATGAAAAAATTTACATTCATTCATAATAACTTAAAATAAAAAATTTATGACAAAACATGTATATACCTTTGGAGCCGGAAAGGCCGAAGGTAAAGCAGACATGAAAAACCTCCTCGGAGGGAAAGGCGCCAACCTTGCCGAAATGAACCTTATCGGTGTTCCTGTTCCTCCCGGGTTTACAATTACTACCGAAGTATGTACAATGTACAACCAGATTGGCAGGGAAAAAACCTTTGCAACTATTAAAGCCGATGTTCAGGCAGCAATGAAACTTGTTGAAGAGCTTACCGGAACAAAATTCGGAGATTCAGTTAATCCCTGCCTGATGTCGGTCCGCTCCGGAGCAAGGGCATCGATGCCTGGTATGATGGATACAATCCTCAACCTTGGGATGAACGACGATGCAGTTGAAGGGATTTCGAAAAAATCAGGTAATTCTCGTTTTGCCTGGGATTCATACCGCCGTTTTGTTCAGATGTACGGCGACGTTGTTCTGGAATTGAAACCAGCCAGCAAGGAAGAAATCGATCCCTTCGAAGAAATAATTGAAGAACTGAAAGAAGAAAAAGGAATTCACCTTGATACAGAATTTACCACCGACGATTTAAAAGAACTTGTCCGCCGTTTCAAAAAAGCGGTAAAAGAACGCACTGGTAAAGACTTCCCGACTGATTCGTGGGAACAGTTATGGGGAGCTGTTGAAGCTGTGTTCAGAAGCTGGAACAATCCGCGTGCTGTATTGTACCGCCGTCTGGAACAGATTCCTGATGAATGGGGAACTGCTGTAAACGTTCAGGCAATGGTTTTTGGTAACATGGGACAAACATCAGGTACCGGAGTTGCTTTCACCCGCGATGCCGGCACAGGCGAAGATGCTTTCAATGGCGAATACCTGATCAATGCACAGGGCGAAGATGTTGTGGCCGGTATCCGCACACCACAGCAAATCACACTTGAAGGTTCGAGAAACTGGGCAAAATTGCAGGGAATCAGTGAAGCGGCCAGAGCTTCAAAATATCCTTCGCTTGAAGAAGCAATGCCTGAAATTTACAAAACACTGAATGAAACCCAGCAGAAACTGGAAGATCATTACAGCGACATGCAGGACCTTGAATTCACCATTCAGGAAGGCAAACTGTGGTTACTGCAAACCCGAAACGGAAAACGCACTGGCGCTGCCATGGTAAAAATTGCCTGTGATATGCTTCGCGAAGGACGAATCGACGAAAAGAAAGCATTAAACAGAATTGA
>JBBIPU010000007.1:0-12649 GCA_037442685.1 Draconibacterium sp. | reverse complement strand
ATGACTTCTCACGCTGCTGTTGTTGCCCGTGGAATGGGTAAATGTTGTGTTTCCGGAGCAGGTTCGGTAAAAGTAAATTACAAAACCCGCGTGATGAATATCGACGGAAAAGAGTTCCGCGAAGGCGACTGGATTTCTTTAAACGGATCGACCGGTGAAGTTTACGAAGGGAAAGTAGCTACTATGGATCCTGATTTAAGCGGTGACTTTGGTTTGATTATGGACCTTGCAAGTAAATTTACGAGAATGAGCGTCCGCACTAACGCCGACACACCACACGATGCAAAAGTTGCCCGCGATTTCGGTGCAAAAGGTATCGGTCTTTGCCGCACAGAACACATGTTCTTCGAAGGTGAAAGAATCAAAGCAATGCGCGAAATGATTCTTGCAAAAACCGAAGAAGCACGCCGCAAAGCACTGGACAAACTGTTGCCTTACCAGCGTGAAGATTTTGAAGGAATCCTCGAAGCAATGGCTGGTTACGGTGTTACCATTCGTTTGCTCGACCCGCCACTCCACGAATTTGTTCCGCACGAAGCTGCCAACCAGAAAGAAATGGCCGACGAAATGGGAATCACTCCTGAACAGGTAAAAGCGCTGGTTGATGATCTTCACGAATTTAACCCGATGTTAGGTCACCGTGGCTGCCGTTTGGGCAATACTTATCCGGAAATCACTGAAATGCAGGCACGCGCAATTATTGAAGCAGCTGTGAACCTGAAAAAGAAAGGTGTTGATGCCCGTCCTGAAATCATGATCCCGCTTGTTGGAACAGTGAAAGAGCTGAAAATGCAGACTGATATTGTTCATGCAACAGCCAAAAAAGTATTTGCAGAAAAAGGCGCTACCGTTGATTACCTGGTTGGAACCATGATCGAAGTTCCGCGTGCTGCCATTACAGCCGACTTAATTGCTGAAAACGCACAGTTCTTCTCATTCGGAACCAACGACCTTACACAAATGACCTTTGGTTATTCGCGCGACGATGCAGGAAAGTTCCTTCCGGTGTACATTGAAAAAGGCATCCTTAAAAACGATCCCTTCCAGATACTCGACCAGGAAGGTGTTGGCCAATTGGTAAAAATGGGCGTTGAAAAAGGACGCAAGGTAAAACCGGGACTGAAAGTTGGTATTTGTGGCGAACATGGAGGTGAACCATCGTCGGTAATGTTCTGCGACAGCGTTGGAATGGATTACGTAAGTTGTTCTCCATACCGTGTGCCGATTGCACGCGTTGCTGCCGCACAGGCAAATCTGAAGTAAAATACTGAATTACAACATACTAAAAGCCGCCTCAGGGATAAAATATCCGGGGCGGCTTTTTTATTATGCGTAAATCACGTATATAAAATTGCGTAAATCACGCTTTTTTTTGGTATCGGGAATGCGGAAATTTGGATTGTTTTATGAGGTTGAATTTAAAATGAAGAATAATAAACACAAGTTCTCCTTAAAATAAGTTCTCATGCATGCGGTGAATCTGAAAAGTCTTATTTCCCTTTTCCCATTCCCAAGAACATTACCCAATTTTCCGGAAACAAAGATTTAAAAAAGGTTCTGATGAATCATCAAGGCAAGGAATTCTGAAAGGGATTCCTTTTTTTTATAAAGTGACCCAGTTATATTTTATTGCCATTATTACCAATCCGGCAATGTTTCTTGCACCAGCTTTTTCAACCAGTTTCTGACGATACCCTTCGGCCGTACGTATTGAAATATTCATTGCTTCAGCTATTTCTCCATTGGTGTATTCTCTGCAAATCAGTTCAAGAACCTGCAATTCCCTTTCGGTGAAATCAGGATTGAAAACAGCTTCCGCTTTTTCCATTTTTTTCAGGTTTCTCATTACAAGAGCTGATATCTCTTCGGAAAAAAAATATCCGGTTTCCAACACCCTGACAATTGCTTTTTCAACTTCTTCCGGATCGGCATTTTTAAGCAAATACCCGTTTACTCCCTCATTAATCAGGTGGAGGATGTATTGTTCGTCATCTTCCATTGTAAGAATGATAACTTTAATTTCAGGATATAATTTTCTGATCTGCTGATGAGTTTCAACACCGTCCATCACCGGCATTTTCAAATCGAGAAGAATAACATCGGGCAACATTTTTTCGTTTTCAAGCAATTTGAGCAACTCCAGTCCGTTCCCTGCTTCCGTGATTTCGCCGATAAAATCGAAATCCGACAAAAGGGCAATCATTCCTTTTCTGAATAATTTATGATCGTCGGTGATACAGATATTTATTTTATTATCCTCCATTTTCTAATCAGCATTATTCAGGTAAATAATTGCGGTTGTTCCTTTGCCGGGAACAGATTTCAGTTTAAACTTTGCTCCGATGATCTGGCTGCGGCTTTCAAGATTTTTCAAACCAAGCCCTGAATTCATTTTCTCCTCAATGTTAAATCCTTTCCCGTTATCAGTTACCGAAATCATCAGATATTTCTTTGCTGAATATCGTGAATTGATTTTGATCAAACCGGCTCCCGAATGTTTGATCGCATTATTCAGGAGTTCCTGGATAATCCTGAAAATTGCCAGCTCTTTTTTGTTGTCGAACCGGAATTGTTCTCCTGCTTTCCAACATTCAATTTTTAACTGGTCGGCTTTATTTATCCAATTGGCCAGTTCTTCCAGCGCAAAATGAAGTCCCAGCTTTTCGAGCGATGGAGGTAACAATGAACGTGAAATCCGTCGAACTTGGGTAATTACTTCATCGAGATACGATTTTGTCTCAGCGGCCAGTTCTTTTGCTTCTGTTCCATCGGTCTTTTTTTCTATTCTGCCAACATTTAATTTTACAACTGATAGCATCGCTCCAACCTCATCATGAAGATCCTGGGCAATTCGTTTCCTTTCATTTTCCTGGGCAGATATTGTGTTCCGTAAAATTTCTTCCTGCTGACTTGCCCTGATTTCATTCAATTCCAATTGTTTTTTCAACATTCGTTTTTGGTAGGTGATAAAAAAGAACAAAATGGATACGGCAAGCAATACCATACCAAATGTACCTACAAAATAAACGATGATGATACTGTTACTCTCTTCAATCATGTTAAATTATCAGTTTTTACATTTGCCTTGTACGCCAATATGAAACCCACTGACAGCACCAGGTAAAACAACAAATTTAAGATTGAAAACATACTTATTGCAAAAAAAGCAACTTCCATTGATGCTGTTGTTCTAAGGTTATATAACGAATGATAAAAAAATCCAACTGTATAATACACCAAAAAGGCAGAATTAATCCAAATCAGTGGTTCTTTTGAGAGTTTTTCAATTTTTGCTTCAACCATTACCTTGATAAAATATACCACCGCTAACGAAAAGATTATCAATGCCCCCAATGATCCGGTAATGCTGGGGTACTGAAATAACCCCTGAACAAAAACCGGATTTATGATGCAATAAATTTCATACAATGCAATAACGGTAATCACCCATTTTGACTGAATAAAACCGTTTAAAATCTGTTTATAAAAAATGCCTGCAATAAAAATGGCAACCGGGAAATAGAAATGACCGATTGGCATACCATTTTTCATGATGAAATACATATGAAATCTGTAATAAATCTCCGTTAATGCACCAAATGCCACAAAGAAAAACAACGTTTTTAACTCCCGGGGGAAACGTTTATACAGAATTAAGCCTATTATAAAAGCAATAAGATTAGTCAGCCAGTTTAGATTTACATACCAAAGCATTCAGCATGCAGTCAGGAGTTGTAAATGCTTCCCTCATCGCAAATGGGCGGGCAAATGCCTCCAAAATCAAAAACATCGCTGTCGTCGTCAAAAGCTCTGTCTTCCTTTACATCAGGAATAATCAGAATATTCATCGTTTTCGACACTCCGAATTCAATTTGGGCTTCGGTTTTGCCCTGAACATTAAAGATTTCGTGCAACTCATATTTTGTAAGAAGGTAAGCATTGGGGAAAATGTATTTCCTGAATCGTGCGGTTTCCGATTCTGAATCAAGTTCACCCAATCTCCATTTTCTGTAATTACGGATACTCTCGATTACAACTGCAGTTTTATCTGAAAGATTTTCGTTAATCTTTCCAAGTTTGAATACGGGCATTTCGTAATCAACATAAACATCGCCGCTGCCCAGCAGGAAAGCAGAAACAGCGTACGCACACAAAACATATTGCCCATTAACTTTTCCCGGTTCCAATCCTAAATAAATTCTGAGCCGGTTTTCATTTTCACCGGCAAGTTTTTTATAAGTTTCTTTCTGAAGAATGATTAATGGAACACTAAGATTAAATATGTTTTTCTGCTCTTCTGCAAAATTTCTTCTCCAATATTCAGCTTGTACCGGGGGAATTTGATCCCTCTTTAAAACAGACCCCATTTTTATCTTTATTTCTGGTGATTATAAAGGGTTAAAAATAGTTGAATTCTTTGAATAAAGAGCATGTTAAAAACAAAATAGTGTTGAAATTATCTGTTATAAATTAAAAGAACTGCCTTAAAGAGCAGTTCCTTTCCTGTTATTTCCAAAAATATTAATAATTAATATCATAAAATCTGAATCCTTCGTGGCAGTAACCATCATTAAAAGCATAATATCTTTCGGGATAGTAAACTAACTGGTAACCATAATTTGTAAACTCAAAGAAAAGATTGCCAACCCTGAAATAAAGATATCCGTTGATATAAACCCTTTCATAATCGTAAGGTAAATTATCGAATGTCATTCCAAAGGGGATATCGACCAGGATATAACCTATTCCCCTCCTGTACCTGAAAAAATTACCATCGTAACAGTAATACTTTACATGATTGTGGACGTAAAAAACCGGACGGTGATCAAACCTGCGGATTACGTGTCCGTAATACGGATGATGGTAATAATATTTATGATACCTGTATGAATATGGATTGTAGTATCCATAATAATTTATCCAGCTTTCGTGATTCCAGCTGTAATTTTCCCAGTTTCTGTCCCAGTGTTTGTTACTGTCGTAATTATATTCTCCGTTTGAATGATGATTATTTCTGTTTTCATCTCTTAACCCTGACGACCAGTATTTATTGCTTCCCCTGTATTCTTTATCGGGTTTGTACCTGATATCATCTTTGTCGAGATTGTATCTTTCAGAATTGCCGGATGAAACTGCCCGGTTAGGATTGTAAACTTCCTTTTCAGGATTTCTTCTGTTTTCATTTGAATTTCCGGTAGTGCGTCTTGGCATTTCTGATGCACTTGCAACAGCCTTGTAATCGCCGGATCTATCTTTTTTTGAATCGTAACTCTTCGTTTTATTTGAAACATGTTCCCCTGCCCCCCTGTTACTCCCAAAATGGTTGTTATTTGAAGTGACCTTTTCAGTGGAACGGTTGTTTCTCATTTCCCTTACATAGTCAGCCGAACGCGAAACTTCTTTTTTCATTTCTTTGGCTGCCGAAGGATTGTGGCGATTTACCCCAGTCGAATTTCTTATATTTCTTTCTGAAGTTTTAAGTTCTTTTGTGTCGTCGCGATTGGCACTTTTTTTCTCAATGTTTGTTTTATTGCCGGTTCGTGCTTGCTCTGTTCTTTTACCTTTGTTATCATCCGAAGTGGAGCGACGTTGTGCACTTACGTGATTTGTTGCTGTGATTACTGCCGCCAGAGTTACAATCGTTGCAAGCAGTCTGAATTTCTGTGTTTTCATGACTTTCTTTTTTAAAGATTCCTAAAATCTTTTTGCTACTCTCTTTTGGCGCCTTTTAAAAAATCGATTTCAACGTGTTTTTTACAAAGGTTGTGCCAAAACAATTTTTAACACTTCCCGATTTGAAAATGAACCATATTTTTTATTTGGCTATTTCTATCTATTTTTGCCCCACCGAAAACATAAAATGGCAAGAATTTTATCCATCGATTATGGTAGAAAAAGGACAGGTCTGGCAGTTACTGACCCTGATCAGATTATTGCCAACAGGTTAACAACAATTCCGACACACACCATCTGGGATTTTTTAAACGATTATTTTCGAAAAGAAAAAGTGGAAACAGTGGTGGTTGGTTATCCTAAACAACTGAACAATGAAGCTTCGGAAGCTGTTAAGTATATAAATCCGTTTTTAAAGAAATTTCAGATTCAATATCCCGAAATAAAACTTGAAATTATTGACGAACGGTTTACATCAAAATTAGCTTTTCAAACCATGATTGACGGTGGTTTAAAAAAGCAGAAAAGACAGGACAAAGCTTTGATCGACGGGATAAGCGCCACCATTATCCTTCAAAACTATCTTGAACAAAAAAGAAATAAACTGAAATAATCAGTGTGAAAGGTCAGACAAAAAAAGACTGGTCAGGCGTAAAAAAAGCTACAGAAAAAGATTAATTATGAAATATCCGATAACAGTTTATGGAGATCCGGTTCTCAGGAAAAGAGCGGAAAATATTGATAAGAATGCCGAAGGATTGAAAGAGATTATTGATAACATGTGGGAAACCATGTATTATGCCGACGGCGCTGGTCTTGCCGCCCCGCAGGCCGGATTGCCAATCAGGTTGTTTGTGGTTGATGCCAGTACTGGAGCTGATGAAGAGCCTGAGTTAAAAGATTTCAAAAAAGTTTTTATTAATGCCGAAATAGTTGAATTATCGGGAGATACATGGATAATGAATGAAGGTTGTTTAAGCCTGCCGGAAATAAGGGAAGATGTTGCACGGCCGGATAAAGTCCGGATTAAATATTTTGATGAAAATTTTGTCGAACACGATGAAGTTTTCAGTGGATTTGCAGGCAGAATTATCCAACACGAATACGATCATATTGAAGGCAAGCTTTTCATCGATTATTTGTCTCCTCTTAAAAAACGGTTATTAAAAAGCAAACTGAACAGTATTGCACGTGGCCTTGTGCAACCTCATTATAAAATTAAAGTTCCGGCAAAGTAACTGATTCAACATTCTTTGTATAAGTTTGCAGAAAAACCTGCAAACTGCCAGACTTGGAAAAAACAGTTCAAAATATTCCATTTCTTCGAATCACGGTTGCTCTTGCAATTGGCGTAATAATTGGAATTCAGCCTGTTACGGACGTAAAATTATATTTCATTGTTGCGGCAGCAATACTGGCTTTCCTTTTTGTCGTTAATAAATTCTACAGATTCTCGTTTAATCTTGCGTTTGGACTTGGTGCAAACATCCTTTTTATCCTTCTTGGAATTATTGTTACCAATCTTTTTAACAGGAAACCTGTTTTTTATGATAAAGGTGAATTCGTCGCTGTTGTTCTGGAAAAACCACAGGAAAAACCAAATTCATATTCAACATTAATCAGGGTTGAGGAAGTACATTTTTCAGATTCGGTGAAGGTCACAAGCGAAAATGTGATAGTGTATTTTGAAAAATCAGTTAGCGTAAAGGATTTAAATGCCGGAGAGGTGATTTTGTTCGGAACAATCCCGCAATTCGTTGAAAATAACAGGAATCCTTACGAATTCGATTACAAAAACTACCTCGCAAAGAAAAGAGTATATCGCCAGGTCTATATTTCAACAGATCAGTGGATTAAAACCGGTTATACTGAAATCACCATTTTCACACGGGCAGAGCTGATACGTGAAAAACTCCTGCAGATTTACAGAAACCAACCTATCGACGAAACCGAATTTGAAATACTTTCGGCATTGACTTTGGGTTACAAACGCGAACTCGATCCCGAAACAAAAAGAGTTTTCTCCGCTTCCGGGGCTTCGCATGTTTTAGCTGTGTCAGGCCTTCACGTCGGGATAGTTTTCTGGGTAGTTTCACTAATTTTCGGATTTTTGAGAAAAGGCAAAAACGGACGTATTTTTTTCGTTCTGATATCAGTTATTCTTCTCTGGTCGTATGCTTTCATCACCGGTTTGTCGCCTTCGGTCATGCGTGCTTCACTCATGTTCAGTATTTATGTAATCGGCGAGAACATCGGCAGAAAATCAAATATTTATAATTCCATGGCAGCTTCTGCGTTCATTTTGTTACTGATCAATCCAAACAGTTTATTTGATGCAGGTTTTCAACTTTCGTACGCTGCTGTATTTGGGATAGTTTTTCTGCAACCCCGGCTCGAAAGACAAATAACCGTTAAGAATAAAATATTGAAATATTTTTGGTCCCTCCTCACGGTTTCAATCAGCGCCCAGGTTGCCACATTCCCTATTACTTCGTATTATTTCGGACAGTTCCCGGGTTATTTCTGGCTCACCAATATGTTTGTAATCCCCGCTGTAATGGCGTTAATTCCTCTGGGAATCTCGCTTTTACTGCTGTCAAAAGTCAGTATTATTTCAAATCTGATTGCCATGTTATTGAATTTAATCCTCAAAATAACCTACTTTTTGCTTTCTTCAATCGATCAGTTGCCATTTTCGGTGTTGGAAATATCTGTAAATCAAATTGAATTAATTTTAATTCTTGCTTTAATCATTGCAATTTTTATTTATCTGGCAGATCGAAAGGTAATTTATATAAAAGCTTTCCTGTTTTTTGTACTGCTCTTGTTAATAAACAATTTGGTTTCTGATATTAATCGTTTGAATAACAC
Source organism: Draconibacterium sp. (assembly GCA_037442685.1). GTDB lineage: Bacteria > Bacteroidota > Bacteroidia > Bacteroidales > Prolixibacteraceae > Draconibacterium. The sequence continues at coordinate 4,105 of JBBIPU010000007.1, read as the reverse complement.
AGAATTAATAGTATATAATAATTCAAAAAACCTGAGTTTTCATCTGATCCACGGAAAGGAGAATTACGTGTTTTCAGAAGAAAAAGCAGATGAAACTGTCAGTCATCCTTCAAATTATACAAGAAAAAAGCTGGGGTTAAACCCAACCATTTTTTTATCTCCAGCCGACACTGTTTTTGATAACAATATTATCATGAAAAATAACCTGATCTGTTTTAATGATAAGATTATCTCATTCAATTCAAACATAAATAAACAAGGAGGTGAAAATCAACCTGATTTTATCATTAATCCGGTTAATTTAAACGACTTATTAATTGACAATAAGGAACATACAATAATTATTACGCATAAAAGATATTTTAATAAAAGTTCGTTGCTGAGCGACCGGATTCATTGTACTTACCTTGATGGCGCTTACCGAAAAAATTGGTAACTTTCAAAATTAATCCAATATTTTTTTAAAGAAAATCTGTGGCTTATTGATTAATTTTAGAAAGTTAATATTTTATTTTACCGGTTCATTTTAAAGTAACATAAAAACATGAAAATAGTAATTGCAGGCGCCGGGGAAGTTGGTACACATCTGGCAAAAATGCTGACCGACGAAGCACACGACATCGTTTTGCTTGATGACTCTCCGGAAAAACTTGCGAAAATCAGTTCCGAAATCGATCTGATGACAATTACCGGTTCGGCAAATTCGTTCGAAGATCTGAAGAAAACCGGGCTTTCAAAAGCTGATCTTTTTATTGCAGTCACTCCTTACGAAGAGCGAAACGTATTTGCCTGTTCAATGGCATCGTACCTGGGCGTTGGCCGCACAATAGCACGAATCAATAACTCTGAATATCTGCGCGAAAACTACAAGGCTAAATTAAAAAATATGGGTATTCATGAATTGATTTATCCTGAAAGCCTTGCTGCAAAAGAAATTGTCGCTTCAGTTAAACATACAGGAACCCGCCAGTTAATCGAATTTTCGAACGGGAAACTGATTCTGATGGGGATAAAAGTCCGCGAAAATGCGACGATTCTGAACAAAACCCTTCAGGAACTAAAACTTGAAAATGAGAATATTTCGGTGGCTGCCATAAATCGTGACAATATCACGCTGATACCAAAAGGACATGATATTATTCTGGATGGCGACATCGTATTTTTCGTTTGTACTCAGGCTGAACAGAATCATTTATTTGAACTTACCGGAAAAAAGGTTTTTGGAGTCCGCAATATCATGTTTCTCGGAGGCAGCAGAATTGCACAAAAAGCAGTTGAAAAACTCGGCGATCAGTACCGGATCAAGATCATCGAAATTAATCTCGATAAATGCGAGAAAATAGCAGAAAGATTCAGTAAAGCGCTTGTAATCAACGGTGATGGTAGAGATTTTAAACTTCTGAAAGAAGAAGGTATTGATAAAATGGATGCATTTGTGGCCACAACCGGAAATTCGGAAACCAATATTCTGATGTGCCATCTGGCCAAATCATTTGGCATCAGACGCACGGTAGCCGAAGTCGAAAATCTCGAATTTATGGGTCTTGCTGAAAAAATGGATATTGGCAGCGTGATCAATAAAAAACTGAATGCGGCAAGCTATATTTACAAGTTTACCCTGAATGCCGCAATTTCAAAAGTGAAATGCCTGACTGCATCCGACGCTGAAGTTTTTGAATTTATTGCCAAAAAGGATGCAAAAATCACAGAAAAACCTTTAAGATACATTGATTTTCCTGAAGAAGCAGTAATTGGTGGTTACATCAGAGGGGAAACCGGACACATTGCAAACGGAGATACTTTGCTTCAGGAAGGAGATAAAGTGGTTGTGTTTACTTTGCCTTCAGGTATCAAAAAACTTGAAAAATTCTTTAAATAATTTCGAAGGTTATATAAGCAATGAATATTAAAATCATTCTTCGCGTTATCGGGCTATTAATGTTTGTCGAAGGGGCAGCAATGCTTCTTGCGTTATTAATATCAATGATTTACGGAGAGAATGATACAATTGGTTTTGCTCTTTCTTCAGGAATAAATGTATTTATCGGGGCTGTTATAATCTGGCTGACAAGAAATGCCAACCGTGATATCGGGAAAAGAGAAGGTTTTATTATTGTTTCGCTGGTTTGGATTATGTTCTCTTTGCTTGGAAGTATGCCTTATTACATTACCGGTGCAATTCCGGGTTATACTGATGCTTTTTTTGAAACGATGTCGGGTTTTACCACAACCGGCGCATCAATTCTGAATGATATTGAATCATTATCGCACGGAATCCTTTTCTGGCGGGCATTGACCCACTGGCTTGGAGGAATGGGAATCATTGTTTTGTCGCTCGCCATCCTGCCGGTTTTTGGTATCGGTGGTATGCAGTTGTATATTGCAGAGGTTCCGGGACCAACACCCGATAAAATCAGCCCGCGGATTAGACAAACCGCCGCGTCGATGTGGGTTATTTATGTTTTTCTCACTGCTGCTGAAACAATTTTATTGTGGATTGGCAAAATGCCTTTGTTCGATGCAGTCTGCCATTCGTTTGCGACAATGGCCACCGGGGGATTTTCAACAAAACAGGCCAGCATTGCTTTCTGGCCATCGCCATATATTCAGTATATAATTATCCTTTTTATGTTCCTTGCAGGTACAAATTTTACTCTTTCCTATTTTGCAATCAGGGGAAAATTCAAACCGATTTTAAAAGATGAAGAATTTAAATATTATTTGTTTTTTATTTTAGGATTTACGTTACTCATATTTGCCGGACTGATAACATCGGGTCATTCAGAAATAGAAGAAACTTTTCGTAATTCCCTTTTTTGGGTGGTGTCAATTATGACTACAACAGGTTTTGCCACAGTAAATTATATTCTCTGGCCACCGATTCTGGTTTTAATACTTTTCCTGGTCTTTTTCTTTGGAGGTTGTGCAGGTTCAACAGGTGGAGGAATAAAAATTATGAGAATTGTCCTTCTTTTTAAAAATGGTTATTACGAGTTAAAAAGAATGGTCCATCCCAATGCTGTAATCCCATTGAAATTCAACAACCACACTGTTGATTCGAAGATAGTAAGTAATGTACTTGCCTTTTTTGTATTGTACTTTATGATTTTCGGAATAAGTACTGTTTTGTTTATGCTATTTGTTCCCGATCTCGAAACGTCGATGGGAGCTGTGGCCACCTCTCTCGGAAATATCGGCCCGGGACTTGGATCGGTGGGTCCGGCTGACAACTTTTCACATATTCATCCGCTGGGGAAATGGTTTCTGTCTTTTCTGATGCTTTTAGGCAGGCTTGAATTGTTCACCATTCTGGTTCTTTTCAGCCCGTCGTTCTGGAAACAATAAAATTCTGACTATTTACTGATTTTCAGATAATTCTATAACTGCAGCACACCTTTTCCTTCACGGACAATCGTTATTTCATTGCCGGTGCAATTAACAATTGTTGAAGGGATCAATTCACCGTATCCGCCGTCAATTACAACATCTGCAATATCGGCGTATTTTTCATGAATCAGTTCCGGATCGGTTGTGTATTCTATTATTTCATCCTCATCGTAAACCGAAGTGGACAAAATAGGATTGCCCAATTCGCGTACAATCTCACGGATTATATTATTATCGGGGACACGGATACCCACAGTTTTCTTTCCCTTGAAATATTTGGGCAGATTGTTGTTGGCCTCAAGAATAAATGTAAAAGGTCCGGGGAGGTTTTTTTTCATCAGTTTGAACACCGAACTTGAAATCGGTTTGGTAAAATCGGAAAGATGGCTCAGATCGCTGCAAATAAAAGAGAAATTATTCTTTTCAATTTTCACTCCTTTTATCCTTGCCACTTTTTCAACTGCCTTTGCATTGGTAATATCGCATCCCAACCCGTAAACCGTATCTGTTGGGTAAACAATTAATCCACCCTTCCGCAAAATATCTGTAATCCTGATTATTTCGCGGGTATTGGGATTTTCGTTAAACAATTTTACCAGCATATTAATTTCCGGTTTCGCGATGTAAATGTAATTTTACTTTTTTTCACCGGCAATTTTTTTTATTATAAACATCGAAGTTGAATACGGAATTGAAAATGTAATTTTTAAAAGGAAAT
>JBBIPU010000006.1:49984-62576 GCA_037442685.1 Draconibacterium sp. | reverse complement strand
TTAACTTAAAATAAAAAAAATGAAAATTAAAAAAGAGAACATGGCGGTGAAAATGGAAGCACCTGGAACGGTGTTACGGAATCAGGAAGGATTTGGTGAGTTGACAGTTGCATATGGCGAATTACCTGCAGGGACTGACTTAACTCCTTTTTTAAAAGGGCTATCACACGACAGTTGCCATTGTAAACATTGGGGATATATTTTTGAAGGTGCAATGCGGGTTATTTACGATGACGGGAAGGAAGAGTTGCTGGAAGAAGGCGATGCTTATTATCTGCCGCCCGGTCATACAGTTAAAGTAGAGAAAAATGTAAAAATCTTTGAATTCAGCCCAACTAAAGAATATAGTGAAGTACTAACTCATGTTGGGAGAAAAATGGCAGAAATGAGCCATTAATTTTATTAAAGATTACTCCTTTTTAAAACCAGTAGTCATAAAAGTGGCGTTGAAAGTTTAGTAAAGATTTTTGTTTAAAATTGTAAATCAGCACAAACCAGAAACTAAGAATTCTAAAATTAAAAAACCGATTTCTGAATAAATCGGTTTTTTAATGTTTCATACATTTAATGCCCTGACATGTTCGCAGGCCATGTCGATTTCCTTCTTGAATTCTTTAAAATTTAATTGAAGCCCATTTATATAAGTACTCCATCCCGCACTGGATTTGGCAAAATGAACTGCATCCTCAATTTCCGCATCCGTTGCACCGTTTAATTTAGCCATTTCAGTATGAAAATAAGAACAATAGCGACATTTGCTGATAGCTGCAACTGCTACACCTATTAATTCCCGGTATTTGTTTGGAATTGGACCTTCTTCCATTTGAACACGTTTCATGAGATTCCATTCCAATTCAATTGTTGATTCCGGTAAAGCTTTGAACATCGATGGAACCACTCCAAATGTCTGTTCGATTTCTTTTAAAACTTCTTCTTTCTTCATTGCTAAATCCTCCCACTTTTAATTTATAAATAATTGACATACAATTTAAATCTTTTCGACATTTAAAACAAGAATAAAAGACATATTAATCTTTAAATATTGTTAAAAGGTAAAATTTTACATTTTTCTATTGGATATTGTGAAATTGTTGTTATTCTGTTTACTATTAAACAGGTAGCAGGAATATCAACTACTTGAAAACTTTTTAAACAACGAAAACATCATTCCTGTATGTTGAAGTTTGTATAATACCGGGGACGAAGACCTAGTCGAAAAAAAGTAACACTCAATAAAACAAAAGCCGCATTGACAAATCAGCGCGGCTTTATTGTATTTTAATACGAACCTTGTCATTCTTTCATCTCTTTACAAGCCTCATAAATCCCCTCAAATAACGGTTTAATATTAGATTCTGCCACTGCCGAAAAAGCAATCCGTAGCAGGTTGTCAAAAGCAATCACACCGATACTGTATTTTTCAATCAGCAGTTTACGCACTTTTTCGCCGTCTAAACCTTTTTCAAGTTCGATGCACATAAAATAACCCGAGTTAAACGGAAGTGCCTTAAAATAAGATTTGTAGGCTTCGTTCTTCAGCACCCGTTTTACTTCGTCGTAGCGTCGTTTCATAATGTTATATTTGCCTGCCTTTTGATTTTCATATTCAGGGTGTGTGTAGGCTTCCAGCAACAACGACTGCGAAATGTTGGCCGAATTGGAAATGTTTCCTCGGATGGCTCCGGCGGTTTTAGATTCAAGCGCACCATACAACATTGCATCGCCGCCTTTTATTCCGTAAGTGATAAAACCTACGCGGAATCCCCACACGTAATCTTCTTTTGTCGGTCCGTCGATTTTTACAGCCAGTATATTTTCGTGTGCTTTGCAAAGAGAAGCAAAAATACTTTCAGTGGCAATTCCAGCTTCGTATCCCAACCCGAAATAAGCATCATCGATAAGCAAAACCAATTTGTTCCCTTTTTCTGCCGAAGATTTTATGATTTTTACAAGCGCATCCTGTTCTCCTTGAGTTGGTGTGTATCCGGCAGGATTGTTCGGGAAATTAAGTAACACGATTTTTTTGCCAATCGCACCTTCATTTAAAGTCTTCTCAAATGAATCAAGATCGAGTCCGTCGTTTTTAAAGAGTTTATAATTTAACAGTGGTGAACCGTAGGCATTTGTAAGTGTGAGCGTGTAGTTTTCCCAGAAAAGATCGGGTACAATAACCTTGTCGGTGGGGTCGCAAAACATGTACCCGGCCATGCTAATTCCATGGGTGAGCGCGTTGGTGACTACCGGCAGACTGATTTCCGCACCTTCCATCGACGGATTTTTCTTATAAATCATTTTCTTCCATTCGGCCCTGATATCGGGACGACCGTAACTGGGTGCGTAAAGAAAAATCTTTTCGGGTTTTAAATTCACCTTCGATGCAATTGACTCTAACCTCATTGGCGAACCGTCGTCTTCAACAGCGGTACCGATTGTGGCATTGATGCGTGCTTTGCCGGCTTCGGCCGATTGTGCCAATATTCCTTTCTTCGGGAAATATATCTCTTTGCCACGCTGCGAGAGCATATCATATACAACACTGCTTTTTTCCTGAATGATCCTGTTGAGTTCTTCAGCCTGTGGATTCATGCTAAATTGATTTTAAATTTTTGGACTTTATTTTCGCTTGCAATATAGAAAACAAGAAAATACAAACCATCAGGTTAGCAGAATTTTAATTAAAATCTTCATAAATTTCTAATAATCGTTTAATTAAAAAGAAAATGAATTACATCTGTTTTTTGCAGACATGACTGAAATACACTATTTTTATGATTAAATCAAAAACCAATTAATTTTAATCCGATGAAGACATTAGAAATACTTAGAAAATTTATTTTGCCAGGAATCATCCTTTGTTCGTTTACAGTAATAAATGGTCAGGAATGGCCTGGCTGGCGCGGTGAAAACCGTGATGGCAAAGTTTCAGGATTTAAGGAACCAGCGGTCTGGCCTGCTAAATTAACGCAAATCTGGCAGGAAAAGGTTGGTTTAGGCGATGCTTCTATGGCATTTGTCAATGGTAAACTGTATCTCAACGTTAAACAGGATTCATCTGAAGTTGCTTTGTGTATTGATGCTGCCTCAGGAAAAACTGTATGGAGAACTGTTTTAAATCCGGCTCCTGAAGTTACCGGTGGCGCCCGTTCACACCCGGGGCCACGAAGCACGCCGGCAGTAAAAAACGGGAAAGTTTACCTGATTGGCGCGGGTGGAAAGATTAACTGTGTGGATGCAAATACCGGAAAAGTAATATGGAAGAATGAAACTTTTACCGAAGTTCCGCAGTTTTTTACAGGAATGTCACCGCTGATTGACGGCGGGAATTGTATTGCCCACCTGAATGGGAAGGAAAAGGGAACAGTTGTTGCTTTTAATGCGGATGACGGAAAGATTGTATGGGAATTGAAAGGAGAACCAAGTACATATTCTTCCCCGCTTCTGATGAAAATCGGGGATGAGCAAATCATCGTTTTGCAGACAGAGACCGATGTGATAGGAATTTCGAAAAAAGGCAGTTTGCTTTTTAAAATTCCTACGCCGGGAGAACAACGTTTTTATAATTCTTCCACACCGGTAATCGAAGGGCAGAATATAATCATTTGCGGACAGGGAAAAGGAACTAAATCATTCAAAATTGAAAAAGCAGGTGATAAATATTCCTTTACTGAAAACTGGACTAATCCTGATTACGGAGTATCTTTTAACACCCCAGTATTTAAAGATGGTTATTTGTATGCTCACGAAGGCAGGCTTGGCAAAATCTATTGTCTGAAAGAAAAGTCGGGGAAAACCTGCTGGGCTGATACAACTTCGTTAAACCGTTTTGCGTCTGTCCTCGATCTGGGGAAAGAGCTGCTTTCGCTTCCTGCTAACGGTAAAATGATTGTTTATGAGCCAAATCCGGAAAAATATGTTCAAAAAGCAATATATAAAATTGCTGAAACCGAAGTTTATGCACATCCGCTGGTTGTTGGCGATAAAATTTTTGTAAAGGAGCAGGAACTGTTAACCTGCTGGCAGGTAAAATAGCAAGTGAAACTTCTGAAGATAATGTCAATTATAAATATTGGATAACTCCAACAATAACAAAAAAACCAAATAACGAAACCAGTCCCGCAAGAATGATAAACAAGCGGTAACTCTTTTTATTCTTAAGATCGAGATAAATAGCCGGAATGGCCAGTACCGCTGAAACTAGAAAGCTTAAATAAGCAGGTAAGATTTTTGCCTGAATGGGAATTTCTTCTACAGCTTCACCAGTCAGTTCCTGTGTGGCAATTTCGTCGGGAGAAAGATATTTACCTTCTGCCAGAAAATCACCTGTAATGATATAAAGTGAAAATAATCCCAGCAAAATCAGAATAGAAGCGCCAATGATCCTGAACACCTTTTTATCTTCCATCCAGCCGTAAACAGCTACAAAAACAGATGCGAAAATGAACCACTGAGGCAAGGTATATAATAATGTATCATTCATTTTGTTGTTGATTTAAAGTGAACAAAGTTGGCAATTTTTCGGAGTTGTCGAAATTTTATTTCAAGGGGGAATTAAAAAAGTTAATTTTGGCCTTTCGAAAAAATTATTCAGAACAGGAAACGTGAAAGAATTAAAAATAAATCCCAGTGCAAAAGCATTGATCTTTGACCTTGATGGTACTTTAGCCGACACAATGCCGGTTCATTTTATGGCATATAAAAACATCCTGGTAAATTACGGCATCGATTTTACACCCGAACTTTTTGCCAGACTTGCCGGTATTCCTGCAGTTGGCACTATTGAAAAGCTGAACGAATGGTTTGGAACTAAAATGAATGCAGAAGAAGTCGGTCATTTTAAAGAAAGCGAATACGAAAAAATAATGTATAAAATGAAACCGGTTGTTCCGGTGGTTGAACTGACTAAAAAATATCATGGTAAAATGCCGATGGCAGTTGGGACCGGCGGGTACAAACGTCTGGCCTGGAAAACGATGAATATTCTGGGTCTCGATAAATATTTCGATATTCTGGTTTCAACCGAAGATGTAAAAAGGCCAAAACCTTTTCCTGATACTTTTCTGAAATGTGCAGAATTAATGGGTGTTGAGCCTGCAATATGTGAAGTTTTTGAAGATGGTATTTTAGGAATTCAGGCAGCGCAGGCAGCCGGAATGATGGCGACACTGGTTACCGATTATTACGAAGTTACCATTGGACAGGAAATATGAATATCTTAAGTTCAATAAGATGAAAAAGGGTGGAAAAGCTCTGCTTTTGACAGTTGTCATTCTGCTGATCAGTGTTTTATTGAGCATTGTTTTCCAGGTATTTTCAGCAGAGGGTTATAACAAAAAAAGGAATTTAACAATTATGTTTTACAATGTTGAAAATCTTTTTGACACTGAAAACACTCTATCAGGAAGAGATGCTGAATTTACTCCCGAAGGTGCAAATAAATGGAACAAAGAAAGGTACAGAAAGAAACTGGAAGATATTTCGAAAGTGCTTAGTTCGGTCAATAAAAACGAGTTGCCGGAAATTATTGGTCTGGCTGAAATCGAAAACCGGAAAGTGCTGAATGACCTGGTTGCAACAAAAGCTTTATCAGGCGGAAATTATAAAATTGTACATTTCGAAAGCCCCGATTACAGGGGAATCGACTGTGCACTGATTTACCGACCCGATGAATTTCAGGTGATAAAAAGCATACCTGTAAAAGTTGTTTTTACCAACGATCCCCAATTTACAACGCGTGATATTTTGTATGTAAAAGGGATAACGAATAATAACGAAGAGTTTCACATTTTTGTAAATCACTGGCCATCGAGAGTTGGTGGATTGGAGCAAACCGAACCAAAAAGAACAGAAGTTGCACGTTTGCTCAAAAGCAAAATCGATTCGGTTTTGTCTGTAAAACCCGAGGCAAATATTGTGGTAATTGGCGATATGAACGATGAACCAACAAACAAAAGCCTCAGCCAGGTTTTAGGAGCGAAAAGTCCCGGCACAGGCAATTCAAATCTGGTAAACCTGATGTACCCTTTGCAAATCAACAAAAAAGGTTCATACAATTATCGTGGAAACTGGAATATGCTTGACAATATTATTGTTTCAAAGGGATTACTTGATAACAAAGGTTTCCGATGTGCCGGAATGAAGGGACATATTTTCAGGGAGGAATGGATGGAATACAGAAATGAAAAGGGTGAGGTTTCGCCCAACCGTACTTATGGTGGCCCTAATTACTACGGTGGCGTAAGCGATCATTTCCCGGTTTATATCGAATTGTCGAGATGAATTGCATTTATAAATTTTTATCTTTGGAAACATAATAAAACATTGTTTCAAAATCTAAACTATTAGTTATGAGTCCTAAATATTACAGTAAATCATGGTTACAGGCATTTAAAGGAGGCTTTTTCATTATTTTAGGGATTATCGCAATGCTCCAGATTTCAGGTTCGATTAAATCTCTGGCAATTTTATTCAGTTTTTTTATCGGATTAACCGGATTTGTTCTCGCAGCAGGTTCCATAATTCTTAAAAAAAGAGAAAACCTGTTCTGGAACATTTTAACTGGCATTTTAAATCTTGTGTTTGCTTTACTTCTGATATTCGTAGTAAATTATTCGCCTCAGCAGATAATCTGGGTTTTGATTGTGTGGGTTGTATTTAATGCATTTACCGAAATTATCGAAGCATTCATTCTGGCATTATACGGAAATTCATTTTTTACGGTATTTATAATAAATGCTTTGCTATCACTATTGTTAGGATACGGATTGTACCTGATTCATATTGAATTAACTCCTGAAAGATTATTCAATATCGGATTGATTGCTCTTGTTTTCGGATTGATCAATGAATTTTCAGCAATACTGTTGAACAGTGTGAAAAAGAATGGATAAACCTTACCTCATTTTGAAATTTATACTTTAATTGATTCAATTTCATTATTGGTATTTTTTCTTTTTAAGAAACCTGATCGATAGATTTGCAGCATGAAATTTAAAGTAGTATCAGATTACAAACCAACAGGCGATCAGCCCGATGCAATTAAACAACTTGTTGAAGGCATTGAACGTGGCGACCGGTTTCAGACTTTGCTCGGAGTAACCGGATCGGGTAAAACTTTTACCATTGCCAATGTTATCGAAAAAGTTGAATTGCCAACTTTGGTACTCAGTCATAATAAAACACTTGCAGCCCAGTTATACAGCGAATTCAAACAGTTTTTCCCCGAAAATGCGGTTGAATACTTTGTTTCGTATTACGATTACTACCAGCCTGAAGCATACATTCCAACTACTGATACTTACATTGAAAAAGACCTTTCCATCAATAAAGACATTGAAAAGCTGCGGTTAAGCGCCACATCTGCTTTGCTTTCAGGAAGACGCGATGTAATTGTGGTTTCTTCGGTTTCGTGTTTGTATGGAATTGGAAATCCTGATGATTTTCATGCCAATATCACCGTTATTACAAAAGGACAGAATGTTTCGCGCAATGCGGTGTTGCGGAAATTGGTCGATGCACTTTATTCAAGGAGTGAAACCGATTTTCAACGGGGAAATTTCAGGGTAAAAGGAGACACGGTTGATATTTTCCCGGCTTATGCAGATGAGGCAATCCGCGTCATATTTTTTGGCGATGTAGTGGAGGAAATTTTTCAAATTGAACCCGTTTCAGGACGGAAAATTAAAGATTTGGAAGAGGTGGTTATTTATCCGGCCAACATATTTGTAACTACCAAAGAACGCATGAATTCTGCAATACGGAATATTCAGGATGATTTGGTTGCCCAGGTCAATTATTTTAATGAGATCGGTAAACCATTGGAAGCCAAACGAATTCTGGAACGAACAGAATATGATATGGAAATGATGCGTGAACTCGGCTATTGTCCCGGCATTGAAAACTATTCACGTTATTTTGATGGAAGGGCGCCCGGAACACGTCCGTTTTGTCTGCTCGATTATTTTCCGGATGATTTTCTGTGCGTAATTGACGAAAGTCACGTAACCGTTTCACAAATCAGGGCAATGTATGGTGGCGATAATTCACGCAAAATGAATCTCGTGGAATATGGATTCAGGTTACCCGCAGCGATCGATAACCGTCCTTTAAAATTCGAGGAGTTCGAAAGTCTCACTAACCAGGTGATTTATGTTAGTGCCACTCCGGCCGATTACGAACTTGAACGCTGCGAAGGTGTTGTGGTTGAACAGATTATCAGGCCAACCGGATTGCTCGATCCGCATATCGATGTTCGTCCAAGCACTAACCAGATTGATGATCTGATGCACGAAATTAAGATCAGGGTGGAAAGGAATGAACGTATCCTGGTAACCACTTTAACAAAACGGATGGCAGAAGAATTATCGAAATACCTGGCCAATTTTGGAATAAAAACGCGTTACATTCACTCCGATGTTGATACACTTGAAAGAGTTGAAATTATGGAACAACTGAGAAAAGGTGATTTTGACGTGCTTGTCGGGATAAATCTTTTGCGCGAAGGCCTGGATTTACCCGAAGTTTCGCTGGTTGCCATTCTGGATGCCGACAAAGAAGGATTTTTACGTTCGGAACGATCGCTGACACAAACTGCCGGCAGGGCTGCCCGAAACCTGAACGGAATGGTAATTATGTATGCCGATAAAATTACCAACTCCATGCAGAAAACCATTGATTCGACAAACTACCGGCGCGAAAAGCAGCTAAAATTCAATCTTGAAAATAATATCACGCCAACTCAAATCATAAAACCAACACGCGAAATTATCGGTTACGAATACCGGAGCTACAAACAAACCGCTTACCAGGGAGAATCGGTTTTACCCGATGTTGCTGCCGATCCGGTAATTCAGTACATGAGTATCGAAGGGCTTGAAAAGACAATCGAAAAAACCAGGAAACAGATGAAAGCAGCTGCAAAAGAACTCGATTTTATTGAGGCTGCGCGGCTGCGCGACGAAATGTTTGCATTACAAAACCTGTTATCGGAAAAGAAAAGAGGTCAGAATTAACATCCAAGCTGATTTAACTTTTAAATCAAACTGAAATTGAATGCCTGATAATAATTAACCTTAAACCATCTAAAATAAAATGTAATTTTACGGCCTGTTATTTTTTTTTGACGAAATGAAAGAAACTGTATTAAAAATAGCTGACCTTTCGAAAGAATTAATGTTGAATCCCAGGGCATTCTGGAGATCACATTCCGATATAAAAAAAAGCAGGGAAGAGTTGCTTCACGAATTTTTATTGCCATTACTTTATGCTGTGGCAGCGGCTGTGTTTTTCGGCGAATTTTTCAGGAGCGAATACTTCAGAATCTGGGTTGCTTTGCTTTGGGTACTGCGCGAAGTTTTTCTTTTTGCTTCAATTTATTTTGTGGGCATTTATGGCACGAATTACATAATTAAATATTTTGGTTACGAGGAAAAAACGGAAGCGCTTCAGATTCTCGTATCGTATTCAATGATCCCGTTTTTATTGATTTCAATTGTCACCGGATTCTTGCCGTTTTTTTATTTCCTCGATATATTTGGTGTTTACGGTTTTTATATTTTTCTGATGGGCGGTAGAAGAATGCTGCAGTTTCCGAAAGAAAAACGTGATAACCTGATTCTGAAAATCATTGCTGCCAATTGGATAGTTTTTGGAATTTTGAGTTTTACTTTGGGCAAATTACTTGAATTGCTTGATTAATGGCACACCAGACTTCGGATATTAATATTAAAAACCGCAAGGTAACTTTTGAGTACGAGTTACTCGAAAAGTACATTGCCGGAATTAAACTTACCGGCACCGAAATTAAATCAATCCGTAGCGGAAAAGTGAACCTCACAGAATCGTATTGCCAGTTTTACGATACCGAATTGTATGTGAAAAACATGCACATTTCGGAGTACGATCTCGGGACATGCAATAATCACGAAGCCCGTCGCGACAGGAAGCTGCTGCTTAACCGCAAGGAACTGAATAAACTCGAAAAAAAAGTCAGGGAATCGGGTCTGACAATTGTCTGCGTTAAAATGTTCATTAACGACCGCGGTTTGGCAAAACTCGAAATTGCACTTGCACGCGGAAAGAAAACCTACGACAAACGCGAATCGCTGAAACAGAAAGATTCACAGAGGGATATGGACAGGGCGATGAGAAGCTGAAAATAAAGTTTCGGGTTTACCAAAGTGATTTGATCTCTTTGAAAACCGGGTATGTTTTCTTTCAAATAAAACCATTTATTTTTCAACTCAACTGCCAGATATCTCAATCATCCGGTAATCCATTCACTCATTCATGCATTTCTTCCTTACACCACCAACATGTTTTCAACCGGAATGATTTTGTCACCTTTGTATTTCAGTAATAAATTAGCCACAGCCAGTGTGTCTTTTTCGCAATAGCGGATAATTCTGTCCATATCTTTGTCTTCCCAGTAAACTTTGGCCACCTGGCTGCCGTCGATATCGTCTTTTGGTGTGGGAATATTAAACAGTTCGCATAAGAGTGAAAGTGAAGTATAATGTTTGTAGTCGCCGAATTTCCACAACTGAAGTGTATCGATAAGAAATTCTTTCACTTCCCATGGTTTAAACCCGGCAATATCGAGAATTTTCGGCAGCGGGATTCCATGAACCAGTGCACGCCTTGAAATAAACGGAAAATCGAATTCCTGACCGTTGTGCGCGCAAAGTTTATGTTTTCCTGCATTTGAAAATTTTTCAAGGGCATCGAAAAAATTTCCAATCAGTTCTTTTTCATCTTCGTTGTAAAACGATTTTACCTTAAAAAACGGTTCACCCTTTTTTTGTAAAACATAACCGGCCGAAATACAGATTACTCTTCCGAATTCAGCATAAATTCCGGCATTCCGGTACAAATTTTCCGCATCTTCCCCTTCTTCTGTTTTAAACTGCATTTTGTGTGCCCACAGTTTTTGCCAGTTTTCACTAAGCTTTCCAAATTCAGGAACCACCGGTACAGTTTCAATGTCGATAAAAAGTATTTCCCCAATATTTAAGTCTTTCAGCATAATATATTTATTTGAGTATCTGGTTAATATGATTTGTGAGTATCTGGATGGCAACATGGTTTTTACCACCCTGTGGAATAATGATGTCCGCAAAATTTTTCGTAGGTTCAATAAACTGGAGGTGGCTCGGGCGAACGGTTTTTTCGTAACGTTCCAGAACTTCCTTTACATCCCGGCCGCGTTCTTCCATATCACGGTGTATTACCCTTGCCAGGCGCAAATCCGAATCGCAATCGACATAAACTTTAATATCCATCAAATCGCGTAATTCTTTATTAGTCAGGCATAGAATACCTTCAATGATCAGAACTTCGCGTGGATCAATCCGTTTGGTTTCTTCCTGGCGGGTACAGGTAATAAAAGAATAAACAGGTTCGTCGATCGGGATTCCCTTTTTCAGCTTTTTTACGTGATCAACCATCAGATCAAACTCAATTGCGTCAGGGTGGTCGTAATTCTTTTTCCTTCTTTCTTCAAGACTCAAATCTTTATTGTCGCGATAATACGAATCGTGCGAAAGTACATTTACCTCGCCTTTCGGAAATTGTTGCTGAATCTTCCTGACGACTGTTGTTTTACCCGATCCTGTTCCGCCGGCAACGCCAATTACAAGCATATTCTGTCAAATTAAAGGTTAAATTTCAGGTTTTCAGAATTGATAAAGGAACTTACCGCTCAGAAAACGTTACTTTTGCGCAAGTAAAATTAAGAGATAATCAATAAATATTGCAGGTTAAAATGATAAATCATGTTGTTCTTTTTAAACTGAAAGATTACACCGAAGAAGAAAAACCAAGGTTAATTGCTGAGATGAAAGCACTGCTCGAAGGTTTGAAAGGTAAAATCAAAGAGTTAAAATACATGGAAGTTGGGGTAAATTACGAGTTGAAACCTAAAAGTTTCGATCTGGCATTAATTACCCATTTTAATTCGATTGAAGATCTGGAAAAATACCGTGTTCATTCTGAGCACCAGAAGGTTGTGAAACGTTTTGCCGAAATCACTGACGACCGTGCTGCGGTAGATTTCGAATTCTGATCATTTTTCAATAGCCAATAATCAATAATCAATAATAATGAGCAGCTTGTATCCATTAAAATTCAAATCAATTTGCCTTGAAAAAATCTGGGGAGGCAACAGGTTAAAAAGTTTGCTGCATAAAAAATATAGCACTAAAAATTGCGGTGAAAGCTGGGAGATTTCAGGAGTGGAAGGAAATATTTCGGTAGTGGCAAATGGTTTTCTGAAAGGAAACAGTTTAAGTGAACTTATCGAAATTTACATGGGTGATTTGGTTGGCGACAAGGTTTTTGAAAAATTTGGATTAGAATTTCCACTGCTTATAAAATTTATTGATGCTCAGCAGGATCTTTCCATCCAGGTTCATCCAAACGATGAACTGTCGAAAGAACGGCATAACGCTTTCGGAAAAACTGAAATGTGGTATGTTGTTGATGCTGAAGATGGTGCGTTGATTAACTCCGGATTTAATCAGCCAGTTAACCGGGAAAAATACATGAAATATCTTGAAAATGGTAAACTGGTTGATTTACTGAAATATGATGAAATAAA
>JBBIPU010000006.1:39916-49884 GCA_037442685.1 Draconibacterium sp. | reverse complement strand
TATTTTACGACCAATATTATTGAAATGGACAAACCGGTTGAGCGTGATTATTCTTTGCTCGACTCGTTTGTTATTTATATTACACTTGAAGGGACATTTGAAATTGAAACAACGGAAGGAACAGAAAATGTAGGCAAAGGAGAAACAGTTCTTATTCCTGCAAGTATTGAATTCCTGAAACTGAATCCGGTGGGAGGAAAAGTAAAATTGCTCGAAGTTTATATTCTTTTGAAATAGAGATTTTTTTATCTTTTAGTTTTCAGTATTAAAAAATCAGACTTCACAAATGGAGATTAAGGAAGCCCGTTTTGTAATCAGCAACACCGATGTAAATAAATGTCCGAAACCCGACAGACCGGAATATGCATTTATCGGGCGGTCGAATGTAGGCAAATCATCTTTGATCAATAGACTCACCAATAAAAAATCGCTTGCAAAGACCTCCGGAAAGCCTGGGAAAACCCAATTAATCAATCATTTTCTGATAAATGAGGAATGGTACCTTGTCGATTTGCCTGGTTACGGGTACGCCGAAGTTCCCAAAGCGGAAAGGTTAAAATGGGAGAGGTTTATTAAAAAATACGTAATCACTCGCCAGAATTTATACTGTTTGTTTGTTTTAATCGATTCGAGACACGAACCTCAGAAGCCCGATCTCGAATTTATGGAATGGTTGGGGATCAGCCAGATACCATTTGCAATTATTTTTACAAAAACAGATAAACTGAAGCCCGATGAACTTGAAGCGAATCTGAAAAAATATCAGGAAAAGTTATTGGAAACCTGGGAAACAATGCCCGGATTTTATATTTCTTCAGCCGAAACAGGTGAAGGAACTGCTGATATTCTTGATTTTATAGAACAATTAAACTCAGGGAAATAAATCTGGTGATTATAAATTAACTCATCAAAAAAGTTGGTCAAAAACAAAATAAAAGCTAAAGTTGTTAACTTTGTCACGATTAAACATCAAAAAAAACCTGTAATGGCCAATAATCATAGATCACTTAAAATTTTCAGCTGCCGGGCTACTCATTATTTGACTGAAAAAATATGCGACAGCCTGGATGTTGACCTGGGAAAATCTTCGTGCCCGGTTTTTGCTGATGGTGAATTTGAGCCTTGTTACGAAGAAACAATCCGTGGATCGCATGTGTTTATTGTCCAGTCAACACCGCCGCCAGGTGACAATCTTTTTGAGCTTTTACTGATGATTGATGCGGCCAAACGGGCAAGTGCCTATAAAATAATTGCAGTTATTCCTTATTTCGGATACGGGCGCCAGGACAGGAAAGATAAACCACGCGTTTCGATAGGTGCAAAACTGGTTGCCGACCTGTTATCTGCAGCAGGAATCGACAGGCTGATAACAATGGATTTACATGCCGACCAGATTCAGGGATTTTTTAATGTACCTGTCGATCATTTGTATGCATCGGCGCTTTTTGTACCCTTTATTGAAAGTCTTGGACTTGAAAATATTGTAATTGCATCGCCTGATGTCGGAGGCACAAAACGGGCCAACACTTATGCAAAAATGCTGGAAACAGACATGGTGATCTGTCATAAAACCAGGGCAAAGGCGAACGAGGTTGGAAGCATGACAGTGATTGGCGATGTGGTTGGAAAGGATGTGATTATTGTTGATGATATGATTGATACAGCAGGAACTATTACCAAAGCAGCCAATTTAATGAAAAATGTTGGAGCCAAAAGTGTAAGGGCTTTTGCAGCGCACGGTTTGCTTTCAGGGCCTGCAATCGAACGAATAGAAAAATCGGAACTCGAGGAAGTTTATTTTACAGACTCAATTCTAAATAATAAAACCAAAAGCGAAAAAATAAAATATATCAGCGTGGCCGATGCTTTTGCACAGGCAATACGGCGAGTGTATAAAAATCAATCTATCAGTTCGCTTTATTACAAGTAATTTATATATTTGCACCGCTTTTTCCAAAGGCAGGCGTATTGTTACTTATGCATGCTGTTTGTCCCGATTTACAGGGAAGGACTGAGTACCATAATTGTTAACGTAAAAAATTAAAAATGAAAACATTAGTATTAAAAGGGCAAAAAAGAGATACCCTTGGAAAAAAGGAAGCCAAATTGCTTCGTTCTAAAGAGATTGTACCTGCAGTTTTATACGGAGCAGGTGAACCGGTACATTTTTCGGTGCCATTCAACGAATTAAGGCACCTGATTTACACACCCGATGTACTTTTAATCGATCTTGATATAGAAGGGTCAGTTTATCATGCAATTATGCAGGATATTCAGTGGCATGCCGTTGAAGAGCAGATTCTTCATATTGATTTTCTGAAAATTGAAGAAAATAAAAAGATTAAAATTGATATACCGGTTAAAATTGTTGGTTTGGCAAAAGGTATCAAAGCCGGAGGTAAACTCAAAACTAATCTGCGCCGTTTAAAAGTAAAGGCCCTCGCAAAAAATCTTCCCGATGTAATTGAGGTTGATGTTACAAAACTTGAAGTGGGTCAAAGTATAAAAGTTGGCGAATTGAATCTGAAGGACATTGAGATACTTGATAAAAAGACAAATGTTGTGGTTGCTGTTACTATAACCAGGGCAGCAAAATCGGCGGGTGGTGCAGTTGCTGAAGAAGAAGCAGAAGAATCCGGATCAGAAGGGGCTGCAAAAGAATAAAAATTAAAATATAATTCTGTGAAATACTTAATTGCCGGTCTCGGTAATATAGGGCCAGAATATAAAAATACACGCCATAATATTGGCTTTCAAATATTGGATGCTCTTGCCGGGGCGTCCAATATTAGTTTTAATGATAAGCGTTATGGCTTCGTGGCTGAGTATCAATTTAAATCGCGTATATTTATTTTACTCAAACCTACCACTTACATGAATCTGAGCGGGAGGTCAGTATCCTACTGGTTGCAGAAGGAAAGCATTGAAGTGTCAAATTTACTTGTATTGGTCGATGACATTGCCTTACCTTTTGGAACCATCCGTTTAAGGGCAAAAGGCGGGGCAGGAGGCCACAACGGACTTGAAAGTATAAACCAGATACTTGGCCGAGATGATTATGCAAGACTCAGATTTGGAATTGGTGACAACTTTCATAAAGGATTTCAGGTCGATTACGTATTGGGGGAGTGGAATAAAGAAGAAGAGAAAGAATTACCCGCTAAAATCGATACCTGCATCGAGGTAATTAAAAGTTTTGGAACCATCGGTACCGAGCGGACAATGAATTTATTCAATAAAAAATAAACCGATGGCTGAAGATGTGCGCATTGATAAATGGTTGTGGGCAGTGCGAATATTCAAAACGCGCAGCCAGACAACTGAAGCATGCAGAAAAGGCCACGTTTCCGTTGGTGAACTGCCTGTTAAACCCTCCCGTTCAGTTCATATCGGAGAAATCGTGAAGGTCAGAAAACCTCCTTTAACAAGGAGTTTCAGGGTACTTGCAATAGCAGAAAAACGAATGTCGGCGAAAATTGCTGCCGCTTACCTTGAGGATGTAACTCCTCCCGAAGAACTCGAAATTCAGGAAATGCAAAAAAATATGCAATGGATTTTCCGCGACCGGGGTACAGGCCGCCCTACGAAAAAAGAACGACGCGAACTTGATGATTTCTTTGATATGTAAATTGCTGAAATCGTTCTCTTTAAAACTGAATATATCCTTTTACAATGCTTACTGCAAAACAAAAACGAAAGGAAAATATCATTGAATATTTTCTTTATTTATTTCAGGTTGAAGATTTGATCAGGGTTCATCAATTTGATATTTCACTCATCAAAAAAAACCTGATTCCTCAGTATCAGGTCGATGAAAAAACAAGAGCAGAAATAACAAACTGGTACGGAAATCTGGCAAAAATGATGGAAAAAGAAGGAATCGGTGAGAAAGGGCATTTGCAGTTTCTTACAAACCTGATAAATGAAGTCAACGAAATTCATCTGAAACTGATGGAAATGAATAACGAAAGTGATTATGTAATGCGTTTTCAATCGGTTGCAGGATTAATTAACGAATTAAACAGGAAAAATAATTCGGCAAAAAATGATGTTCAAACAGGTCTGGATGCTATTTATGGCTTCCTGCTTTTAAAAATGCAGAATAAGGAAGTCACACCTGAAACAACAGAGGCGATTCAACGGATAAGTGGCTGGTTAAAAAACCTTTCGCTCTTATTTAAAGATTATGAATCGGGAAATCTGGAGATTATTTAAGTTTGGTTGTAAAAAATAGCCGCTGTAATTTTGACCTTAATTTGTTATTATTCCTTTTAATAAGATTCAGGTTATAAAAATCATAAAAGCAAAATACATTGATAAGACAAGAAATAACAGGGAAAAAAGAGTATAAATTACTATCCTGATATTTTTATTTGAATTAACCATATTTTTGACTTAATGACTTTTATAAAGGTATTTTGTTTTAATGTTTGCCGTAAAACTAATGTTTTTTTATTACGGTAATACCTGAAGAGCGGTTAAATTTCTGCAATTCTTTTTCTTTCATGACATTAAATGAAAGTTTTAGATTTCAGTAATTTTACAGCTTTCCCTTTTCCCAAACCAGCGATAACGATTATTTGCAACCCATCGGTAAATTTTGTTTCTGAATTTTAAAGGAAGAATTTTCAAAACTACTGCAAATTTCCATGGGAATCCCAGCATCTCTGCTATTTCCACGATTGCATCCGATTCGGTAAATACTTTGTCTGATTTGATTAAAATTACCGAATCTGTCAACTCCGGAAAATCATATTTTTGCCTGAGATCTTTGGCAGATTCCGATTGCAGTGGTAAAAATGTGAACTGATTCTTCCGGTCGTGTTTCATTACAAAATCAACAGTGGCGTTGCATAAATTACAAAAACCATCGAACAGTACTATTGATTGATTTATCAGCATACTTCAATAACAAACTTAAAGTATGTTTTGTGTTTTCCGGGGTGAAAAAAATGAAGAATTTCTGACCGGCAACGATCGAAAAATCTGCAGATTTATTACTGTTTGTTGGTATTGAAATCGGTGACAAGTCCTTGCGAAAGCCAGTTGGCAACCGCCTGTCGGTTATCGGGAATAATCAGCCGTTTGATGTCGCGCTGGTGGTTAATGTTAGCCAGTTCGATATAAACACCTGTGGGATAGGCATTTTTAAGTACATACAAATTCCGCGAAGAAACAGTTCCCTGGTATCCTCTTCCGGGTTGATGCTCGCTATATTTATTTTTGAAGGTTCTTTGTAAAACAGTGGCAGCTTTTTTCCCTGATTTACTTTGACTGTCGTGATAAAAAAATATGTCAATGTTTTCACTCTTGCTTCTTGAATCGACATGAATAACAATCATTCGCTGAAAATTACCTTCGTTCTTTTTGTAAAGGTCGTTTATTACATCAACCCGCTGCCGTAAACGTTTAATCTGGTTCAAAGGAATGGATTTATCCGGATAACAAACTTCATCTTTATCGGCAACAAGAAAACTGTCGTCACGAATCCCGTCATTTTTATCGATGGTAATCATGTAAACAGTGGCACCAAGTTCAATCAGGTTTCTGGCAAGGCGCAAAGTGACATCATAAGCATATTCATCTTCGCAAACAATATGATTTTCGTATTTCCCCATCGCACCCGGATCGGGTCCGCCGTGGCCGGCATCAAGATAATAACAGGCGCCTTTAAGATCGTTGCTTTTAATCTCGACATTGGCATATTTTGGACCGAAAATATCGAAATTCATTACTCTTCCTGAAGCAGGCGGTGTTTTTGGAGTTTCTGGCCTGACTTCTGCCGGTTCTGTCAACGATGCAATAATAGTTGTACTGTCAACATCAGTAAACGGGAGTCTGTATTTTACACCTGTAAAAAGAGAATTGTCTTTTCCAAGCCTGGTTTTGTTTAATTCGATAAACGGTTCGGAATATTGATCCGGATCAAGTCCGTTACGCTTTAAAAGCTTATAAATTCCATCGCCGTTTTTGGCAATAACTTCTTTATTCTGTGCCATCACACATTGCAATGCACCCATCACCACCAAAAAAACGGTTAAAAAAAATCGGGAAAACGATTTTATATGTATGTTTGAAACCGGCATTTTCAAAACAAATTCTGTTGGTTTTAATGCAAATCCTGGCTAAAATAAGTTTAAAATTTAAAATTACAGATTCATAATGGTTCGATCTTTCAGCCTTGCCTTGTTGATAACTTCGGTTTTTATCACATTTTCTTGTAAATCAGTTTATATTTTATCCGGTTCTGATGCTCAGAATATTTCAGTTTCAGTTAATGAAGCAGAAATTGACAGTCAGATAGTAAAAATGTATCTTCCATATAAAACTGTCATCGACAAAGATATGAAACGGGTTATTTCTTATTCCGAAAGCGAAATGGTGAAAGCAAAACCCGAAAGCGGACTTACCAATTTGTTAGCTGACTTATTGCTTGATGAAGGAAAGAAACTTACTTTAAATAATAAAATCCCTTTAAATCCTGACGTTTCTTATGTGAATAACGGTGGAGTGCGAACTTCACTACCACAAGGTGATATTACAGTTGGTAAAATTTTCGAGTTGATGCCGTTCGAAAATGAGTTGGTTTTTATACAATTGACAGGGGAACAACTTCAGGAATTTTACAATAACCTGGCTGAAAAAGGAGGCGAAGGTGTTGGTGGAGTCCGGTTTGTTATTTCAAACGGGAAAGCGAAAAACATAATGATAAATGGCGAAATGCTTGATTCACAGAAGACTTACTGGATGGCAACAAACGATTATTCTGCCAACGGCGGCGATGGTTTGGCTGTTCTTACCAAGCGGCTGCAGTTTATTAACAGTGGCAAAAAAATCAGGGATGTAATTATTTCCGATTTTGAAGAACGTCAAAAAGAAGGGATAATTTTAACCTCGAAAACGGATGGGAGGATTACCAATGAATAGAAGAAATTTTATCATAAACAGTGTTGCCGGTTTTGCAGGTGTCGGATTGGGGGCATCGCCATTTAAATTGCTTGCCTCCGACGATTTTATCAAAATCACAATTCTGCATACAAACGATCTTCATTGTCATATCGAACCGTTTTCCGACGGTAACGAAAATACCGCTGGTAAAGGCGGACTTGCCCGTATTTCGGAGATGGTGAAAAAAGTGAAATTGCAGAATCCGGATACCCTGCTTTTCGATGCCGGCGACATGTTTCAGGGAACGCCCTATTATAATTATTTTAAGGGTGAACTGATGCTGAAACTCATGAGCGCTGTAGGATACGATGCAGGCACAATCGGAAATCATGAATTTGACGACGGGTTGGAAAGAATACTTGATTCATTGCCCGGAGCAGAATTTCCATTGATTAATTCAAATTACGATTTTTCGGAAACCATTCTTGCGGGGCGGTTTCCACGGTGGAAAATTTTTAAAAGATCGGGTGTTAAAATTGGAGTTTACGGTTTGGGAATTGAACTGAAAGGCCTGGTTGCCGATAAAAACTACGGCAAAATTGTTTACAACGATCCGCTGATTGTTGCTGCCGAAATGGAATCTTTTCTGAAGAACGATAAAAAATGCGATCTGGTTGTATGCCTGTCGCATCTGGGTTTACGTTATCGTGAAAACAAGGTAAGCGATATTGTTCTTGCCGGAGCGACTGCAATGACAGATCTGATTATTGGCGGGCACACCCATACTTTTCTCGAAAAACCGATTATTGAGCAAAACAAGGCCGGTAAACAGGTAATTGTTAACCAGGCTTCGTGGGGAGGGTTGGTTCTGGGTAAAATCGATTTTACTTTTGAACGTTCAGGGAAAAGGAAAAAGGAAATGACAACTGCTCAAAATATTTTGATTTGAAATGAAGCGTAGTTACCGTATTTTACTTTCAGTCCTGACGGGTGTTTTATTAAGTCTTGCGTGGCTTGGTTTCCCCGGGTGGATTCTTTTTGTTGCTTTTACACCGTTACTTTATCTCGATCATTTTTTTTCTGAAAATAAATCCGAATTCAGAAGTATTTCAATCTGGGGGCATGCATTCCTTGCTTTCATGATCTGGAATATCCTTACAACGTGGTGGATTTTACACGCAACATTAGCTGGAATGGTCATGGCAATCGTTACCAATTCATTCCTGATGTCGCTGACTTTCTGGCTTGCACACATTGCACGCCGCAATTTTAAAGGCAACCTGGGATACATTGCCATGGTGGTTTTCTGGATTTCATTCGAATTGTTTCATTATCACTGGGACATTGAATGGCCATGGCTAAACCTTGGAAACGGATTTGCCAACAATATAAAACTGGTTCAATGGTACGAATATACAGGCATTCTGGGTGGAACGCTCTGGGTGCTCATGTTGAATATTCTTCTTTTTAAGATGGGAATCAGTTGGTTGCGAAAGTTGCCACTTCAAAAACCTGTAATCCACCTGGTTTCTACGCTTGTTTTGTTGCTGGTTCCTGTTTTCGTGTCATTAATTATCTATTATTCTTATGTAGAAATCGGAAATCCAAAGCAGATTGTTGTTGTTCAGCCCAATATTGATCCGTATTCCGAGAAATATGATGCTGAAGCTGAGAAGGAAAAACTGGACAAATTTCTTAATCTGGCCACTTCAAAAGCCGACAGTGAGACCGATTTCATTATCGGGCCCGAAACTTTGTTTGAGAATCCCGGTTTTTGGAACGAGAATGATTTAAATAAAAACGCCATGTTATCTGATTTATCTGGTTTTCTGGGTAAATATCCAAAAGCAGACATGGTTTTCGGAGTTTCGTCGTATAAAATTTATCCTGATAAAAATAGTGCGCCCTCAACTGCCCGGACAAGAAATGACAGGACTTACGATATGTTTAACACAGCAATTTTTCTTGACAATAAAGGAGAAACGCAGATTTATCACAAATCGATCCTGGTGGTTGGAGTCGAGAAAATGCCTTTTGCCAAATACCTTGGTTTTTTGGGCGATCTGGTGATCAATATCGGAGGTACATCGAACAGTCTGGGGAGACAGGAAGAACCTTCGAATTTTATTTCAGACGACAGAACAATTGTGGCTCCGGTAATTTGTTATGAGTCGGTTTTTGGCGAATATGTAACCGGTTATATTAAGAAGGGAGCGCAACTGATTTTTATTATTACCAACGACGGCTGGTGGAAAAACACTCCGGGTTATAAACAGCATCTTTCTTACGCACGCCTTCGCGCTATTGAAACACGGCGGAGTATCGCCCGTTCGGCTAATACAGGTATTTCGTGTTTTATAAACCAGCGGGGCGATGTTTCGCAGGCAACCGGATGGTGGGTTCCCACTGCAATAAAAGGCACAATTAATGCAAACGATAAAATTACATTTTATGTCATTCATGGAGATTTCATTGCACGGCTCGCTTTGTTTGTAAGTGTTTTGATTCTGGCTAATCTTCTGACAGTTAAGGTTATGCGAAGGCAGGAACAGAAGTAACTTAACCCGGAACTTAAAAATTGTAATAAACAATAATGTCAGCCGTTTATATAAAGCCAATAAAACCTGACTGATGAAAATACTTCTGTTTATTATACTGCTTTTTGTAATTCAATCTGCTTTTTGTCAAACAATAAAAACCGTCACTTCCGACAATTTTGAAAGTGATACGCTGAGTTCAATCTGGAGAACCGATAAATATGTGGAAGGCGCAATGACTATTCAGTCTGAAATAGTGAGATTGGGGGAAAAAGCCTGCAAACTTGAATTAAAACCGGGAGACCAGATAGATGAGGAAAAAGGCACAAAATTCGAAAGAGCTGAGTTGCGTGAGAAAAATGAGCTGATGACTGGCGAAAACGAAAGATATGTTTATTCGTTTAGTCTTTTTATTCCCAATGACTTTCCGATAGTTCAGACACGGTTGGTTATTGCTCAGTGGAAACAAAACTGTAGCGGAAATTACGACCCGGATAATCCTGTGGTTGCAGTTCGTTTTGAATCGGGCAAACTTTTTATCAC
>JBBIPU010000006.1:31735-39816 GCA_037442685.1 Draconibacterium sp. | reverse complement strand
CAAAACAGGTTTGTATCGTGACAAAATGGATCAGAAAATGTCAATTTACATCGACGATTATAAAAAGGGAAAACTACAATAGTATTGTTTTTTCAATTATACTGGTACTTATTACCAGGTATTTAACTTTCAGTTGCAATCATAATTTTCTATTTACTTATCGTTAAATCTCCGTTAAAACAGAGCCGAACTGACAATCCTCACCCTTTTTTCAAAAACACCGCTGTTCCTTTGCGCCCACAAACACAGAAAATATATATCTTGCGATGTTTACAATTTATACCTGGATGAAAAATAAGACCGGAACCCATGTTAAAGATTACATTATCATCACTTTCGGGTTGTTGGTATATGTGATGGGATGGATGCTTTTCCTGGTGCCCGCTGAGATCACAGGTGGAGGTGTAAGCGGTATATCTGCCGTGGTTTTTTATGCTGCAAAAATCCCGATCAGTGCTACTTTCCTTGTAATAAATGCCATTCTTGTTTTAGTTGCCATCAAAATTCTGGGCGCGAACTTTGGCATCAAAACCATTTACAGTATCCTTGTTTTGTCGGTGTTTTTTGCTGTATTTCAGAATATTCTGAAAAAGCCGCTTGTTGACGACACTTTCCTTTCGGCAATTATCGGGGGAATGGCCGGAGGTATCGGGTTGGGGATTGTTTTTTCACGAGGTGGTAGCACAGGCGGAACCGACATTCTTGCCATGATTATTATAAAATACCGGAATGTCAGTCCCGGCAAACTGATCATGCTTTTCGATGTGGTGATAATCGCCTCTTCTTATGTGGTTTTTCAATCGCCGGCAAAACTGGTTTACGGGTACGTTTCAATGTGGGTGGTTTCTTATTCACTTGATTCATTTCTGAGTGGTGCCAACCGAAGCGCGCAGATGTTTATCTTCTCTTCCAAATACCAGGAAATTGCTGATTACATCACCCAGGAAGCTTTTCGCGGTGTCACTGTTTTCGACGGCGTGGGATGGTACACCAAAGAAAATATTAAAATCGTGATGTCGATTGTCAGGAAAAAGGAAACCAGCGATATTTTCCGCAAAATCAAGGAAATCGATCCCGACGCTTTTATTTCGATGGGAAGTGTGATGGGTGTTTACGGGCAGGGTTTTGAAAAGCTGAAGCTTTAAAACTGATATTAGTTACTTTCACTTTCGGTGTGTTTATGTTTAGGGAAATAAACCTGAAACTGAAATGGTTTTATCTGACCGGAATCATGCCTGCCACTTCTTTGAAGACAATTGGAAGTAACAGATTAAAATGAAAAAGGAGCATCTGTCGAAACAAACTCTCCTTCTTCAAATCATTCAGAAAATATTATTTGGTGACCGTTTCCAGACGTTTCATTATTGAGAAAATAAAAACGGCCGAAAGCAGACAGCATATTACAAAAATTGACCAAAGTTGCCACAAATCGAGTTTTCCCCAGAAATCGCTTCCGATGAACAGGAATTTGTTACCAACTGCCGTAGCCAGCAGCCAGCCACCCTGCATCAGTCCCTGGAAACGGGGCGGAGCAACCTTTGAAACAAACGATAAACCCATCGGGCTTAAAAACAATTCGGCAACCGTAAGAACAAGGTAGCTGCTGATCAGCCAATAAGGCACAACTCTTGAAGAATCAGGAACCGGATTGTATTTAGTCACTCCGTTTTCAACAAACTGAAGTTCGTGAGGTGAAACGAGCCCGATTGAACCCACCAGAATCACAAGAAAACCCAAAGCTGCGATAATCATCCCGATCCCGATTTTACGCGGAGTGGAAGGTTCCATATTTTTGCTGCGCAACCATGTAAAAACTCCCATTACCGGGAAAGTCAGAGATACAATAAACAAAGGGTTGAACGACTGGAAAACTTCAGGTGCAATCGGATTTGATTTGCCAAAACCCGAAACAAAATAATATGTAAGGGCGCCAAAAACCAAGGTCATCGCAACTCCGATCAGTTTATTGGTTTTTGTCTTGTTAAAAAGCAGAACGATTCCCGCTATTGTACCAATAAAAGTTAAAATTGATTGTAATTCAAAAAAGATGTAGGTAAACGGGGCAACTTCTTTTACTGTATAATCGCGGGCAAAAAATGTGAGTGTTAACCCGTTCTGATGGAATGACATCCAAAAGAAAATAACCACAAAGAAAACAAGAATCAGCGAAGAAATTCTTGGCCTTTCTTCTTTAGTTGAAATTTGAAGCATCATTGCTACAAATCCGACAAACAAACCAACTGCTGCGCCAAGAGCAACATCGTTCATCAGGAAATAAAAAATAACAGACGTTGTAATCATCAGGCCAGCGGCAAGCAGAAAACTCATGGCATTGGTTTTTGCGCCGTTTTTATTTTCAGTTTTTGCTACTTTAGAAGCAGTGGGAAGAAATTTGTTAAAAGTAATATAAACCAGCAGCGAAAGAATCATCGCACCGGCAGCCACTCCAAAAGCATAATTGTAACCTCTTGAAAAAACATCGATATATTCTTTAGCAAAAACAGAAAGATCAGTTACAGCAGAACCCGTAACATGATCTGCCAGTTGCTGGAATTTTGCCGTATCTTCGAGAGTGCCGTTTGTAAATGCGTGGCACATTGCAGGTAAACTTGCGTCGTGTAAATATCCCTGCGATTTCAGGAACCAGTTGCGTACGCCATTTGCCACAAAAGGGGCAAAAAAAGCGCCGACATTGATTCCCATGTAAAAAATCATAAAAGCTGTGTCGCGTACTTTGGAATACTGCGGATTATCGTACATCTGACCCACAACTGCCTGCAGGTTACCTTTAAACAAACCGTTTCCGAAGGCGATTGTAAACAGACCAATCAGTGTGATTGCCAGCGGATTTCCGGGGATGGCCATTACAAGATAACCGCCAAACATTACAACGATTCCCGTCAAAATTACCAGTTTGTATTTACGGGTTGCATCGGCAATAATTCCGCCTATTAAAGCAAGTGCATAAATTCCGAAGTAAAACCAGCTGTAATAACCTCCGGCCTGGGCTTCGGTAAGTCCGTATTTGGCCTGAAGAAAGAGAACAAGTATTGCCATCATGGTGTAGAAACCAAAGCGTTCTCCCATGTTTGAAAAGAATGCGACAAATAAACCTTTAGGATGATCTTTAAACATAAATTATTGTTTTATTGATTTTTATTGTTTTTCATTGAGGGCAAATATAGAAATCTTTTTATGTTGTACACGTTGATAAAGGTCAGCATCAACTGATTAAATTTTATAAAAAAAAATTGTCTGAGAAAGGCATTTTGTAAGCGAAACAATAATCGTATTTGAAATCATGTTCCCACGGCAGATTGTGAAACCCGGATCTATGTGATTTCATATCAACGGGAAAAAGCTTTAAATGCTGGTTTGCCGGGAGTTTGACTATCGCACTGGCAGATTTTTATGGATACCACTACCATCGAAATATTACTTGAGTAGGATATTGCAATCTATTTATTCTGAAATTTTTGAGCAGATCAGTATTCCCCTGAAACAGTTTCCCTGCAATTGTCCGGGATTTTTTTAATTTTAGATAAAATAAATTTCAGTTTCAATTACAGAAAATAAAACTCACTTAATAATGAAACTCTTTACCACAAAGCAAATTGCCGGACTCGATAAATACACCATCGAAAATGAACCCATTTCAGATATCGATCTGATGGAACGTGCTTCGCTGCAAATCACAAACTGGCTGGTTCACCGGTTTTCGACCGAAAGGAAAATGCTGTTTTTTGCTGGTCCCGGTAACAATGGTGGCGATGCACTTTCAATTGCCCGCCAAATGGGCGATCTGGATTTTAACTGCGAAGTTTATTTACTTGATTTTGGGAAACCTTTGCAGGGTTCGCCGGCAATCAACTGGAATCGTCTGGAGGAACAGGGAAAAGTAAAACTTTCGAAACTGAAATCAATAAATGATTTTCCCACTATTGAATCGGACAGTATAATCATCGATGGTTTATTTGGTTCGGGTCTTACCCGTCCGCTTGAAGGACTGCCGGCTGAAATTGTAAATAAAATAAGCCAGCTCAAAAATACTGTGGTGGCAATCGACATTCCCAGCGGTCTAATGGGGGAAGACAACTCCTCAAATATTGAAGAAAATATCGTACAGGCTGATTTTACACTTACTTTCCAATTTCCGAAAATCAGTTTCTTTTTTGCTGAAAACGAAAAATTCACAAGTGTTTGGGAAGTTTTGCCCATTCGTCTGCATCCCGACGGAATTGCAAAAACACAAACAAATTTTTATTTAACAGAAAAAGAAGATATTCAGAAATTGTTTCCGAAGCGCTCCCGTTTCGGGCACAAGGGAACATACGGACACGCGCTGCTCATTGCCGGCAGTTTCGGGAAAATGGGAGCTGCGGTTCTTGCATCAAAAGCATGTTTAAGAGCCGGAGCCGGATTATTGACCACACAAATTCCGCACCTCGGATATCCTGTCATTCAGACTGCGGTTCCCGAAGCAATGGTTTTTGTCGATCAGCACGATTACATGTTTACCGAAGTACCCGATTTGTCGCCATTTTCAGCAATTGGTATCGGACCGGGAATCGGGATGAAATCGAATACAAAAAAAGCTTTGTTCGAATTACTCGAAAAAGCAGAAGTTCCGATGGTTTTTGATGCCGATGCACTTAATATTCTTGCTGAAAATAAATGCTGGCTTAAGAAATTACCTGAAAATTCAATACTGACACCACATCCCGGCGAATTCAGAAGACTGGCAGGTGAATCTGAAAACTCGTTTCAACGCATGAATCAGCAAATTGAATTCTCCGTAAAATATAAAGTAATTGTGGTTTTAAAGGGTGCTTTTACGACTGTTTCAACACCCGACGGGAGGTTGTTTTTTAATTCTACAGGAAATCCGGGGATGGCTACTGCGGGTAGCGGCGATGCTTTGACAGGGATTATTCTCGGGCTTCTGGCACAGGGATTATCTTCGGAAAATGCAGCCCAGACAGGTGTATGGATTCATGGATTGGCAGGCGATCTGGCAGTTCGGGAAAGATCGGAAAATTCGCTGATTGCAGGAGATATTATCGAATTTTTGGGGAAAGCTTTTCTGTCTTTTAAACCTGTTTAAGAATAATAATTTTAATACATTTGAGTTTTTAAATTAAAAAGAAACATATGAAGTATTTAACACTTTTTATTGGTATAATTATGTTTTTTCCGGTGCTTGGTCAGCGCAAATCCAAAGATGAAGCAGCAGTACCTGCATATGTTGAAGGGGTGGTTTACTCTCTTCCCCGGAACGGTGTCAGGGTAAGTGTAAAGGCGGTTAAAGAAACTTTCAGGCCAGGACCTTACGCAGCTTATGCCGATCAACTGCTTGGAATAAAAAATGCGAGCACAAAACAGGCAGTAAACTGGGTAATTGAAGATATTAAAATTGATGTTTTTTCTGAACCTGACCCTGATCAGACTTACAAAGCTCTGGGAGATATTGCATCTTTAATCAGCATTTCATCCGATGGTTGTATGGCTGGTATTAATTCAAAGTCGGTTTCGGAAAAGAAATTTGAGGTTGTGACGAATAGGGTTGGACAAAAGGCAGGGTTTGACACAAACAATTTATTTGAATATTTTACTGATTCACCTTTATACACTGCTGGTGATTCGACAAATAATTACCGACCAGTCAAATTGCCCGATGAACAGAAGATCAGCAAGGCAGCCCAGCGTGTACTGGAATGCCGGCGACTTCAATACGAAATTGCCGCTGGTCTGGTCGATGAATTTCCACCTGATGGTGAAGCATATAAAGTAAGTTTAAAGGAGCTAAAACAAATTGAAAACGAATATCTTAGTTTATTTACCGGCAAATCCACTTATGAAAATGCAACTTTCAGTTTCGATTACGTTCCGAAGAGTGGTGGAAAAAGCGAGGCTGTTTTCCGTATTTCAGAAGAAAACGGAATCGTTCCGGCAACAGATCTTTCCGGCAAACCGGTAATGATTGAATTTGATGAAGACAAGGATCTTTCGCAGAAATACAGTGGAATGGTAAAATCTGATAATCCCTCTGCAGGGCACAGCGGAATTTATTACAGAATTCCCGGACGTGCCACAGTTAAACTGATCAGCGATTTGAATGTGGTTGCGACTGCCCGAATAACTGTTGCTCAGTTTGGCGCTGTAGCTCCCGTTCCTGAAGATCTTTTGAATGGAGCATATTCAGTCGAATATAATCAGGATACAGGATCGTTGAAATCGGTGATTAAAAATTAAAACTCAGGGGCGGTAAATTCTGACCGCCTTTTTTATTGTCATTAAAATGGCTGGTTTTTTTTCTTAATTTTAACGGCTCAGAAAAAATTTAATTAAAAATCTTATGACAGGTATGATCAAACAAACGCTTCGCGATTCAAAGAAAGCGCGCTGGACAGTTTTAGTTTTAGTTTCGTTCACAATGATGTGTATGTATTACTTAACCGATGCCATGGCGCCGTTACAGGAAAGACTTCAGGCCAACCTGCATTGGTCTGCATCTGATTATGGTTTTTTTACCAGTGGTTATGGTTGGTTCAATGTTTTTCTTTTAATGCTTGTATTCAGTGGAATGATCCTTGACAAAATTGGTGTCCGGATAACTGGCATTTTGGCAATAATAATCATGCTGATTGGTGCATCCATAAAATATTGGGCTATTTCAGGGCATGTGGAAGGAATTTTTGAACTGAATTTAGGTTCATGGCAGGTAATTGAGCCTTCCGAAAAATCGGCAGTTATTGCAGGTCTGGGATTTGCAATATTTGGAGTTGGTTGCGAAATGTTCGGTATCACTGCGAACAAAGCAGTGGTCAGGTGGTTTCGGGGAAAAGAGATGGCCCTGGCAATCGGATTGAATACCTCAACCGGCAGAATCGGTACTGCTTTGGCAATGTTTACTCCGATTCCTCTGGTAAAACTTACTGGTAATATCAGTGCACCGGTTATTGCATCGATATTTTTACTTCTGTTAGGAATGCTGGTATTTATACTTTTTACCTTCATGGATCGCAAACTCGACAGAGAAGAAGCCAGTGCCGGTATCGAATCGGGTGAAGAGTTCAAATTTTCAGATGTCATCGAAATTGGGAAAAACAAAGCCTTCTGGTATATCACTGTCCTTTGTGTGCTTTTTTATTCAGCAGTTTTCCCGTTTATAAAATTTGCCACTAATCTGATTGTTCAGAAATTTGGAATTTCTGATTCATTTGCTGGTTACATTCCGGCTCTTTTGCCTGCAAGCGCTTTGCTTCTTACGCCTCTTTTCGGCAGCGTTTACGATAAAAAGGGTAGAGGGGCATCAATCATGGTGCTTGGTTCAATTTTGTTAGTGGTTGTTCACCTTTTATTTGCTGTACCATCACTTAACAGCTTCCCGATTGCCATTGGGTTGGTGCTTCTGCTGGGTGTTGCATTTTCGATGGTGCCTTCTGCAATGTGGCCATCGGTTGCAAAAATCATCCCTGAAAACAAACTGGGAACAGCTTATTCAATGACTTTCTGGGTGCAAAACTGGGGATTGATGGGCGTTCCGTTGCTCATCGGAAACGTGCTTGATAAATATTGTACTACAAGTACAATTACTAAAATAGTCGATGGCAAAGAACAGCTAATTTCTCAATACAATTATATGATTCCGATGCTCATTTTCGCATGTTTTGGTTTTCTGGCTATATTTTTTGCGTTTTTACTGAAAGCTGAAGATAGAAGAAAAGGATATGGGCTTGAAATTGCAAACATTAACAAGCATTAATTATTTTAATTATTTTGATATTCAACAGTACCATTTATTAACAGACAAAAATTATGAAACAAGTAAAAGATATCAAACCAGTTGAGGTTTGGAGTATTTTTAACCAGATGCTTCAGATTCCTCGTCCATCTTATCATGAAGAAAAAATCAGGGAGTGGGCAGTTAATTTTGGTGAAAACATGGGGTTGGAAACTTTAAAAGATGATGCTGGAAACATAATCATCAGAAAGCCTGCTACCCCCGGAATGGAAAACCGTAAAGGAGTCATTTTGCAGGGACATCTTGATATGGTTCCTCAAAAAAACAGCGATAAAGT
>JBBIPU010000006.1:4315-31635 GCA_037442685.1 Draconibacterium sp. | reverse complement strand
TTGGAATGAAACTCAGTGTTACCGGAATGAAAGGAGGACATTCGGGTATTGATATTTCGTCGGGAAGGGGGAATGCAATAAAAGTTTTTTTCAGAATACTTAATGCTGCTTACGAACAATGCAATGTAAGACTGGCGGATATCGACGGCGGAAGTTTAAGAAATGCAATTCCAAGGGAAGCTTTTGGAACAATTTCAGTAAAGAAGGAAAAAGTTGAAAAACTAAAAACGCTTGTTGAAAAACTGGTAACAATCATAAAAAGCGAGCTTGCTGTTACAGAACCCACTTTGACTGTATCGCTTGAAAAAACCAAATCGCCAAAAAAGTTAATTGACAAAAAAGTTCAGAAAAAACTGACCGCTGCAATGGTAGCTTGTCCGAATGCAGTGATCAGAATGAGCGACAGCATGCCCGGTTTGGTTGAAACATCAACAAATCTGGCTATTGTAAAGTCAGATTTAAAGAAAAAAACTGTTACAGTGTCCTGTCTGATGCGCAGTTCGGTTGATTCGGCAAAAGAAGAACTGGGATCCCGGATGAATGCCCTGTTTACCCTTGCAGGCGCCAAGGTTACCCTTTCCGGTGCTTATCCCGGCTGGAAGCAGAACATGGATTCTCCCATTTTAAAAACCATGCAGGAGATATACAACAAAAAATATGGGAAAGTGCCTGAGATAAAAGCAATTCATGCTGGTTTGGAATGCGGCATTTTAGGAGGTAAATACCCGGATTGGGATATGATTTCATTTGGACCGACAATTCGTTTTCCTCATTCTCCGGATGAAAAAGTGAATATTGCAA
This sequence comes from Draconibacterium sp., assembly GCA_037442685.1. GTDB lineage: Bacteria > Bacteroidota > Bacteroidia > Bacteroidales > Prolixibacteraceae > Draconibacterium. Next base: position 30,834 of record JBBIPU010000006.1, on the reverse strand, counting down.
CAGTGCAGAAATTCTGGGATTTTCTTGTGGCAACGCTTGAAAATATTCCGGAGAAATAAGAGGGTGGTGCGATTTCCAAATCGCACAAATGAACCGGCGATTTGGAAATCGCCGCACCCGGGTTCAATGAAAGATTCCATCTTTTTAAAAGGATGGAATTTTTCATTTTAGTATTTCGGCATCATTTCTATTAATTTGCCTTCGGTTGTAATGTAGTGGCCCATCAAATTGGCAGTCAGGCAGGAATGCACAGGAATAATCTCGACTAAATCGCCAACTGCAAAATTCTGAAACTGGTTTTGAGCTACTTTTAAAATACCGTGTTCCTGCGAAAGTTTTGCAAGGTAATTCATTGGGTCGAGCAGGATCTTTTCTCCGTTTTTTCTGATAACAATCCGGCCGTACATCTTTTTCCCGTCGATATTTTTTATTTCATCTTTCGAAAAATGAACTGCTCCGCCGTGGATGACAATTTCGTTTCGCGAAAGATGTTTCGAAACCACCGGGCAAATCATTCTGACTGCAATGTCGTCGAATGAACAAACACCAAGGTTTTGCTGCATCAGATCGTAAAACACAAAATTACCTGGACGGATTTCGTCCACGTCGCTGAAATCATTGCAAAGTGTGGCTGCCGGTGTGTCTCCGATACTGATCTCAATATCGGGGAATGAGTATTTGTATCTTTGTTTTAACGTTCTCAGTTTTAACAGAGAATCAAAATGACGGCTGAAAATTTCGTCTGCCGAACCTGCACTGTATGTTTGTCCAGCATGTGTCAGAAAACCCTTGAATCTGAGTTTGTGATTCTTTGCAATTTTATGAATTACCGATTCAACAAGTACAGTGTCTGACGGGTCAATTCCGGTACGGTTATTTCCGGTGTCAATTTTAATCCAGACCGCCAGCGTTTGCGTCATTTTCTCTGTCAAGGCATTTACGACTTCTGTATTCTCGACCAAAACACCAATTTTCACAGTTTTTGCCAGTCGTTCGATGTTTTTTATTTCGAGAATGTTTAAAGGGAAAGCGATGGTAATATCTTTCCACCCGTTTGCAGCGAAATATTCGGCCATTTGAACCGACGAAACAGTAATTGCGTCCACACCAAAAGGCCTGAACCATTCGCCTATTTCAGCCGATTGATGTGTCTTAAAATGTGGTCTGAAACGGACATTTTGTTCAGATGCTTTTTTTGCCATCCTTTCAATATTCTTCAGGCAAATATGTTTGTCCACTACCAGCGTCGGGCGAATGATTTCTGTCATTTTAAGCGAATTTTAAAACAGGTTTTTTATTTGTTTCGACAACTCATTGCGTGTTTCCATCAGTTTTCGTGTCATTCCGGTTTTATATATATGCGGACTGATAAACCGTTTGTGTTCATCGGGGAGAAGCGAAGCTCTCTTTTCAAGGAATTTATGAATTTCCAACGGCGAAGTTTTTTCCTGTTTAATTTCCCCTGAATTTACAACTTCATGTAATAATTTCTCAAATTGTAATCCGCGTATGTCTGTATTTTTATCGGGATAAACGGGGTGATACACCATTCTTATTTCTTTGGGATCTTCATTGTCAAGTGCAATTGCATCGCGGTAAAAATAACCATTGTTGTCGAAAAAACGGTACAACTGTTTTTTTGATGGAAGTGTATTTTTTTCAATGTTTTCAGAGAATTTCATTTTAGGAAGTCCCTCGATTTCAACAAGTTTATAAACGCCGTCGAGTGCAGCATCACTTTTGCCGGTAACCAGTTCAGTTCCAATTCCAAAAGCATCGATTTTTGCATCCTGGTCTTTTAAGAGGGTTTTAATAACATGTTCATTCAACTGGTTCGAAGCAATTATTTTTACATATTTCAAACCGGCTTCATCGAGCATTATTCTTGCCTGTTTGCTTAAATATGCCAAATCGCCGCTGTCTAACCTGATGGCTTTTAGCTGGTGCCCTTCTGCTTCCATTTCTTTTGCCACAATGATTGCATTCGGAACGCCTGATTTTAATGTATCGTATGAATCGACAAGGAGCACGGTGTTTTCAGCATGAATTTTTGAATAAGCCCTGAATGCTTCCAGTTCGTTGTCGAAACTTTGTATCCAGCTGTGTGCCTGCGTTCCGGAAACCGGAATTCCAAAAATTTTACCTGCCAGTACATTTGATGTTGACACTGCCCCGCCAATGCAGGTTGCCCGGCTTGCATGAATCGCGCCCAAACCCTGTGCACGCCTCAATCCGAAATCGGAAAAAGCATTTTTACCCGAAACCAGTTTTATTCTGAAAGCTTTTGTTGCAATTAATGATTCGAAGTTGATAATATTCAGCAATAAACTTTCTATCAACTGGCATTCGATGATATTGCCGTCCACCCTGATTAACGGTTCGTTTGGAAAAACGATTTCACCTTCAGTCACACTTAAAATATTTCCTGAAAACCTGAAATCTTTTAAATAATCCAGGAATTCGGTCTTGAATCCCTGTTTTTGTAAATATTTTAGATCGGAACGGCTGTATGTAAAACGCGAGAGCATCTCAAGAAAATCAAAAAGACCGGCAAAAACGGTAAATCCGCCATTAAAAGGATTGGTTCTGAAAAAGTAGTTAAACGATGACTGCTGATCTTTTTTCCCGCAGAAAAAATAACCTTCAGCCATTGTCAGTTCATATAAATCGGTGTAAAGACCTAAGTTTCTTTTATATAAAGACATCGGTGATGATTTGTAAAACGCTTAAAGTTAAGCAAGAAAAAAACCTTAAAAAAGGAATAGATGACTTTTTTAATAAGAAGTCATTAAAAACCTGCCGGTTGATTATTAATGCTATGTTTTAGTTTTCAGATAGTTAATTTCTGATTTGAAAATCGGAAATAAGAAACACGGAATAAAAAATCAGGAAATGTGGGGATGGTTAAATCCGGAAATATTTAAAAGAGGTAAAAAACTAAAAAAGATATTTCCAGCTTCAACAGGTTTTAATGCTAAAGTTTTCAGAAAAGAAAGGCAGAATTTGTTTCGGGACTTCTCCCTGAATTCAGGAATTCAAAAGATGTAAAGCCGGAATTTAATAAAAAAGCCGGTCTGTAAAAAACCGGCTTGGATAAATATTTTGTTTTCGTAAAAATCAATTCACTGTATCATCTTCCACAACATTGATATTCGGATCGACCAGTATTCTTCCGCAATATTCACAAACAATGATTTTTTTGCGGCTTGCGATATCCATTTGCCGTTGTGGTGGTATTTTATTGAAACAACCGCCGCAGGCATCGCGCTGAATGGTAACCACTGCAAGCCCGTTCCGTGCGTTTTTCCTGATTCGTTTGAAAGCGGTCAGCAAACGGGGTTCAATAAACGATTCGATTTTTTCCGATTTGGCTTTCAGCCGTTCTTCTTCAATCTTGGTTTCTTCCTGTATTTCCTGAAGTTCGTTTTTTTTGCGTTCCAGGTCTTCCTGCCTTTCTGTTAATAAGGTTTTTGAAGATTTAATACTATCTTCTTTATCTTTCATTTCAACAGTGAATTCCCGGATTCTTTTTTCCGAGAGCTCAATTTCGAGGTTCTGAAACTCAATTTCTTTCGAAAGTGAATCAAACTCACGGTTATTGCGAACATTGTTTTGCTGTTCGGTATATTTGGCAATCAATGCCTGCGATTCTTTGATTGCAATCCGTTTGTTGTTTATTGCAGTATCAAGGTTTTTGATTTCGCTGTCGAGATTGATAAGCCTTGTTTTTAAACCGGTAATTTCATCTTCCAGATCCTGAACTTCAAGCGGAAGCTCTCCCCTGAGCACTTTTATTTTATCAATATCAGAAACTACAGTTTGAAGTTCGTGTAATGCACGGAGCTTCACTTCAACTGATACATCTTTTTCGTCTTGCTTTGAATATACTATGTTCATCGCTAAAATGTTTAATTTTTCAATAATCTTTTCAGAAGTAAAAAACAGGGTTGGTATTCACCTCTGACAAATGGACTGCAAACTTAGGGAATTTTTTTATAAGTAACTCATAAAAAAGTTCTTTAGTGAATTGTTCACTTTCAAAATGCCCGATATCTGCAATTACAATCTTATTTTCGGCATCAAAAAACTGGTGATATTTAAAATCGCCTGTGATAAAAATGTCGGCCCTGGCATCAATTGCGGCATTCAGAAGGCTTGAACCTGAACCACCGCAAACGGCTGCTTTTTTCACCGGTTTTCCCTTTAAGGCTGTATGTTTTATTAAGCCAGTATTAAATATCGATTTTAACCGGGTAAGAAATTCAGTTTCAGGTACCGGTTCAGGCAAAATTCCAGTCATTCCCATTCCTGCTTTTTCGAATTTATTTTCAAGTGGATAGATATCGTACGCTACTTCTTCGTAAGGATGTGATTGAAGGAGTGCATCAATTATTTTCCCTTGTAAAAATGAAGGGAAAATGGTTTCGAAACGTACTTCTTTTTCAGAATGTATTTCGCCTTTTTTACCCACAAACGGATTTGATACTTCATTTCCCCTGAAACTTCCTGTTCCTTCAACTGTAAATCCGCAGCTGTCGTAATTCCCGATATTTCCGGCTCCGGCGCTGAAAACAGCTTCACGCACCTGATTTAAATGTTCGACCGGAATGAAAGTCACAAGTTTTTTCAACAACTGGCTCGATGGCTGAAGTATTCTGCACTGCTGCAGCCCAAGCTTTTCGCAGATTTTTCGATTTACACCGCCTTCAACACTGTCGAGATTGGTGTGAGACGCGTACATTGCAATGTCGTTTTTAATTGCCTTAATAATGGTGCGTTCCACATAATTTTTACCTGTCAGTTTTTTTAATCCCGAAAAAATTACCGGGTGATGCGACACGATCAAACCGGCCTTTTTTTGAATGGCTTCGTCAACCACTGCTTCGGTAACATCGATTGTTATGAGTGCAGATTCGATTTCTGAATTAATATCTCCCGTGATCAGTCCGGCATTATCATACGATTCCTGAAGAATGAGCGGGGCAAAACTTTCAAGAAAACTGACAATCTCTTTTAATACCGGCATTTCAGTTTGTTTTTTTGATCAAAATTAATCATCAAGTTCATCTCTGATTTCAATAAGTTGCTGGCGAACTGACTGCAACCTTTGAACAATCTCAAAATTATTAATTGTTTCCTCCCTGTTTTCCTTTAATTTTTGCTGCGCACCTTTTAAAGTGAGGCCACGCTGCTTTACCAGATAATGAATTATTTTGATAGTGTCAATGTCTTCTTTGGTAAACAGCCGGGTTCCTTTTTTGTTTTTATGAGGTTTCAGGGCATCGAACTGGTTTTCCCAATAACGAACCAGCGACTGATTAACTCCAATCATTTCAGCCACTTCACCGATGGAGTAAAACATCTTCTCTATTACAGGTTTTTTGTAGGGCATCGAATTTAAATTTTAATCCTGTGGTTCACAAAATTAAAATAATAAAGTAATTCCCGGTTTGTGTATTTCGACAAATGCTGATTAATCAAGAGTCTGTCCGATATTCGACGAGATTGCGATCATTTTGTCGTATTCATCAGCTGTAAGATCCTTGAAATAATACAGCGCCGGATTAACTCTTTGCCCGTCTTTGTGAACTTCGTAATGAAGGTGAGGAGCGGTTGATAAACCTGAATTTCCCACGTAACCGATGATATCTCCGCGTTTAATGGTCTGACCCATTGCAACATTGAATTTGCTCAGGTGACCGTAAAGTGTTTCATATCCGTAACCGTGATCGATTACTATGCTAAGTCCGAATTCAGACCTGCTTGTTTTTGATCCTGAAATTTCCATTACCTGCCCGTTTCCTGTTGCATAAACCGGAGTGCCCACAGGGGCTGTAAAATCCATTCCCCAGTGCATTTTTTTTACTTTGTAAATAGGGTGGATACGGTACCCCCAGCCGCTTGCAGTTCTTTTTAAATCGCGGTTTGTTAATGGCTGAATGGAAGGAATACTTGCAAGCATTTCTTCTTTGTTCAATGCAAGTTTCATCACTTCGTCAAACGATTTCGATTGAATATATGCCTCTTTTGATAGAACATCCAGTTTGCGGGCAGTCTCAATCACCAGTTCAGAGTTATTAAGACCTTCAAGTTTTGAATACTTGTTTGTGCCTCCAAATCCGGCTTTTCTGATTGTTGAAGGAATTGGATCGGTTTCAAAAATAACACGGTAAATATTGTCGTCCCTTTGTTGCAAATCGGCCAGCACATTTTCAATCTTATCCAGGTCTTTCAGCATCAGTTCGTATTGCGAAAGCAATTCCTGGTTTTCACGTTTCAGCGCTTTTGTTTTTGGCGATTCATAAAAGTAAACTGCGATGAGGGCAATGATAAGCGAGAAAGCCAGACTACTCGAAAAATAGGCTATTATTTTTGTGAATTTTTCTTTGATTGAAATTCCAATCCTTTCATAATTAAGCGTATCGGGATTAAATCTGTATTTCTTTTTCACCATATCTTAAGGCTTTTTATTTAATGGTTTAATCAGAATTAATTAAATCATATAACTTTGCAGCCGCTTATTTATTGCTATTTAAGGTGGGCAAAAATAACCAAATAACTGACAGATAGAAAATTGTTAATTTAAAGTTGACATTTTTTAACAAAATTTATAAAAGAATCTTATTCGCATGACAATGACTTCAAAAGAAATTCGCCAGGCATTTCTTGACTTTTTTACTGAGAAAAAACACCAGATTGTGCCTTCTGCACCGATGGTTGTAAAAGGCGATCCAACCCTGATGTTTACCAATGCCGGTATGAACCAGTTTAAAGATTGGTTTTTAGGAAACGAACCTGCAAAATGGAACCGCGTTGCCGATACACAAAAATGTCTGCGTGTTTCTGGAAAACATAACGATTTGGAAGAAGTGGGATTGGATACATACCACCACACCATGTTCGAAATGCTGGGAAACTGGTCGTTTGGCGATTATTTCAAAAAGGAAGCAATTGACTGGGCATGGGAATTTCTGGTGAAAAGGATGAAATTGAATCCGGAAAGACTTTATGCAACTGTTTTTGAGGGAAATAAAGACGAAAATCTTGAACGCGACAATGAGGCTGCAGGATATTGGCTGAAATATTTACCAACAGAACGTGTTTTGAACGGAAGTAAAAAAGATAACTTTTGGGAAATGGGAGATACCGGACCGTGCGGGCCCTGCTCCGAAGTACACGTAGATATCAGGAGCGACGAAGAAGTGGCAAAAATTCCAGGTGTTGAACTGGTAAATAAAAGTCATCCGCAGGTTATCGAAATCTGGAACCTGGTATTTATCCAGTTTAACCGGAAATCAAATGGCCAGCTCGAAGAACTTCCTGCAAAACATGTTGATACAGGAATGGGTTTTGAAAGGCTTTGCATGGCAGTGCAGGGATTTAAATCGAATTACGATACTGATATTTTTCAAAATACAATTTTTGAGATTGGTAAACTTTGTAATATAAAATACGGCGCTAACGAAAGGACTGATATTGCAATGCGCGTGATTGCCGATCATTTGCGGGCAGTTTCGTTTGCCATTGCCGACGGGCAGTTACCATCGAACAACAAAGCTGGTTACGTTATCCGCCGTATATTGCGCCGTGCCGTTCGCTACGGTTACACTTTCCTGGGTTTCAGGGAAGCGTTTATTTTCAAGCTTGTGGAGGTGTTAAAAGAAACAATGGGAGGTGCTTTCCCCGAATTGGTAAGCCAGCAATTACTGATTGAAAAAGTAATAAAAGAAGAAGAAGAATCGTTCCTGCGAACTTTATCCACTGGTATCCGGCTTTTGGAAGAATTGATCGCCAAAGCAAAACAGGAAAAAAGGACAGAGATTAAAGGGAAAGATGCTTTTGTATTATTCGATACGTACGGTTTCCCGCTTGATCTGACTGAACTGATTGCACGCGAAAACGAGATGACTGTTGACACAACCGGATTCCAGGTTGAAATGGAAATGCAGAAAACCCGCTCGCGGAATGCTGCAGCGCAGGAAACCGACGATTGGGTGGAAATCAGAAAAATTGAACAGACCGAATTTCTGGGTTACGACAAACTTGAAGCCGAAATCAGAATTGCACGTTACAGAAAAGTAATCCAGCAAAAGAAAACTTTTTACCAGATGGTTTTCGACCAGACTCCCTTTTACGGTGAATCGGGCGGGCAGATGGGTGATACCGGATTTATTGAATTCGATGGACAAAAGACTATAATTTTCGATACACGCAAAGAAAATAACCTGATTGTTCATCTGGCTGAAAAACTACCTGCAAGTATTGACGAAACATTCATTGCGGTTGTAAACAAAGAAAAAAGGCTGAGCAGTGCCAACAACCACACTGCAACCCATTTGCTTCACGCTGCGCTTCGCCAGGTGCTTGGGAAACATGTAGAACAAAAAGGTTCGCTTGTAAACGCCGACCACCTGCGTTTCGACTTTTCGCATTTTCAGAAAATGACCGACGACGAAATTGAAAAGGTGGAAAGCATTGTCAATACAAAGATACGTGAAAATGCTGTAAGGGAAGAAAACCGTTACATGCCGATTGAAGAGGCCAGAAAACTGGGTGCGATGATGTTGTTTGGCGAAAAATATGGTGATGAAGTAAGGGTGATTAAATTTGGTGAATCGATAGAACTGTGTGGTGGTACACATGTTGCTGCCACGGGCCAGATCGGGTTGTTCAAGATTGTTTCGGAAGGTGCGATTGCAGCCGGGGTACGCAGGATTGAAGCAATTACTGCCGGACATGCAGAAAAATTTGTAAATGAACAGATTCATATCCTGAAAAATATTCAGGAAGCAATAAAAAGTACCAACGATATACTTGGCAGCGTGATGAATCTGCAAAAGGAAAACAGTGAACTTTCGAAACAAATCGAAATATTTAACCGCGAACGTGTAAAAGTGGTGAAAGAAAACCTGAAAAGCCGCATTTTAAACGAAAACGGAGTTAATATTATCTCCGGACAAGTAGGAATGGGGAATGTTGCTATGATTAAGGACCTTGCATTCCAAATCAAAGGAGAAGTTGAAAATCTTTATCTTGTTCTGGGTGCTGTGATCGATGGTAAACCGCTGCTGACTGTAATGATTTCGGAAAACATTGTTGCTGAAAAGGGATTGGATGCCGGAAAAATTGTTCGCGAGGCAGGCCGCGAAATTCAGGGCGGCGGCGGCGGACAGCCTTTTTATGCCACTGCGGGAGGTAAAAATCCTGCCGGTTTACAGACTGCCATCGACAAGGCGCTTTCGTTTTTGCAGTAATGGGTACGGGGGTTTCCGGACCGCCGTTAAAGATGCTAATTGGAATTAGCCCCACCCTGACAAAGAACCGTTCTTCCAGGTTTATTTCAAAGAGAACGGTTCTTTATTTATGCTACCGGTAAAAGGATCCGCTTGCTCCCTGAAAATAAAATACATTTAAGTCCGGTTTTAGCCGGATTTTTTTTGAATTGTTCTAAATAACCTCTATTTTCGGCCTTCTGAAAATTATACAATCTTCGGACTTCCGGGTTCGGACTTCCGGCAAAATTTAATTACAAATGAAGAAACTATTCACTTTTATAACATCCATGCCTTTTATGGCATTTTTACTGCTGGCCTTTGCATTTTCGATGGCCATTGCCACTTTTGTTGAAAGCAGTTACGGCACGCCAACCGCGCAGGCTTTGATTTATAAAACATGGTGGTTCGAGCTGATTCTTTTATTGTTGGCGGTCAATCTCATTAAAAACCTTTTCAGGTACAGGTTTTTTACAAAACAACGCATTACGCTCGGATTGTTTCATATTTCATTTCTTGTCATTCTTCTGGGTGCCGCAATTACACGCTACATCAGTTACGAAGGGATGATGCACATCCGTGAAAAGGAAAGTTCCAGCCAGATTGTTTCAACCGATTCTTATTTTTATGCCCGGTTCGGAAATCAGCAAAAAGAAAAAAAGGTGCTTTTTTCAGAACTGGCGCCAAAACAGTATTCGGCGAAATTTGATGTTAATGGTCAATCGGTAAAAGTAAAGGCCGTCAGTTTTATTGAAAATGCAGAAAGAAAGGCAATTCCATCGGATAAGGGCGAACCGGTAATCGATTTTGTTTTTTCCTCGCCCATGACACAGGGAATGCAGACTTTTATGTTTCATAAAGGAGATGTTCTTAATTATCCCGGATTCAAGGTTGGATTCGAGGCAGGAATGGAAAATGCAATCAGCTTTTTTATAAAAGACAACCAGTTGTTTGTCACATCGACCGACTCGCTGCAGGAAACAACCATGGCTACGCAGCAAACGGTTGCTTTTGCTCCCGGAGATACAATTCCTGCAAAAAATATGTTTTTGTATGGTTATGGAAATTTCAGGTTTTTAATCCGGAATTTTTTACCCAGTGCAACTTTTACAGCAGTAAAAGGCCAGATGAATACGAATGAAGATGCAGTGATGATAGAAATTTCGGATGGAGTCAACCAGCAAACAGTGCCGGTTTTCGGTCATTCCGGAGTTGTTCCCGATACACTTTCTGTTCCGCTTGGAAACGGCGAATTAAAACTGGCGTACGGTTCAATGCCGATTAAAGTGCCTTTCAGTATTTATTTAAAAGATTTTCAGCTTGAACGTTATCCGGGTTCGCAGTCGCCTTCTTCATTTGCATCGGAAGTTGTGTTGCAGGATGACAATATCGGTTTGAAAAAGGATATCAGGATATTTATGAATAACACATTGAACTACAAGGGATACAAATTTTTCCAGAGCAGCTACGATTCCGACGAGCTTGGAACCATTCTTTCGGTAAATCACGACCGGTTGGGAACGGGAATAACTTACCTGGGTTACGCACTTTTAATCCTGGGAATTATACTTTCTCTGGTAAACAAAAACTCCTATTTCCAGTTTTTAGTGCACAGATTAAAACAAAACTCGGTTAAAACATTGCTGTTATTAGTTATGCTTGGAGCTTCCACTTTAAATTTAAATGCACAATCAGGTTCTGCCACATCATTACCAGAAATTAACGGCAATATTGTTGAAAGTTTCAGTAAACTCTGGGTACAAGGCGTGGATGGAAGGATTGAACCCATTTCAACTTTAAGTAGTGAGATAGTCCGAAAAATCAGTCATAAATCATCGCTTTACGGAAAAACGCCCGACGAAGTGGTTTTAAGTATGATGGCATATCCTGAGATTTGGCGCACTATGCCGGTTATTCTGGTTTCTGATAAAAATGTGGCAGCACAGTTGGGCACTGGCGAAAAATATGTGACAGTAGAACAACTTTTTGATAACCAGGGAAATTACAGGATTCAGCAAAATGTGCAGCAGGCTTACGAAAAAGCACCGGCATTCAGAAATATGGTTGAAAAGGAGTACATCAATCTCGATGAGCGGGTGAACATTTGTTTTATGGTTTTCCAGGGATCGATATTTAATATTTTTCCACGGAAATCGAGAGAAGCAGGCTGGTATTCTCCGGGTGTTGCTGCAACTGATTATTCGGGCGGTGATTCCATTTTTATTAAAAGCGGATTTCAATTGATGCTTCAATCATTTAATGAAAATAAAAACAATGATGCAACCCAGATTATAGAAGCCATCGGAAACTTTCAGAATAAATATGGAGGAGATTTGATTCCTTCAGAAAAGAAAAGAGATATTGAGATTTTTTATAACAAAGTAAATCCCTTTAAGCGTGTTTTCCCGTTTTACCTGTTGTTTGGATTTCTATTATTACTGGTTTTGTTTATCAACATTTTCAGACAGAAACAAATCCCAAAATATTTGAGGATTTCCTTCATGGGAATACTGGTTCTGATGTTTTTGATCCACACTGCAGGGTTAATTTTGCGTTGGTACATTTCAGGTCATGCACCGTGGAGTAACGGTTTTGAATCGATGGTTTATGTTTCGTGGGCAGTGATGCTTGCCGGGTTGATTTTCGGAAGAAAATATCCGATTGTTGTTGGTACCGCAGCATTTCTTACAGGAATCGCGCTATTTGTGGCACACCTGAGCTGGATGAATCCTGAAATTACACCGCTTGTACCTGTGCTGAAATCGTACTGGCTTACCATTCACGTTGCTGTAATTACAGCCAGTTATGGTTTTCTGGGATTGAGCTCGTTTCTGGGAGTAATGGTAATGATTTTGTTTGTACTTCGAAATAAGTCGAACCAGGTAAAAGTCACAGGATTTATCGAACAAATCACAACAATTAACGAAATGTCGGCCACGGTCGGACTTTATGCACTTACCATCGGAACATTTCTTGGCGGAATCTGGGCTAACGAAAGCTGGGGCCGTTACTGGGGCTGGGACCCGAAAGAAACCTGGGCGCTGATTACAGTCGTCATCTATTCGTTTATCGTACACATGAGGCTGATCCCTGCATTGAAAGGTACGTACAATTACAACCTGGCTTCTGTTCTTGGATTTGCTTCGGTAATGATGACCTATTTTGGTGTAAATTATTATCTGTCAGGGTTGCATTCTTATGGAAAAGGTTCTGCTGACGGAGTTAATCCGGCTGTCCCGGTTTCCTTTGCATTGCTCACTGGTTTAATGATCTGGGCATACACAAAGGATTTAAAATTTGAAAAAGAAAAACAGCAGTGAGAAAGTTAATCTCTTACATTGCTGTTAGTATGAACGGGAAAATAGCCAGGTCAGATGGCAGTGTCGACTGGCTTGAAAATATCCCGAATCCCGAAAAAACAGATTACGGATATTCAGAATTTTTAAAGACCGTTGATACAACCATTCAGGGGTATAATACTTATAATCAGCTGATAGAGTGGGGTATTGAATTTCCTTACAAGGACAAAAAGAATTATGTGCTGACCCGAAAGCATAATCCGAAAAATAACGGGTTTGTAGAATTTATCAATGAAAATTACGTTGAATCCATTAAAAAGCTGAAAAACGAATCAGGTGGCGACATCTGGTTAATTGGTGGAGGACAAATTAACACAATGATTCTAAACGCGGGTCTTTTAGACGAAATCCGGATGTTTGTCATGCCCGTTATTATTCCCGGTGGGATTGATCTTTTTCAGTTTTTACCAGTAGAAACAAAATTAGAACTCATCGGAACAAAATCATTTTCATCGGGAGTAGTTGAATTGAACTACCGTGTTATATCAGATTAAAAAACCTGTAATTACATTTTTCACTTCAATTCGTTGATTTTTGGAATAATTTGATTTGAAAGTCGATGAATTTAGATCTAACTGTTTCATAGTAAGTTTATTATGATAATTTGGAATGTTTTCAAATTGTGGAAATATTTCCATTGAGGTTCTTTGTTTTCAACACTCAGCATTCAAAACTATTATATTTGGCGGTTAAACTAAATCAATAAAAAATGTCGCACGAAGTTACCCGTACGTTTGATATCCTTGACCGTTACCAAAAAGAATTTCCCAGAAAAGATGCTTTAGGTGGAAAAAAAGATGGAAGCTGGTACACTTATTCAACGGATGAATATGTAAAAAAGTCGCACCAGTTTGCAATGGGATTGATGGCAATTGGATTGAAAAAAGGAGATAAAGTTGCTACTGTCACCACCAATCGCCCAGAATGGAATTTTGCAGATATGGGAATGGCAATGACCGGTGTGGTGCACGTACCCATTTATCCGACCATCGGAGAAGATGAATACAGGTATATTTTGCATCACGCTGAAGTTAAAATCGTGGTTGTCGGTGATCAGAAACTTTATGATAAAATAAATCCCATTGCCGGGTTGCTCCCGCATATTGAGCATATTTACACATTTGAAGAGGTAAAAGGTGCTAAGAATTATGAAGAAATTCTGACTTTGGGTGAATCGAAAAATGAAGAGCTTGGGAAAAAACTTGAACAAATAAAAACATCCATTCAACCTGATGATCTGGCGACAATTATTTATACCTCGGGAACAACCGGTGTGCCGAAAGGTGTGATGCTTACCCAAAATAACCTGGTTTCGAATTTTGTTGCACATTCAAAAATGCACCATTTGGGAAAAGATCATCATGTGATCAGTTTTCTTCCTCTTTGCCATGTGTATGAACGCAGTGTGAATTATCATTTTCAATACAAAGGAATGGGAATCTATTATGTAGGAAATCTGAACCAGATTGTATCTGCAATCAAAGAGATTAAACCACACATGTTTAATTCGGTACCGCGGTTGCTTGAAAAGGTTTACGACGGCTTTGTAACTAAAGGAAAGGAACTTTCGGGGATTAAAAAATCGCTTTATTTCTGGGCTTTGAATCTTACACAACATTTTGAATATAACAAAAAATACGGCCCTTGGCTGAGTTTAAAAATTAAAATTGCCGATAAACTCATCTATTCGAAATGGAGAGAAGCCCTGGGCGGCAATATTGTTTATGTTGTTTCAGGGGGTGCTGCGTTGCAACCAAGGATTGCAAGGGTTTTAGGAATGGCAGGAATGATGAACCTTGAAGGTTACGGATTGACAGAAACATCTCCGGTAATCGCCGTAAATAATCCGGCTTCAGGCGAAATGAAAATTGGCACAGTGGGAGCTGTACTTGAAGGTTTTGAAGTGAAAATTGCCGAAGATGGCGAAATCCTTTGCAAGGGTCCCGGCGTTATGAAAGGATATTACAAAGCTCAGGATTTAACCGATGAGGTAATCGATTCGGAAGGATGGTTCCACACCGGAGATATCGGAGTTTTTGAAGATGGAAAATACCTGAAAATCACCGACCGTAAAAAGGAGATTTTCAAACTTTCAGGTGGAAAATACATTGCACCGCAAATGATTGAAAATAAGCTTAAAGCATCAAACTTCATTGAACAGGTGATGGTAATCGGGGCAAACGAAAAATTCGCCAGTGCGCTTATTTCTCCGAATTTCGCGCTGCTTCATGACTGGTGTGCCCAACATAAAATTCATTTTGAAAACAATAAAGAACTCATTCACATACCTCAGGTAGTCGATAAAATTCAACAGGAAGTACAACTGATCAACATAACATTGGGTTCGCACGAACAAATCAGCAGGATAAGACTTGTTTGCGACGAATGGACGCCAGCCAGCGGAGAACTTTCGCCAACCCTGAAATTACGAAGGAGTATTGTAGCTGCAAAATACCAGCATTTGATTTACGACATTTATTCTGTTGGGAAAAGTTAAATATTTATCCTATATCATTAAATCTTTACGTCAGAAGTTTGGCGTTTTTTATTTTCAGAATTACAGCAGAAACAAAACCGGTTATTATATTTACATCTGTAAAACTTAACCAATTTAACCATGAAACGAATGTTTTTACTGGCAGTTGTTCTTACTGCTTTTTTACCATCTTTCGCGCAAAACCTTGTAATCAACCAGGATGAATATTTTGAAATGCCTGGACTTAATGTTATGGTATTTTATGATATTTATCCCGAAGGTCATCAGGGAGCAATCGGAATAATTCAGAACGGAACACGTGTGGCAACAAACGGCGATCTGAGGCTGGAACCAACTCCAGGCCAGTGGCAACCCATTCCCAAAACAGAAAAGCGTCAGGTTATTCCCGAAAATAATGAAATACGTGTCAGATGCACTTACCCTGACGAAAGTCGGAACCGCAAAGGATTTAACCCGGTTTTTTATCCCGATCTGAATTTCAGTTACAATGTCAGGGTAATTGGTGAAGGCAAAAATTTCAGAATAATTGTCGATCTGGAAAATCCGCTGCCAAAAGAGTGGATTGGCAAGGTTGGTTTTAACCTTGAACTTTTCCCTGGATTGCTTTTTGGAAAATCGTGGTACATGGATGAAAAATCGGGTATTTTCCCGGAACAGGCTAACGGACCGATGCAAAAAGATGCCGATGGAAACTGGCAGGCTTTCCCGATGGCAACAGGTAAAAAACTGACAATTTCGCCCGATGTTCCGGAGCAAACCCTGAAAATTACAAGTCTGAAATCGGATCTGCATTTGCTTGACGGTAGATTTTATCATAACAATGGTTGGTTTGTTGTTCGTTCCGAAATTCCGGATGGAGCAGTTAAAAATGCCGTTGAATGGTTTGTGGAACCTTTTGTTGCCGTTGGATTCAAACAAAAACCTGTGGTTCATGTAAGCCAGGTTGGATATCACCCTGAACAACCAAAAGTAGCAACCGTTGAACTTGATAAAAATGAAACCAATATTGGTGAAGTTTCTTTGATCAGAATGCTGGAAAACGGTGGATTTGAAGCTGTTAAAAAGGGAACACCTGTAAAATGGGGAAAATATCTCCGTTTCAATTATTATCAATTCGATTTTTCGGACATCAAAAAAGCTGGAATTTACCAGGTTCAATATGGAAATTATAAAACCGAACCTTTCAAAATTGATGAAGATGTTTATGAAAGGCACGTGTGGCAGCCCACACTCGAATATTTTTTACCGGTACAGATGTGTCACATGCGCATAAACGAAGGTTACCGCGTCTGGCACGACTTCTGTCACATGGACGATGCCCTGATGGCGCCGGTTGACACCAATCATTTCGATGGTTACCTGCAGGGACCTTCGACTTTGACAAAATTTAAACCTTACGAACAGGTACCGGGGCTGAATGTAGGTGGCTGGCACGATGCAGGTGATTACGATTTGCGGGTTGAATCGCAGGCAGGAACTGTATGGACGCTGGCAATGGCTTACGAAGAGTTTGGCATTAACTGGGACCAGACAACTGTTGATCAGGAAAATCACCTTGTTGAAATTCATTTGCCCGATGGAAAACCTGATGTTTTGCAACAGGTTGAACACGGAGTTTTAACCATTTTGGGCGGTTACGAAAATATGGGCAGATTGTATCGCGGCATTATTTGTAACAGTTTAAGGCAGTACGTATTATTGGGCGATGCTTCGTCGATGACCGATGGTTTGAAATACAATCCGGGACTTGCAAAAAAAGAAAAGACCGGGACAGAATCGGGGAAAACGGATGACCGCTGGGTTTTTACAGGTGAGAATGCAGGTCAGGAATATTCTGCAATACAGGGATTGGCAGCGGCAGCCAGGGTATTAAAGGGATATAATGATGATCTGGCAGGGCGTTCACTGAAAGCAGCAATTGAGCTGTACAATATTCCCAGATCAGCTTCGCGATGGAGCAACTCCGGAAAAATAAATGCCGCAGTTGAATTATTCTTTTCAACAAATGATGCCAGATATCTGCATGATATTTATGAAATGAAAGATCAGTTAGCCGGGAGTTTGTCGCAGACAGGTGCTTCAATTGCCAGGATTTATTCTCACTCGGATAATGCTGAATTTAAGTCAGAAATATTTGCTGCTTTTCAAAAACTTGCCGGACAATTAAAGGAAAAACAAAGGGAAAATCCTTTTGGTGTGCCTTACAATATTGCTATTTGGGGCGATGGCTGGGGAATACAGCGGTTGGGAATGCAGCAGTATTTTCTGCATAAAAACCTCCCTGAGTTATTTGATGCTGATCTGATGCTGAATGCTCTGAATTTTGTACTTGGCAATCATCCTGGAGAAAATACTTCATCATTTGCTTCAGGTGTTGGTTCCCGGTCAGTAACTGTCGCTTACGGCGTAAACCGTGCCGATTGGTCTTACATTCCCGGTGGGGTTGTTTCGGGAACCGGCATTATTCGTCCCGATTTTCCTGAGTTAAAAGTATGGCCCTATTTCTGGCAGCAAACTGAATATGTAATGGGAGGCGGAGCAACGCATTTTATGTTTCTGGTACTTGCCGCCAACAAATTCTTATCAGAATGAAAAAAGGAACCGATCTTCAAAAGTTCGGTTCCTTTTTTAAATTACATCAGTGCTCTTGACCATGGAATTGCCGTCAGAATAATTAACATTGAAATTCCATAATAAATTGCTGATACCCTGTGTTTCTTCCAACCGATGACTGCTTTCTTTGATTTTGCCCTTCCAATATGAATTAAAATCAACGCTAAAATCATTAACGAAATATGTTCAACTGTATAAAAGCGTAATTCGTCGTTTTTCATTGCTGCGCCAAAATCGTTAAAAGCTGCTTTTGTAACTGGACTTACAAAGGCATACAATAATATCCCGACAAGAAACTGAATATCAACAAGAATTGTCAGTAATAAACCCATCAATTTATCGCGTTTATTCCAGTCATTTTTATTTAACCATCCAATCAGAGCAAAAATCAGGGTCAAAGTCAGAGCAAGTAAAACCAGCCAACGAAATAAATTGTGTGTATGTAATAATCCTGTGTACATTTTTTTCTGTTTAATATTTTACTTCAAACATTTAAAGGATGATTTGGTTTGATATTCGGTCAGATTTTTTGGATTTAATAAAAAAGGCCGGACATTTTATGTTCAGCCTTTTTTAACGGTTAATAAGAAGATTATTTTTTGGTCGATTCAATCACTCCTCTGAAATAGCCTATCGATTCAGCAATTCCCATAAACGGATTATCCATATCTTTTTCGTGTTCCAGGCTGCAAACACCCGAATAACCAACTTCGCGAATCATTCTGACCAGAGCAGGAAAATTAATAATTCCACGGCCGATTTCAAGCGAATAACCGAGTTTTGTAGGTGCGGTAACGTCCTTAATATGCATGTCGAAAACACGGCTTTGATATTTTTTCAGATCTGTAACCGGATCTTTTCCATTTCGTGTGTCATGACCAACATCAAGGCACATCCCAATTCTTGGATCCAGATCTTTTACATGATTCCAGACATCTTCCGCGTCGGGATAGATTTTAATGTCAGGTCCGTGTAAATGAATTGCATATTTAAAATCATATTCCTTTACTTTTTTATCTACATAAGGAAGCAGTTCAACATTTGGCACACCGACAATCAGTTTAACACCAACCCGTTTGGCATATTCAAATGCCCGGTCGATTTCCTCTTCCGATTTCATGTAAATCGGTCCGACTGCATAACCGGTAACATCATTTGCTTTCAGTTTGGTATGAAAAGCAGCAATTTCTTCATCGGTAGCAGTTAACGGCAGATGAAAATCCTTGATGCAAAGGTAGTGTACATCGGTTCTTTTTAAGGTTTCCAGAGTCTTATCGATATCGAACTTCAAAAAGGTATATCCTGCCATTCCAACCTTAAATTTTTCGCCGGTTTCAGGAGGTGGTTGCGGGCCGGGTCTTAGTTCCTGTGCGTTACAAACAATTGCGGCGAACGCAAACATGAATGCAAAAATTGTTAATTTCATAATTTCAGATTTTGAGTTGATTACTTGTTGAACAAAACTAAAAAATATTGCGACAGGAACAGTAACCGTTAAAGCAGATAAATTCTGATCTTCAGGAAATAAAAAAGCAGATTTTGTCGAACCTGCTTTTACCAAAATAAGGTAGTTTATTATAAGTTTCGAAATACAACTTTGCCTCTTTCAGGAATTGCCCGATATATTGCTTTCGCATCTTTGTCGTTCAGCCAAAGGTAGAGCGTGGGCGTATAATTTTTCGGGAAGAGGTCTTTCTTTAATCTGTCAGTGTTGTATTTCAGTATATCTTTGTTGTATTCTAAATCAATCAGCGAATCTTTGTTGAAGCCCACGCCGGTAACCACTATTTCGAGCTGATTGTCGAGTTTGAATTGCCAAACCAGCAGAGGATCAGGAATTGTGTCGTGTTTAATTTCATTGGCTTCGTTTTCGTTTTTTGGAGCCTGAACTTTTTTTACCGGCCTTTTAACAATCGTAGCTGTTTCTTCAGAAATTGAATTGATTTTGGTAAAATAATGATAAGCACCAAAATTTATAGTTTCAAGAAACGGCATCGGATTCTGTTTGAGAATTCTGGCCTGAAGAAGAATTGTGCCCTTTAACTGAACCTGAACAATACTGTCGGCCAGACTGATGCCGAGGTTTAAAGAATCTGATTTTGCAAGAATGAGTTGTCGCTCGAGCCAGTTTACCTCTTTTTTCTTTTCCATTATTTCCGGAATATTCCATCCCGCTTCACTGGCTTGTTCTTCAGAAATAACTGTGGAAGCCTCAGTCACTGTTTTCTCCACTGAATTCATTGCCATAATGTACCTTGCAACCGTAAAACCAAGTAACAATAAGAATACAATGAAGGTGATTATGAATCCTGCTAAATATTTTTTGAATATGTTCTTCATGATTCAGAAAAATTAATAAATGAAAACTTTGGCTCCAACCGGGAGTGTTTTATACACCGCTTCCAGATCAGCATCGAGTAACCTGACACATCCGTGGGTGACAGGCGAACCAATCAATCTCTGGTAAAGCGTTCCATGGATCATGTACCCATCTCCGAGAATAAGAGCGTAATCTCCAAGTACATTTGCTTCGAATCGCGAAGGATCTCCTTTTGGGGGTACTGGCAAACCTTCCTCAATAAAGGCCCAATCGGGTTTAGTCCACACCGGATTCGTTCTTTTGGCCTGAACAGTCATCACTCCTTTGGGGGTTTCGAACATAAATGATTTGGTGCTGTCAACTTCGAGAAATATAAAACTTCCTGTCGAGCATCTTCCTTCACGGATGATCTGGTTGTTTTTGTATAACTGAAATGTGTTGTTGGTTGTGTTAATTACCAGAAAAGCATTGCCGGGGTTCAGACGCTGTGCTTTTTTATTCAGTAGATCTAATTTTTTATTGAGCGCCTTTAATTCAGCATCAACATTTACAGTAGTATCCGCTGTTGCTGGTCTGCTCAGTTCTTTCTGGTATTTTGAAAACTGTAAATCGGGAATTGTAAACAGATTAATGTAAATAAACAGCAGGACGATCAGCCCAATTGCGATAATAAACATTAACCATATCAGAATTTTCTTCAGTATTTCCATTTTTTTAATTCAAATAATCTTCAAGAGGTAACCGCGAACCCACAATTATAACCGGCGTATTTACAGAGCATTGATTATAAATTACATCCATTTCCTTATTTTCAAGAGCAATGCATCCATCTGTCCAATGTACACCTTTCCCACCATCTCCATGAATTTCTATTAACCCGCCAATTCGTGATCGTCTTGATATTTCCCCCGATTTAACCATCCTGTTAAATCTTTTCTGATCTTCACTGTTAGGATAATTGAGCAATAATGCTTTGTAATATCTTGTTTTGGCGCTGTTTTTTTTCTCCAGAATTTTGTACACTCCTTCGGGTGTAGCCTTGTCACCGGCATATAGTTTTTCCCCCATCCAGCTTTTCCCAAATTCAGCTGAAAATGTTTTATATTCTTTACCTGCTTTTAAAATAATGCATGATGATTGTATTTTATCAATCAGAATTACAGTTTGCCCATTTTTTGATAACCTATACGCCAGTTGGGCGTTTTTCTCCCATGTAGGATAATTCTTATAAAAATCAATTAGTTTAATTTTTGCACCTCTTTCTGCCTGCGATATTTCTTCAGAAGCCTTCTTTGTAAGCTTTACCGCCTTCTGGTAATCATTCTTTTTATATTCAATCTTTGCCTCCAGAAATTGAGTTTTACCTTTACTGAATGCATTGATTGTATTTTTCGCTAAAGCAAGATTTTTGTAATATTTTTCGAACCTGGCAATTTGATACTCAAGATTTTCCAAATCCGATTCTACATTGTTTTTAAGTTTATTTTTTACAGTTTTTGCTTCATTACCGGCATTAGTGCTAATATTAACCGATTTTAAAGCCAGATCTCTTGTTAAGGTGAAGTCTCTTAAAACGAAAAATCTGTTGTTTTGAGCTTGCCATTCTTTCATCGACCAATTGTACAGTCTTTCCGCCTCTTTCAGTGTTTCGCTGGCATAACGGCCGGCATTCTTTTTCTTTGCCGATGCCAAAGATTCACGTGCCATTTTTATCTCATCAACAGGTGGCTTATTGGTAAAATAAACAAATAATGAATAACCGGTAAGTATAATTAAAACAACAAAAAACAGGTAAATAAAAAAAGTGGTTAACCTCTTAACTTTCATAAATCTGAATGAAAAAGCCGGGGTTTTGAGCCCCGGCGTTTCGATATTTTTTCAATATTTCTTAGAACTTAATTTTAGCTTTTGTCAATACATCTTTTAATTCAGTATTGATTTGGGTAGCTTTTTGCTGAGCTGCATTGATTTTTGTTTGTGCTCCAAGCAGATCACCACTTGCAACCAAACCTGCAACTTCACCTGCCGATGCTGTAATATTGGTCAGGTCAAGTTTAATAGCTTCAATTGCTTCTTTACCTTCTTTGCCTTTTGGTGCTTTTGCAAGTAAAGCATTGTTTTCATCAAGTAAAGCTTTTGTTGCAGCTTCTGCTGTAGCAACCTCTGTTTTAATTTGTTCTTTTCTGGCTTCAGTTTTTGCAACCAGTCCGGTAGCCTGAGTTGTGATTACAACCAGTTTTTCTTTAGCTTTGCCGTAGCTTTTGAAAAGTTTTGAAGACTGAGCTTCAATTTCAGCATTTACTGCATTCAGTGAATCCTGAACAGCAAGGAAATCGGCTTCTACATAAAGATCAGCCTGGGCAGCTTTTGCCTGTTCCAAAGCAGCTTTGGCAGCATCCATTTCAGCCTGTGGTGGTTTAGCACAACTGGTAAACAATAAAGTTGCAGCTACAATCGAAAATACATAAAAAATCTTTTTCATAATTCTCATCATTTTTTGTTAATATTTATTTTTGAATGTCTTTCTGATTCATTCATGTATTTTGACGGAACGTTTCGTCAAAGTAACACGCTGAACCAAAAAAAAAACGTATTTTTCGAAAAAATTTCCATGAATCGGATTGTTGTTTATGGCTAATAATCTGAAAACCAATAATTTAGCCGACGAGGATATAGTAGATAAAATTGTTAACGAAGGGAAAAACGAGCTCTTTGCAATTTTATATGGTCGTTATTTTAATAAAGTAAACGATAAATGTTTCAGTTTTTTCAAAGACAAACAAAAATCAGAAGAATTTGCAAACGACATATTAAGCAAAGCTTTCGAAAAACTTGAAAGTTTTAAAAGAAAATCTTCATTTTCATCGTGGCTGTATTCAATAACATATAATACTGTAATTGATTACCTACGTAAGAAAAAGCAATTGCATTATCCAAATTGGAACCAGGAAAACGAATTACCCGAAATTATTGATGAATCGACCTCTGAAATCGAAGAAATAAGTTATGAGAATCTTTTGCAGGTTTTCGAAAAAATTCACCCTGAGGAAAAGGCCCTGTTAATGATGAAATATCAGGATTTACTACCAATAAAAGAAATTGCTGTTTCATTGTCAACCAGTGAGGATGCGGTGAAAATGAGACTGAAAAGGGCACGTTCGCGGGTTATTTATTTATATTTTAAAATGTTTAGCCTCTATTAAAAAATGTTACTTTTTCAATTTTATTCGTCTTATAGTTTGAAGCCGGAATAGCAAAAACCACTATCTGCTTTTAAATTTTGAATGAAAAATTATAAAAAGCACTAAAATTGAAATGAAGTTTCCTTTCTCAAAAATATTTAAAATCCAGTCGAAATCAATTCCTGCAGAAGCAAAAAAGCAACTTGGGAAATGTTTTCCCAACGCTAAAAACATTGAATGGGAAATAAAAAACGACATCTGCGAAGCGATTTTTTATCTGAACGATATTGAGCATATTGCAAAGATTTCAAGAAATGGAATTTTGCTGGAGTATAAAAAAAACCTCTGGCTCGATGAACTACCTGATAATATTAAGGTTGCAGGCAATTCATTTGGTGAGATCATGAACGGAATTGTAATTTACAAAGGCAAGGAAATAATTTACGAATTAATTGTTCGAAACGAAAAACTTGACCGTTTTGAAAATATTTACAATCAGAATGCCGAATTGCTTAATTCAGTGCTTTTATAATCAAGGGCGTAAAGAAAAAATAGTAGTAAATTATATTGTTATTTAAGATTGACTTGATTTGTAAAATTTAATTTTCACTTATCATAGTTAAGCTTTGATTTGAGCAGAATTTCGAATGTTCCCTGTTTCGACCGTTTTATCGGGCCTGAATTGTCAAATCTGCTTTTTTAATTCCCTTTCCACTTACTTCGAGTGTAATATCTCCTTTATTTTCAGAAGACTGAATAATTACCACCAGTTTACCACTGAATGTTTTCATGGTTGGCAGATGAAACATTTCAAGCGAAGTTGCATCACCATTACAAGATGCACGGTATTTGCCTGCTCCGGTTGCTTTAAACTGAAGTTGGTTTGATGCTTCGGGACACAAATTTCCGTCTTTGTCAACAACCGAAACAGTAACAAAAGATAGATCTTTCCCATCTGCCTTAATTACATTCCTGTCGGCTGAAAGTTCCAGATGATGTGGTTTCCCTGCAGTATGAATTTCCTTTTCGGCAACCGGTTTCCCATTATCGTCGTAAGCCACAACCTTTAAAGTTCCCGGTTCATATTTCACATCCATCCACATCAACCGGTAGCGCAATTGATTGGTTTCGTTATTTTTTTTACGGATTCCCTGACTTTTTCCATTCACAAAAAGTTCGGCGCTGTTGTAACTGGTGTAAACAAAAACAGGAGTTGTTTCACCTTCTCTGCCCGGCCAGGTCCAGTGAGGTAAAATATGCAGTGTTTCGTCTTTCGTATTCCACCGGCTACGGTATAAATAATAACGGTCTTTTGGAATTCCTGCCAGATCACAAATTCCGAAATACGAACTTCTCGATGGCCAGAAATCGTCGTAAGGTGTGGGTTCGCCAAGATAATCGAAACCTGTCCACACAAATTCTCCTATTACCCAGGATTTATCATCCTGTAAAACAAAATCATCATCAGGTACATTCGACCAGCTGCAGGCATTCATATCGTACGATGAACATTGCAAATCATCGTATTTTTGATCTTTTATATTTGTAATTGGGAATTTATAAATCCCTCTTGAACTTACAGTTGACGCTGTTTCGGATCCTAAAATGAATCCCTGCGGAAATTTAGTGTAAGCCTCTTCATACAGATGAACACGATAATTTAAACCCGGAACATCGAGCAAAGCGCCAAATCCACTTTCCATTGTTGCTTTTACCTGGTCCATTCCCACCGTCACAGGACGCGTTGGATCTTCGCGGTGAAAAATATTCTGAAGCCATTTTGCCCTTTTAACACCTTCACTGCCCCACTGATCGGGCACTTCATTACCGGCGCTCCACATTACAATGCTTGGATGGTTCCGGGTAGCCCTGACAAGATTTTCAACATCTTTTTCAGCCCAATCATTAAAAAACCGGTTGTATCCGTTTTCCACTTTTGGTTTGGCCCATTCATCAAAACTTTCGGCAATCATCAAAAATCCCATTTCATCACAAAGTTCCAGTTGTTCCATCGATGGCATATTGTGTGCCGACCGGATAGCATTGCAACCCATATCTTTCAGAATGGAAAGTTGCCGGCGAAGTGCAGATTTATTAACCGCAGTGCCAAGCGGACCTAAATCGTGGTGAAGGCAAACCCCTTTGAATTTGGTAACTTTACCATTTAAAAGAAAACCTTTTCCTGCAAGATATTCAATGTTTCTGATTCCAAAAACAATGGTTTGTTCGTCTTTCAGATTTTCTCCCTGGTAAAGTTTTAAAGATGCCGAATACAAATACGGATTTTCAGGGCTCCATAAAACCGGGCTGGATACACCAAGATTTTGTTCCATTTGGTTGTCGAATTTCTCTGTCTCCTCGTTAACAGAGACTAATTTTCCATCGGCATCCTTTATTTCTGTAACAAGCCTGACATCTGAACCATTCACAAGAGCTTTAACATTCACTCTGGCAATATTATCGGAAATATATGGAGTGGTAATAAATGTTCCCCAATGTTCAAAACTAACATCATCTTTTACAATAATTTGCACTTTGCGATAAATACCTGCTCCTGGATACCATCGCGATGATTTTGGCCGGTTTTCCAACCTGACAGCAAGTAAATTCTCGCCTTCAGATTTTATTAAAGAAGTGATATCGAAATAAAAATAACTGTAACCATACGGGCGTTCGCCCACTTTTTGTCCGTTTACATACACTTGTGCTTCACTCATTGCGCCATCGAATGTCAGTAAAACTTTCTTTCCTTTCCTGAATTCAGGAGTGGTAAATTTTGTTCTGTACCAGCCAACTCCAATAAATGGTAATGCTCCCGTGCGACCGGTTTTTTCTGTAGCCACTTTTTCATTATTCTGAACAATTGCAATTACCTGCTTATCAACTTCTTTGTCGAATGGACCGTAAATAGCCCAATCGTGTGGAACTGAAACAGTTTCCCACGAATTGTCATCAAAGGCGGCATTAATTGCATCCGGAAAATCTCCTTTACTGAATTTCCAGTTTTTTTCAAGATCGATTACTGTTCGCTGAGCCAATAAAGAATAACTCAATATCAGAAGAATAACAAGTGACAAAAACGTTTTCATATCATTGTTTTGAATAAGTTTCCTTATTTATTAAACTGAACAAATCATTTACAATTGCATCGCGGTTAAAATTCTGCCAATAGAAAATTTTATGTTGATTTTCCGGCTGTTCAAACCATTCGACGCCCTGAAGACGGGGTGCAGGGATTTCAATCTTTTGTGCCCAGTCAGGATTTTTGACAATCGC
>JBBIPU010000006.1:1423-4215 GCA_037442685.1 Draconibacterium sp. | reverse complement strand
CCTGCAATCTCAGGTTTTTTCAGAATAGCAAGAGCAATATTTGTGAGTTTACCCACCGGAATCAAAACAAGTTTTTCATTTTTCATTTTCATCGCTTCCTGGATAATGAAATCAACTGCCTGTCGTCCATCGAAAACAGAATCGTTAATAGCAGGGGCAATTTCTGCATACGATTTTTCGGCACCTTTGTACAACGGAACACTGTTTTCGAGGTTAAACAATTTAATAATTCGCTCTGCTTCATCGTATTGTCCCTGAATTCCATCTCCGTTTCGAGTGTTATTTACGGTAACGCCAACTACGTCAAAAACATCCGGATTTAAAAAAGCATACGCCAGTGCATGCTGGTCATCTAGTTCGTTGTTGGTATCAGTATCAATCAGGATTTTCATTCTTGTTATTTCTTTTGGTTTACTTGGTTGTTGGCAGGTAGTAAAAAGTACGGCCAGCAAAATAAAAAATTCAGTCCTTTTCATAAGTTATCAGTTTAATTTTAATATACCTGGTGCTTCATATTTCGATTCTTCATCATCCAGAACCAGAATCCAGTCAACAATTTCACCCGGTGTCGGAGTGTTAAAAGTTTGAATGCCGTTATTAGAGAATTTACCGATTTTAGTTGCCTCTCCATTTCTCGGATTGTACCACCATGCAACTACATTTTTACCACGGATTACATCCATTCTTACAGAAAATTTCCGGCCAACCGGTACATAAACCATTGCAAATGTACCATTTTCGTCACGCGTAGAAACAAATGCATACTCACCGGCACCAGGTACTGCTGAAGGAACATTGGATTTTACCACGATCGAATTATCGGGTATCCGGTTTAAGAACGGCCTCGATTCCATCAATAATCTGCCATATACCATCTGGCCTGCACCGGATTGATCAATTGCCTCGTACCACGGCATTAAAGGGCGATTGACCGGTTGCCGCTCCGGTGACCACATTTGCCAGACAGAATGATGACCGTAAGTATGACCAAAAGCGCCGCTGAATAAATCCCAGTACAACGGACGACGAACATCGGTAGCCACAGAATGTCCGTTTTCATCAGGTTTGAAATTAATCGGATGGTCTTCGTAAATTGGTTCTCCGTCAATGACAGGTTTGGCCGGCTGCAGGTTGTAATCGCTTAAAGTCAGGTAGTACCGTTCAGTGTAACTCGTGCTGTGCCCGTTTTGTCGCATATTGAAATCGAGCCATGGTTCGTTATGAAAATATTGAGACGAACCGCTTCCTCCAGTCGGGTGAAAAGTAATCAAATGGTTGCCACCATCTCCATCACGCAAACCTTCAGCCATTTCAATGATAATCTGTTTGTGTTGTTCTGTTTCAACCGGGCGGTCACCACCCAAAATCCAGATGATATTGGGACTGTTTTTGTATCGTTTCCCCAAAAACTGACCATATTTTTTAGCATTCTCAGGATTGAATATTTCAGGTCCTATTCCCCATTTTTTATTCCATTTATCACCCCAGGTCGGAAGCAAACCAATAAAAATTCCCTTTTCTTCTGCCTTTCTGATTACCCAATCGATGTGTGCAAAATATCTTTCATTTGGTTTTAAGGGATCATTATTAATCAAAGGTCTTTCTCCTTCAGCATTCGGAATATTTAATCCATCCAGTTCGGCGAGAATCACAGCCTGAACCACTGTAAAGCCTTTCTGACGGCGGTTTTCAAGATATTTTTCAGTCTCGGATTTATTCAAACGGTGAAAAAGTTCCCAGGCAGTATCACCCAAATAAAAAAATGGTGTGCCATCTTCAAATACTAGGAAGTGGTGGTTATCAGATATCTTAAGTGTTCCATGAGCGAAATCCACAGATTTCCCTTTCCAGGTCATTTCCTGTGCATTTGACATGGCAAGCAGGAACAACAAGAAAAAACAAATATTGAAATATTTCATTTTTGATGAATTAAGTTTTTACGATTACTAATATCGAAATAAAAAGTTAAAGAGGCGGGATTTTAAACTGAAAATATGAACTTTTTTAAATCATGAAATTGTAAAGTTTCCGATATTTACGGAAGGTTTTCACATAAAAAAGAATAATATTAGTTTGAACAGTTTATGAAACTAACTTCAAATGTAATTGGGGCCACAGGTCTGGTGGGTAAAGCATTGGTCAGGCAACTGCTGGATGACGCGCGTTTTGAAAAAATACGGATTTTTGTCCGTCGCGAAACCGGTTTAAAACATCCAAAACTGGAACAACTCGTTTTTGATTTTGGCAGATCAGAAACCTGGGATAAACAACTCACCGGCGATGTTTTATTTTCGGCATTGGGAACTACTCTGAAGCAAGCAGGAAGTAAGGATAAACAATGGAAAATTGACTTTACTTTCAACCTGAATTTTGCGCAAAAAGCAAAGGAAAACGGAATCGAAAACTATGTACTGGTTTCGTCGGTGGGTGCCAACCCCAAATCATCTATTTTTTATACAAAAATGAAAGGTGAAATTGATGAGGCGGTATCGAAAATCGGGTTCAGCAACCTGGTTATTCTGCGGCCTGCATCTTTAACCGGCCAACGCCAAAACCGGAGAATAGCAGAAGAGATATCGGTGCCTATCCTTAACGTTTTAACCCGGTTTATGATGAGAAACTACCGCCCAATCAGTGGCGAAACAGTGGCAAAAGCCATGATAAATGCAGCACTCAGAAAAAAGTTTGACAAGACAATCTGGGAGGGTCGCGAGGTTTTTAATCTCGCTGCAGAAAGTTTGTAATAGTGTGAATAAACTTCCGACTTATTTTGATATTGAATAACCAGTAAA
>JBBIPU010000006.1:0-1323 GCA_037442685.1 Draconibacterium sp. | reverse complement strand
GGCTGGTACGATTTCGGTTTTGTACTTGGCGCCGGAATTTTGTTTGGCGGCAGTTCGCGCGCTTCAAAAAGGAAATAGTTTTCAACTTTTGTTTTCCCCAACCTTCATTTCAGTTAATGTTGAAAGATTGATAATTTTTCAACCTCTTGTTCTGTTTCGTTTTGTTCTGCCTGAATCTTTTTTTACTTTCGCCAATCAATAAAGAACAACCTAAATTATAAGCGGTTATGAAGAAGAACTATTTATCTGAATTGGCGAAACCGGTTTTAGTTTTGTCAATAATTTTGGCATTCGTATTTTCAGGATGTCAGCAACCTCCAAAAGCTGATGAAACAGTGAAAATTGATGTCAACGCAGTGGGTGAACCCATCAGTCCCTATATTTACGGGCAGTTTATCGAACATCTCGGCAGATGTATTTATGGCGGAATCTGGTCCGAAATGATAGAGGACCGCAAATTCTACTACCCGGTGACATTCGAGTTTAATCCGTGGGGAACAGCAACCGACCCGCAGTGGAACACCGGTGAATATAAATTTCTCAACGCTTCTCCCTGGCAGGTAATTGGTGAGAAAAATACGGTTTCAATGGATAAAAAGGCTTCGTTTGTTGGCGAACATTCTCCGGTAATCAGGTTGAAAGGCGATGGCTCAGTTGCAGGTATTAGACAGTCGGGACTTGAATTTTTGGCCGGGAAAGAATATTCAGGTCGAATTGTGCTGGCTGGCGATGCATCGGCTGCTCCGGTTACAGTTCAGATAACTTCAGAGAACAATGAATCGGTGAAAGTTGAAATTACTGAAATCAGCGGCGAATTCAAAAGCTATCCGTTAAGTTTTAACACACCGTTTGCAAGCAAAAATTGTGCAGTTGAGATAATAAGTGCCGGCAAGGGGAACTTTAAAATCGGAACTGTTTCATTGATGCCTGCCGACAATATAAAAGGTTGGCGGCCTGACGTGGTCGCACTTCTGAAAGAATTAAATGCTCCGGTTTATCGCTGGCCGGGTGGTAATTTTGTCAGTGGTTACAACTGGCGCGACGGAATTGGTGAAACGGATAAACGTCCGCCACGCAAAAACCCGGCCTGGAAAGGCGTAGAACCCAACGATGTGGGTCTGCACGAATACATGCAGCTGATGAAAATTATTGATGCTGATGCTTTTGTTGCGGTAAACACCGGCCTTGGAACTGTTCAGGAGGTGGCTGAACAGATTGAATATTGTCGTGGCGACCAGAATACTTCTCTCGGTAAACTTCGCACTGAAAATGGTAGTCCGGAACCGTTTAATATCCGCTGGTGGGCGGTTGGCAACGAAATGT
>JBBIPU010000005.1:47434-65724 GCA_037442685.1 Draconibacterium sp. | reverse complement strand
TGGTTTTTATTTTGATAATATCAACTTCCGGAGCATTGTCAGGTAAATATTCTTTTTATTATGACCGGAGCCATATATTTATTTGATTGTCATTTTAAATCGATGTTATTTTTGTTTTATTTTATGCCTTTCAATTGGCAATTAAAAACTTTAAAAATAGATATTGAGAAATGATTGTTAAACTGTGCAATCAGTTTTGTTGTTAAATTGCCGGAAATTATTATGAATGAAGAGACTTTTAAGAGGCTGTTATTCAGAAAACAGGAATCAAATTACAATTAACGGGTAAATCTAAATTAGGTACTCAATGAAATCAGGAAAAATAGCTTTGCATTTGTCAATAGTTTTAACGGCTGTAATTTCTTTTTTTATTTATGTATTTATTATCGATCCTTCTCTGCATCATCATTATCAGCAAATTGCATGGCAAAATAATTACCTCTTTCTTCGGTATTACCTTGCATTTGCTGGCGGCCCGGGTGAATACATTGCCTTGTTTATTTCACAGTTTTTCTTTTCAAAATTACTGGGAAGTGCAATAATTGCTTTTGCTGGTTACCTTATTTCATTTTTTATCTTCAAAACTGTCAGTTTAAATACTGGAAAACTGAACATTCATTTTTTAATGATTCCCCTTTTACAGATTATAGTTGTTACACTGATGTTCGATTATCGTT
Source organism: Draconibacterium sp. (assembly GCA_037442685.1). Taxonomy (GTDB): domain Bacteria; phylum Bacteroidota; class Bacteroidia; order Bacteroidales; family Prolixibacteraceae; genus Draconibacterium. Next base: position 65,047 of record JBBIPU010000005.1, on the reverse strand, counting down.
TTCATTTTGCTGTAATCTTTAACCTGACAATTGTATCAGGATTGTTGTATGCCTGTTCGGTTATCGGGATAAAGTTTCGGAAAGTAATTTCATATCAGACATTGATTGCAGGATTGATTATTTATTATGTAAGCGGAGGAATGTATTTTTTAATTTTTATGCTTTCCTCACTTTTATTATTGTTTGAAAAACCTGACAGGAAACTGGTCGTAAATGCTGTTTTAATAATTATCGAATCATTGCTTGTTCCTTTGATTGCCTTTCATTTTGTTTTTCTTTCGTCGCTGAACAGTTCATTTTTCAGGGCAACGCCCGATGTGGCAACAATGCTCAGGTACAGCAGGCCGCCCGTTTTTTATGTTGCATTGGCCGCGATTCCTGCCGTCATTTTATTGGTTAGATCATTTGAACTGATTCCGGTAAAAAGAAATGACAAGATTGCCGTTTCAAAGAAAAAAACCTCAGAAATTAAAGAAAAAACAAAATCCCGGTTAACAGAGACTGCCTTGCTGATTCCGGGAATACAAATAATCATTTTATTGTTCGTTTCAGGTTTCGTTTTATTTTATGAATACAAACCCGAGCAAAAAGCAAGGATTAAGATTGATTATTATGCAAGCCGCCAGGAATGGGATAAAGTGTTGTCGGAGATTGAAAAAACCGGTTCGTACGACAGAATGGTTAATTTCCAGTATAACAGGGCATTAATGAATCAAGGCCGGTTACTCGATAAAATTTTTAATTACGAACAGTTACTGGGATCGCTGGGACTGTTCGTGGATAAACCATTTAATTCAGAGGTGGCTCTTCCCTGCAGCGATTTGTACTTTGATCTTGGTAACATCGACGAATCGCAGAGGTATGCATTCGAATCACAAACCCTGATGACAAACAGTCCCCGTGTTTTGAAACGGTTGATTCTGAACTGCTTAATAATGAATAAACCTGAAGCTGCCAACACATATATAAATGTATTGGCTGCCAATCCGCTGGAAAATAAATGGGTTCAGAAATACCGTAAATTAATCGATAACCCGAATCTTGCTGCTTCTGATCAGTTGGTTGCAGCTAAAAGGGATGAGATGAGCAAAACAGAGGGAATGATTGGTACACCGCCCGTTAAACTGCTGGATCAGCTTGAAAAAAATCCAAAGAACAAAGCAGCTTTTGAATATTTAATTGCTTTCGATTTGCTTGAGCACGATCTTCATTCGCTTACAGACGATTTTAAATTCATTGAACAGCTTAATTATCAGAAATTGCCTGTTGCACTGGAAGAAGCAATTATTCTGTTCAAATCGCAGGGCAAAACAAGCGGAATACTGAACACGGTTAAAGTTTCTGAGTCAACAACCGAAAGATTCAGGGAATTTGCAAAACTAACCAGCGCAAGCAAAGGAGACAGGGAAAGGGCAAAACTGGCAACCGCGGCTTTCAAAAATACTTATTGGTATTATGTTTTGTTTCTCAGTCCGAAAGTTACCAACCTGAAACTTGAAACCAGGCCAGTTGACGCAAACTATTGATTATAAAAATGACCGGAAATGAATTTTAAGATTTATAAAAATATTGTGATCCTGGTTTTATTTGTTGCACTGCTGAATTCATGCGGAAACAGGCACATTCCAAAAGATTATGATGAAACAGTTAAAAAACCCGTCATTTTTCCTGATTACACCGGATTGACAATACCTCCAAACATAGCGCCGCTGAATTTTATGATAAAAGAACCGGGTGAAAAATTTGCCGTACGTATTTATTCAAAAAACGGAAAAGAAATACTGATTCAGACTGATGATCCGAAAATCGGGATAAAGGAAACGGAGTGGAAAAAACTTCTGGCAGCAAATCAGGGTGAAGTATTAAATGTGGAGATTTATTGCCGGAATGGGAATAAATGGACAAAATACAAAACCATTACTAACCAGATTGCTAAAGAAAACATCGACAGCTACCTTTCTTACCGGTTAATAAACTCAGCTTACGTACTATGGTTTGAAATGGGATTGTTTCAGCGAAATCTTGAAAACTTTGAAGAAAGCCCGATCATTGAAAACAAATCGGTCGGTGGTGCCTGTGTCAACTGTCATTCGTTAAGCAGAAACAACCCTGACAAATTCATGTTTCACATCCGGTCAAAATTTGCCGGAACGGTTATTTATAATGAAGGCAACCTGAATAAAATTGAAACAAAAACCGATTTTACACTGGCGTCGGCGGCTTATGGGGCTTGGAATCCCGACGGCAGGCATATTGCGTTTTCAGTAAACCGGATCAACCAGAATTTTTATGTTTTCAAAGATCAGAGCAACGAAGTGAGCGACAAATATTCAGACCTGATTGTTTACGATACTGAAACAAACCTGATTACAACCTCACCGAAAGTTTCGACACGGAGCCGCGAAAATCTGCCGGAGTGGTCGGCTGACGGAAAATACATTTATTATATAAGCGCTCCCGAAGCAGTGAATGACTCGGCGCGGATGATCACAAAATACAGTTTAATGCGGATCCCTTACGATCCTGAAAAAAATATCTGGGGAGACGCAGACACCATAATTTCTGCTGGTAGAACCGGTAAAAGCATTACATTTCCGCGCTGTTCGCCCGATGGAAGGTTTCTTGTTTTTTGTTTAACGAATTACGGTTACTTTACAATTCATCACCACGAAAGCGATTTATGCATCCTCGATCTGAAAACCGGTGAATATCGTTTGGCAGATGAAATTAACAGTAACGAAACAGAAAGTTATCACTCGTGGTCAACCAACAGTCGCTGGCTGATTTTCAGCAGTCGCAGGATTGACGGGGTGCACACCCGGACTTTTATCGCGCATGTCGATGAAAATGGTAAGTTTGGAAAACCCTTTGTTTTACCGCAGAAAGATCCGGATTTATACAATAATTATCTGCTCAATTTTAACCGGCCCGAACTGATGACCGGTAAAATAAAAGTTTCGCCTCAGAAAATCAGGGATGCTGCCCGTGAATCGGCTGTTCCGGTTGTTTTCGATCCAAAAGTCGATATTGACGCATTGTCGGGCGCCAGCCGGATTAAGAAAAAGTAAACTGTAAAAATTACTTTTTCTCAATATCGAAATACAACAGGTTGATATTGCCGTTTTTAATTTCGGTTTTAAGTATGTTTTTCCCGGCAGTAAAATTCTGATTGTCAAAGATTATTTCTGTCCAGAGAGTGTCTTTCAGCGAAAAATTACCTGTTTTATTATTTACCGTGAACAGGAACTCTGAACCAGGTACATTTGCCTTTGCTATAATTTTTACTGTTCCGGTAAAATTTTCAGGCGAATTTACATTGTAAATAGTGCCCTCATTTTCTGATAAAGCAATTGCAATTTCAGGCGATCTTCTTTGCGATTCATGATTTTGAACGAGGACGGTTTTCACCGGTTCTTCAGTCCTGTAATACAATGCATTGACAGAATCGTTCACTGTGTACGAAATCCCGGCTCCATCGTGTCCGTAATTCACAGCATAAATTCTCGCTGGTATCTGTCTGAACCAGGCTTTTGTAATATGATCAAGGTAATCGCAATTTTCAATTTTAATATTTTCGAGCAGTTGTGTTAATATGATTTCTGCCGAATCTTTCGACGGTTTTTGTCCACCTTCGCTGTACCTGATAATTTTATCGTATCCTTCAGGAGCTTTAACCGAGTAAATTACCTGCCGGTTATCTATTTTTTTCCACGGCCAGAACGACCAGCCAATATTGTTTTTTTCGAAATACTGCGAAGTTGCAAAATAGATTGCCGGATCTTTCTCGCCAGTTTCGCCTACCCAAACCGGTGCATCCAGTCTGTCACGTTCACGAAGGAAATAGCTGATGTCGTTCAAATGATCGGGATTGTTCCAGCAATAATAATGAAACTGGTAAACAACATTTTCATCAAAATTCTCGGTAAACTCCGACCAGTTGTTTGCCCAGTTGTACCCCTCAAGAATGATCATGTGTTTTCTGTCGGTTTTTCTGATTTCTTCTGTCAGTTTTTTGTAAAAAGGCATCAGAAGATGTTTGTATTTTTCAGCGGCACCGGTGTTTTCGGGAAGCGGTTCGTTCAATAAATCGTAACCTGCGACAACCGGACTGTCCTTGTATCTTTCAACCAGTTTCATCCACAATCTTAACAGCCTGTCTTCGTTCCTGGCATTCATAAAAAGTTCAGGTTCATTATTCGGGCTGTCGTCGATATTCTGACCGGTTTGCCCGCCGGGCGCTCCATGCATATCAAGAATTACATAAATCCTGTGTTTTCCACACCACGAAATCAGACTGTCTAACAAAGTAAAGTTTTCTTCAATAAAAACTGCTGTGTCGCCTTCGGCCATAAAAACCCGTGCATTCAGCGCCGGTCTTACCGAATTAAAACCCAGTTCGGCCACACGTTTAATGTCAGCTTCGGTAATATAATTCAACCTGAACTCCTTCCAGAACCTGGTGTTGAATTCAGGTGAAGTCAGGTCTTCAATTAACTTTTCAATTTTCCGGGGGCGGTCGCCATTCTCGCCAAAGTGCCACATGTAACCTTCAGGCAGCAACCAGTTTCCTAATCCGACACCGCGTAAAAAAACCGTGTCGTTTTTTTCATTAACCATGTATTGTCCGCTGGTATGCAGAAAGGTCAGCGGAGGATTTTCCGCAACTTTTTTTTGTGAACATGAAAAAAGAACAAGTGTAAGCAGTGCCAAAAAATAATGAACAGGTTTCATTGTACTGAATTTTAATTAGTTGTTTCGGTTTTTCAAATCAATAAGAAATTTATTTTAGAATCAGTTTCGCGGTTTTTATCAATTTATTTTCATCACTTAACTTCAACATGTACAATCCTTTTCTGAGATCGGATATTGAAATCTGAATTTTTCCGGATCCCGGCTGACTGACTGATTTCACAACCTGGCCAAACGAATTGTAAAGGTCGATTTTGAAATTGTTTCCGTTTATTCCTGACAGGTCAACACTGATAAAATCGTCTGCAGGATTCGGATAAACAAGTACATCCGCAATTTCAGTTGTTTCAATTTCTGTAACCGGTGTGCCTGTCGTTTCAAACCAGTTGATATTGAACTCGCCTGACCTGACATAAATACGCAAAGTATATCTTCCTCCGGGAAGATAAGCGGTTGATGCAATCGTTTTCCAGTTTTGCCAGCCACCGGTTGAATTGATAGTAACCGTGTCGATTGCGGTAAAGTCATTTCCTTCGCCTCTGCGGATTATTATCTGGCTTGTTGTACGTTCTGAAGCAACCCTGAAATTAAAGTTGTAATGCCGCGAAACCGGCACATTCACAAGGTAATCCATGTAATCGCCCGGATTGGCAAATCCCATGTCGGAACCACCTCCGGCATCGGTACAACTTTCGCTGACCATACCATTATTATAATAGTAATTCTCGGATTGAATTCTACCAGGGAAATTATAACGTACCGGAAGATTGTTTATAACAGACAAATTTGAAAACTTCTCCAATTGCTGGTTTTTATTCAGAATTGTGTTACCCTGGTATCCAATCCTGATCGTTCCTCCGTAATACAGAGGATCGGTCACTGAAATAATTAAAACGCTCTGATTCTTGTTATCAATTTCGATTTTACTGATTTCAACTGCCTGGTTATTAATGGTAACTAAAAAATCGGTGGATAAAATTTCTTCGACAGGCGACGTAATATCTTTATTTAAAGTCAGGATAATACTTTTCCCGTCGGTTGAGGAAGCGGCATACAAATTTTCAAATTTCAGGCTGTCGGTTGAAACGGGGGCAGAAAATTTAAAATAATTAAGATTCGATCCGCCCTGGTCAAAAACAAACCTGAGGATGTTGGTCCCCTTTTCGAGAATGACACCCGAAATGGTTTTAGTGCGCCAGTTAAACCAGCCTGAAGTACCGGGAAGGCTAATCAAGGGAGTAATTACCTTTCCGTTTGCTTCGAGATGCACTTTTGATCCGCTTGAACCTGAAGCCGACCGGATATCCAAAGTGTAACCCGCTGTTGAATCAACTTTCACTGTGTATTCCATCCATTCATTATTACCGGTCCATCCAACATTGAAACCATTGCTGGCTTCACTGTCTGTGCATTTTTCTATGTCAACGCCGTCATTCCGGTAACTCCAGCCCTGGTTCCAGTTGGTGTATGTACCTGTACTTCCATGATAATCAGCGGTATCGTTGTCGAAATACGCATAGCCGTTTCTTCCAAGGTTGTAATCGGTTGCATAAACAGGTTCGCCGGTTTGATATATTTTAAACGGGATGGTTTCTGTAGTAAAAGGCTGACGGATCATTGCATCCACGACATCTTTCTGAAAACTACAATTTTCAAGCCGGTGGTTTGCAGCAAACTGAAGTACTGCTTTAAAAGCGGCATCCACTCCCGGATTAGGTGCGGTTCCTTTCCAGTAATTGATAAGCTTTGTATAATCATCATTTACAGTTACTTTCAGAGGATTATTTATTCCTGCCTTTTTCACCGGCCACCACGACCAGCCGATACGGTTTTTTTCGCAAAGGGCGATCAGTTCGGTAAACCAGACATTTGAGTTTTCACCCGATTCGCCTAACCAGACCGGAACATTCCGCTGATTCCGGAGATTGATGATCCAGTTTAGCGATCCTGCGTCGTTGTACGACCAGTACTTGTGGAAACTCAAAGCCAGGTTATTATCCCAGATTACAGGTAATCCAGTGTAATCATTGGCAAATCCGTTTCCTTCGATGATAATCAGGTGGTTATTGTCAACTTCGCGGATTGCAGCAGTAATCTGTTTAAGTAAATCCCACAAAGCTGCATTGCTGTTTGTCATTGTCCAGTTTGTTTCGTTGATCAGGTCGTACCCGCCAATCCACGGTTCGGCGCTGTATCTTTGGGCCAGTTTTTTCCACAGGGCAATGGTTTTGTTCCTGTTTGCCTGACTTTCCCACAACGATGGTTTCGACGGATCATAATCCGAAATTGCTGCATCTTTGCCTTGTCCCCCGGGGGCTCCGTGTAAATCGAGAATCAGGTACATCCTGTTTTTGCTGCACCAGTCAAGCAACGAATCGATCAAGGTAAATCCTTTTTCAAGCCACGTGATTTCACCGGGAACCGGTTCTTCTTCAATTGGCGGAGTAAACCATTTGTAGTGCATTGCCACGCGGATGCTGTTAAATCCCCACGATTTCATCGAGTCAACATCGATTTTTCTGAAATGTGAACCGAGCCACACTGTGTAAAAGCTGTCGGTTTTTGCCTCGCCAATTGTGCCGATCAATTTATTCCTGAATTCGTGCTGCGTGTTTGCCACATCCGAAGTCTGCATCATGTAACCCTCCTGCAACATCCAGTTACCTGTGCCAATTCCGCGGAGGATGACTTCGTTTCCTTCACCGTCGTACAAATATTTTCCGGTACGGTGAAGAAATCCCTGTGAGTATGAATATTGGGTTGTAACTATTAAAAGAAGAATGATTATTAAAAATGTTTTTACCGGTTTCATTGTATTATCTGAAAAATCGTTAGTCGGCTTATTCACCGGGCGACTTATGGTCACCGGATGAATTTCCGGGAGGACAAAAATAATATTTTTGGGAAATGAATTCAATATTGAAATACTCCGGTCAAATCATAAATTCAGATGAAGTTTCATTTTGTCAGCTTAATTTTCTATGATTTAATCATCTTCATCATCAATATCCTTTCCGGCGTATTTTGCCGGATACGGTTTTTTCCCTTTTGAAGCAAACCAGATAATCCGGTTAAAAAGGTCGTCGTCACCCGCATCAATCCTGTCGAACTGAGGCAGCATGCTTTTTTTTGCATAATGAAGTTCTTTGCCGCTGATTACCGAAAGTTCCCTGTTCATTTCATCCAGCGGGATTTCGTTTGGAACAGAAATGAATGGTGAATTGTCGGGCTTTGAATTAAAGCAGTCGAACATTGGCATGGCAGTGGCATCCATAATATTCATCGGTGGCAGTCCGAGAATCTGTTCAATGGTACGTACCATCGAAACCTGGTTGTAATTGGTGTGGTTTGTTTTATGAGATTTTGAATAAGGACTGACCACAAGTCCAACCGTGCGGTACGCCGAAACATGATCCCATCCGGCCTGCGAATCATCTTCAACTATAAAAATAACGGTGCTGTCCCAGAACCTGCTTTTCGAAACAGCTTCAATAATCTGTCCGAGCGCCAGGTCATTGTCGGCTACCATAGCACGCGGGGTGGGAAGTCCGGGGCGTGTACCACCGGTATGATCATTCGGAAGTGCCATTATCATCAGTTCAGGCAACTGGTCACCTTCCATTTTTTCGTATTCCTTTAATTCATCGACAAAAGTTTTTGCCCGCAAAACATCGGGAATTTTATGACCGTCGTAACCCGGATAATTCTGGCTCAGTATTTCTCTGACAGGGGCGATTGTTGTGTTATTTTTAAATTCAAAAACTTTTCCCAGCCTGAATTTAGTGTAAATGGAATCCCATGTTTGTTTGCTGTCGAATTCAGGTACACAGGCTTCACCATAAATTCTGACATTTTTACCATGAACACGGGCATTGTCCCAGATAAATCCTGTGGGTACGTATGCCAAAGCATCTTCCTGAACATGCGGATAGCTGCGGAACCAGGCGCGCACATTTTTTTCAATATAATCGTTAACAATGGCCATGTCGGTCCACTGGTGCCCTTCTGCGGAACATTTTCCGGATGAATAAAAATTGTCGAGGAGCATAAAATCCTTGCATAATTTGTGTGTGTTTGGAGTAACCTGTCTGCCAAAAATGCACAGCGAAGAATCGCCGTCCCCGGCTTTTACATCTCCCAGGACCTGGTCGTAAGTGCGGTTTTCCTTGATGATATATAAAATATGTTTGAAAACCGACGGTTCGCCAATCCTCAACGGTACAGGAACCGGTGTTACATTTTCGCGGGGCATCTGTTCTGTTAATTCAATCCTGAATAACTGGTTGCCTTTTTCCACCCGCTGCGTATATTTTTCCAGTTGTTTTTTATCAGGCAAAGGAATCACCGAAAACGACGCCATCATTTTATGCGAGTTGTAAGAAGTCTTTTTGGTTTCTTCCGAAATAAAAGGTATCCGGGCGCCTTCAGCTTCAATATTTGTCACCAACATCTGATTGTTGCCAAACAAACAAACCGCACCCGGATAAGCGCCGGTCGGGATGAATCCGGCAACAGTGCTTTTTTGCTGGGCTGAACCTGATGAAGCAGCCATTCCGAGTTTTACAACTGCAACGGCATTATCCATTCCGTTGGCTGCAAATAATGTCTGACCATCGTTTGAAATGGCTAAACCATTCGGAGAATCGCCAAAGTACTGATTCCTTTCTTCAGCAAGCCGAACCGATATTGTTTCCGTAATTTCATCTGTTGAGGTTTTTATTACAGAAACCGCATCACTGTTTGCATTGGCAATAAAAACATATTTCTGGTCGGGGCTTGTAATGATATCGTTCGGATGCAGCCCAACAATTATTTCTTTTAGCAAAGTTCCGTCGGTTGCATTAAATACCGAAACGGTTCCCTCTCGGGTAGCTCCGGTTTCAGGATCTGTTTTTGCACTTCCCCAGGGAATTCCGGCAACGTTAATATCGTTTTTGTCAGGTATTCCACCGGCCCAGTTTGTAACATACAGTTTGTCACCGGCTTTTGTCAAACCGAATGGTGCAACTCCTGTTTCTGCTGTCCAGACAGTTTCGCCAGAAGCAATATTTATCTTTATTAGTTTGTTGTTCCCATTCAGAACCACGTAAAGAAACTTATTACCCGATTCTTCAGACACAACCAATTCGTTAGCTAAAGCATTTTCGGCCGGACTTTCAGGATCGAAAATGAAGGTTTTCTTAATCTCTGGTTTTTGGCTATCCCATTCAGCAAGAACAACATACGATTTACCACCGCTTCCTGAAGCGCTCCAGAAAATTTCGTATTTGCCGGTTCCTTTGCTCCAGGTTATTCCTGAAAATGTGTTCATTACGTTGGCTCTTCCAAAATAATCAGCTAATACAAAACGATGCACAATTTTTTTCTGGTCAGTGGAATAAATAACGACTGAATAGCGACCTTCAACAGCGATCCATTTTCCATCGGGTGAAACCGAACAATCAAGCGCATGATTTTCCTGTTCGCTGTCGCCGAAATAAAATTGTTCACCGGCCGGATCAATCCATCGGTTGTAAGGCATCATTACTGGCAGGTTGTTATTTGAGAGTGTTTGTTTCTCGTACGATCCAAGGTATTTTTTCTGCTCTTTGTTATCTTTCCTGTTTTGTCCTTCAACCGATAAAAAAGCTGAAACACAAAAAAAAACAATCAATATTCCGAATCTTTTTTTCATGCTTAAATTATTATAATTCCTTTCAATTATCGTAAAATTTGAATGTGTAAAATGTCACTTTCTTCACCAGGTTTACAGGTATATAAAAATAGGGCTATTATTTTTCCTTTTCGCGGTTCTGTAACCTGTATTCGTCTTTTTCCTTGCTTTCTCTAAGCATATCTTCTTTATTATCCAGTTCCGGCGCTTCTTTCAACGCTTTCCAGTTAAAATTTTCATCAAACGGATCAAGCGCTCTTTGCGGATCGAAAATCCTTTTTTCAACCGGGAGAGCTGAATAAGGTGTAAAATCGGGAGTTTCAGTAAAGAAATCAGCAAAATCAGTAGCCCCTGCATCGTACTGATTTAAATATGGTAAACCAAGAATATTCCAGAATGTTTTAAAAATGCTGCCAAAACTGTAATGAACGTGACTTACATAATCTTTTTTCACCCAGGGCGAAATCAGCATCAGCACGCTGCGGTGGGCATCAATATGGTCAACGCCATTCTGGGCATCATCCTCTGTGATTACGATCAGCATGTTTTTCCAGTAAGGAGTGTGCGACAGGAATTCAACTATTCTGCCAACTGCAAGGTCATTGTCGGCCATGTAACTTTCGCGGAATGGATAACCGGCGTCGGGGCGGTCGTCGGCACCGTGATCGTTCGGAATAATCACTGTCATCAGCGATGGCATTGTATCCCTGCCGTTCAGCCATTTTTCTGTAAATTCCTTTTGAAACTGATCAATCCTGAACTGGTCGGGGATGGCAGTGTTGTAAGTGGGATATTGTTTTGAAGTGCGGTCCCAGATTGGCTGGGGGAGCGGGTAATTGATGTAATGCCTGATACCTTCGTATTTATATTTTTCTTCGTAAATACCCGGTTCGAACATGATACTGAATCCGAAATTATAGAAATTGATTTTATTTCTTTCCAAATGGTCCCACATCGAACCCGCTTCATTATAATCTTCAGGATAAATTGCTCCGGCGGCTCCGTTCATTGCATAAATTCCGGGGGCTTTCGAATCGAATTTAAATTCGCGGTTTCCGCCGTAACTTGCTGCGGTGCAGGTTTCAGTCCATTCGTTGGGATAAGTATTTACCAGCCAGCGGTGTCCGTCGGCAGAAACATCAGCATCGACATAAAAATTATCGGAAATGGCAAATTCACCGGCCAGTTTCAGGTGGTTTACCATTACATCGTTATTCTCTACAGTTTCTGTCCGTTTTTTGTTCCTGAAAGTTGCACCTTTTCCGTACCGTGCAAGTTCAGGTTCACCGTTGCCTTTTGTCATCTGCCCGAAAACTTCGTCGTAAGTCCGGTTCTCTTTCGAAATAAATACAATGTGTTTGATCGGGCTTTCTTTTACGTGCGGATAAAGCGGAACCGGGTTGTTTTTACGCCATGCAAATCTTTCGGATGTAGCTTTTTCGAAGTTAAAATTATTGGCAATTACCTGCTTCGTAATTGTTTTAAGTTCTTCATCCGAAGGAATATCCACCACCTGAACGGTCCCTTTCATTAACGATCCAATGTAGCTTCCCTCCGGTCCGGGTTCAAAGGTCGAGCCTCCGTTTGGACCGCTGCCAAATCCCTTTGCATTCGAGATGACAAGTTTTTTTCCATCGTTGCTCACTTTCAGTTTGGCAGGAAACCAACCAGTTGGAATAAACCCGGTGACTTCGAGTTTTTTTATATCAACCACTGCAACTGCATTTATTCCTGAACAGGCAACGTATAAACGTTTGTTATCAGGCGACAAAGCCAATCCGAAAGGAATCACACCGCGAAATTGTTTCACCCTTTCGTCGGGTTTAATATAAATTGTGTTTACGACTGTATCTTTTTCGATGGAAATAACAGAAATATTATCGTTGTTTCCGTTGGTAACAAAAACATAGTCATCGGTTGCAACCAGCGAGTTCGGGCTTGAACCGCCGACTGCCGGAAAATCTTCAACCAGCGCCCCCACCAGGTTGCCGGTTCTCGTTTTTGCAATTACTTCAGGTTTTTCAGGATTTGCCAGGCTAATGGTAAAAACGGAAAATGCCTCAGGAGAATTCATTTCACCTAATCCTTTTACCGATATGGAATCGTTTTCAATGCCTTCAATCATTTCTTTACTTCCATAAGCAAAAGGAGGATATTTCAACGCTTTTTCTGAAACATTGGCTTTTGTTATTCCGCCAATCATGCTGTATTGAAACATCCCGACATTGGCAACATAAACCTTCTTTCCGTCGGGTGAAAGGCAAATTCCAAAAGGATATCTTCCAACCGGAACACTGTGTTCAAGCTTTTTTGTTCCGGTATCAATGATTACCATTCTGAATCCAATCTGATCGACTGCATAAAGTTTCTTCCCATCTTCAGAAAGAACCATGTCGCCAATGTAACCGTCGGTATAATCCTGACCATCAGATTTATATTTGCAATCAATGGAATCTTTTTTCTCCCCTGTGTTCAGATCAAAAATGTAGATTTTATTTGCCTGTCCACCAGATACATAAACCAGTTTGTTATCCTTCGACACTGCCAGTCCCATGAAAACCGAAGCCAGCACACCTTCATCGGTTGCCGGACCCGGAGGAACCTGTTGCACTTCAGGATTCCCGGATAAAATATTCCTGATTATCGAAATTGAAAGAGGCCGGATACCTGAATTGGCTGTTACAACAATATTACCGTCGGGGCTCAAAGTCAGACCATACGGATGCGGGGCAACTATTATGCTTTTCCCTTCAGGTGTTAATAATCGTCCGTTTGGAATGACCGTGGTTCCTGTTTTATTGATTTGGGTGAATTTTTCCCCGGCAGGCGCTGTAATTATCCAGGGATCATTTGTGTTGTCAATCCTGCAGGAAACAAAAAAACCGAAAAACAGGATTACCGCAATAACAATTCTGAAATGCATAAATTGAATTCTTTTGATATCTCTTTCAAAAGTAATTCATTTCCTCATGATCACGAGAAAATTATGTTTTAATTGGCTTTAATTGTCAGTCAGGTTGAACAGGATCGGGGAAAGCAGATTACCACTTTATTTGATTTCAGATAAAACAGAGATTAATTTTTTGAATAAAAAAAGGATACCAAATTTTTAATCAATTTTTGAGGTGGAATATTTCAGAATGAAAATTAAGGAAAGAATTCAATTGCCTGTAACAAGCAGTTTTTTTACCACAATCTTACTGTCGTGAGTTTTAATCTGCACCATGTAAATTCCGTTTGGAACATTAACCAGATCAAACTGTACACGGTTAACCGGAACCTCTAATTTTTTAAGATAAATTTCCTGCCCTGCAATATTTACCAAACGTATTTCAGAAAGCACATCTGAATACATTTCAATGGTGATTTTTTTGTCTTTACAGGGATTTGGAAATATTTTTAATTCGGGAAGATTTTTATCGCTTTCAACTGATGAATTAAAATTCCAATTGGCTGAATTCCCTGATAACGACTGGGAATAACCGCTGGTAATAAATAAAAGGAATGTTAATATCAGTAAAAAATGTTTCATTCAATCTTGATTTCAGGTAACAAAGATACAAATAATGTGCCTTTTAATTTAAAAGACAGAATTATTTTTTAAAAGCTGCACCGCATTGATTAAATCTTCCGGGGTGTCGATCCCGATACTCTGGTGTTCGGTTACTGCAGTTTTTATTTTAAATCCGTTTTCCAGCCAGCGCAATTGTTCCAGCGATTCTGCCTTTTCGAGGATTCCCTGCTCAAGTTTCGAAATTTTTTGCAGAACCTCCGATTTGTATGCGTACATTCCGATGTGTGCCCAGAATGAAGCCTTCGAAACCCAGTTTTCGTTTTCTTCACCCCGCACGAACGGAATGGGTGAACGGCTGAAATAAAGCGCATTTTGTTGTTTGTCAATCACAACTTTAGGCCGGTTCGGATTAAATAATTCTTCCGGTGTTTCAATTTTTTTAATTAAAGTGGCAATGTCAGCTTCGGATGAAAAACACGATTTAAGTAATTCAACCTGGCGCGACTGAATAAACGGTTCATCTCCCTGAACATTAATTACTACATCAAAATCAATGTTCATCGCTAATTTACGGGCAGCTTCGGCACAACGGTCAGTCCCGCTTTGATGTGTATCGAGCGTTTCCACCGCTTTCCCTCCGAAATTTTCAACTGCTTTAAAAATTCTTTCATCGTCGGTGGCCACCCAGGTTTCGATAACCGCTTTCGATACATTTTCGTAAACCCATTGAATCATGGGTTTATTGTTGATCAATGCCAGCGGTTTGCCCGGGAACCGGGTGGACTGATAACGTGCGGGAATAATTACAATAAATTTCATTCGGCAAAGATAAAAATGAAGTTGGATTTAAAAGACTGTTTTAATTGTCCAATTTGTGCTTCACCGGTTCAGAAAATTTATCAAATAATTTTAAGAAGCAAAATTCAGATTAAAAAAGGTTAATAATCTGCAAGGGGAACGTTTAACGGCTAAAAATTGTAAATTTGCGATGTTTAAGAAAAGTTTGAGTTGAAAGTTAAAACTCTGAAATAAAATAAAGTCAGAAAAGCTTTAGAAAATAACTCTCATTCAGGGAGGTCAGGAGGGGCTTTAATATGGATGTACAGGGAATAAAACAGAGATTTGAAATCATAGGAAACTCGCCGATGCTGAACCGGGCAATCGAAGTTGCAGTTCAGGTTGCACCGACTGATCTTTCGGTTCTGATTACTGGTGAGAGTGGCACCGGGAAAGAGATTTTTCCCCAGATAATTCATCAGTTTTCGAGCCGGAAACATGGAAAATACATTGCTGTAAACTGCGGAGCAATTCCGGAGGGAACAATTGATTCAGAACTGTTTGGTCACGAAAAGGGCGCTTTTACTGGTGCACTTGCCGATAGAAAAGGGTATTTTCAGGAAGCGGACGGAGGAACCATTTTTTTAGATGAAATAGGAGAATTACCGCTTGCAACCCAGGTACGTCTTTTAAGGGTGCTCGAAACAGGTGAGTTCATAAAAGTAGGTTCTTCGAAAGTTATCAAAACCAACGTCCGCGTAATTGCAGCAACAAATTTAAATCTGCCCGAAGCAATCGAGTCCGGGAAATTCAGGGAAGATCTGTATTACCGGTTAAATGCAGTCCCGATTATTGTTACACCTTTGCGCGAACGACCCGACGACATTAATTTGCTGTTCAGAAAATTTGCACGCGATTTTGCCGAAAAATACAGGATGCCACCCATTGTTTTAGATGATCATGCAAAGTCGATGTTGATGAATTACCAGTGGCCCGGGAATGTCAGGCAGTTGAAAAACATTACCGAACAGATTTCGATTATTGAAAAAGAGAGAGATATTTCGGCCGAAATTTTACGTCGATATCTGCCGGTAGATTCTTCAAAAAACCTGCCTGCTATTTTTTCAAAGGCCGAAGAAAAGTCGTTTTCAAATGAGCGTGAAATATTGTACAAGGTTTTATTTGACATGAAACGCGACATGACAGAGCTGAAAAAACTGGTTCTGGATATCATGGAAAATAAAGAAACAACCGTAACAAACGATCAGGCGCGGATTTTCAGAAACCTTTACGACTCTGATTCAGGTAATTTTATCGCAAAGGAACAGGGTTCAAAACACATTCATATCGATCCGGTTGAAAAGGAAAATATTCAGGACACCGAGGAATTTGTTGAAGAATCGCTTTCTCTTTCTGACAAGGAAATTGAACTGATAAAAAAAGCGCTCGAAAAACATAACGGAAAACGAAAATATGCGGCACAGGAACTTGGAATTTCGGAGCGTACACTTTACCGGAAAATTAAGGAATATGATATTGATGGGTAAAACAAAGTTTAAGCGACTGTTGATTCATATTGCCGGTTTGGCAATGCTGGCTTTGGTTTTACAAGCCTGTAAAGTTTCGTATTCGTTCACCGGGGCCAACCTGTCGCCTGCAGTTAAAACTTACACTGTATATTATTTTCCAAACAGGGCAAGGCTGGTGAATCCTACTTTAAGTCAGGTGTTTACTGAAGATTTGCGCGAAAAATTACGAAGGCAGACTTCGCTGAACGAATTACAGGAAAATGGCGATATTGAGTTCGAAGGGCAGATTACCGGTTACGAAGTCAGGCCTGTGGCCATTCAAAAAGAAGACCTTGCAGCGAAAAACAGGTTAACCATTACCGTGAAAGTAAAATATACCAACCACAAAGCCCCGGAAGAAAATTTTGAGCGCACCTTTTCGGGATACGAGGATTATGACAGCAATCTGACAATCAGTGATATAGAAGACGAATTAAATACACTGATAATATTGAAATTAACCGACGACATTTTTAATGCAACAATAGCAAACTGGTAATATGCATTCAGAAACATTTTATTATTTTCTTGGCAACCCTCAGTTATTAAATGATGAAACGGCACGGGAGTTAAAAATTTTAACCGAAAATTATCCATGGTTCAACCTGGGTTGGATGTTATATCTCAAAAATCTGAAACAAATTGATTCACAGGAGTATCAGGATGTTTTGAAAAAAGTTGCTATCAGGATGCCCGACAGGAAAATATTATTTAATTTTCTGAATCAGGATATTCAGAAGAAAACTGAAAAATCTGATTTTGTCCAACCGGTGAATGTTCTGGAAGAATTTGAAGGTGAAACCGGGGAAGATACAGGTAATTCACTGATCGATAATTTTCTGAAGTCAAATACCGGAAAATTAAAGGGAACTGATGGTGACAGTCTGGCGGAAAGTGAAAACAGGGCTGAAATCATTGAAAAATCGGATACCGAAAATGACGACCTGATCACTGAGACTTTGGCAACAATCTACTTTAAGCAAAAAAAATACGAAAAAGCAATTGAAGCATATAAAAAATTAAGTTTGAAATATCCGGAAAAAAGTGTTTACTTTGCAGCCCGAATTGAAGAAATTGAAAAATTAAAAAACATTAATTCTTAGAAAAATGTACAATTTAATAACTGTTTTAATATTCATCGTTTGTGTCCTTCTTGTTTTGATTGTTTTGGTTCAGAACTCAAAAGGTGGCGGTTTGGCAAGTAATTTTCAGTCGGCTGGCCAGTTCATGGGCGTTCGCAAAACAACCGATTTTCTTGAAAAAGCAACCTGGGGTTTGGCTGCTGCACTTTTAATTTTATCGATTGCAGGTTCCGCATTCATACCGCGTAACCAGGCCGGAGTGGAAGAATCAAGGGTTCGCAGGCAAATTGAAAACACAGTCGATCCGACCCAGGTTCCCAACTTCCCGAC
>JBBIPU010000005.1:0-47334 GCA_037442685.1 Draconibacterium sp. | reverse complement strand
CAATTCATTTCCTGAAATGTCAATGCAATTTTGTCCTTGTTTGCGACATATTTTTTATGATTATCCGGTTGGCACAATATATGCGAAACCACCGTGTCGATTTTTTAAAAAAGAATGTCTAACAAAAACAAAAAACTACTATGGCAGATTTAAAAGGTAAAATTCTGGCTGGAAAAATCCTGGTACAGCCCAAAGCAGCTAAAGAAAAAACAGTGAGTGGAATAATTATTCCTGATTCGGCAAAAGAAAAACCACAGGAAGGAACCGTTGTGCTCGTAGGAAATGCAAAAAAAGACGAACCTATGGAACTGAAAGTGGGAGATGTTGTTTTTTATGGGAAATACTCAGGTACAGAGTTGCATATCAATGGGGAAGATTATTTATTAATGTCGCAAAATGACGTTTTGTACATCGCTTAATTAAAATCAAAAAAAATTGAATATTATGTCTAAAGAAATTAAATTCGAAATCGAATCACGCGAAAAGCTGAAAGCCGGCGTGGACAAATTAGCAAATGCTGTAAAAGTAACCCTCGGTCCGAAAGGCCGCAATGTGGTTATTGAAAAGAAATTTGGTGCACCGCAGATTACAAAGGACGGTGTAACTGTTGCAAAAGAAATTGATCTGTCCGATTCATACGAAAATCTGGGAGCCCAGATGGTAAAAGAGGTTGCTTCCAAAACCGGAGATGATGCTGGCGATGGTACCACGACTGCAACGGTACTTGCACAATCGATTATTACAGTTGGTTTGAAAAACGTGGCAGCCGGTGCAAATCCGATGGATTTGAAACGCGGAATCGACAAGGCAGTAACAAGAGTTGTCGAAAGTATTGCTGAACAGGCACATACCATCGGCGACGATTATGCAAAAATAGAGTCGGTTGCAAAAGTAGCGGCTAACAACGACGAAACCATCGGAAAACTGATTGCCGAAGCAATGCAGAAAGTTCACAAGGAAGGTGTGATCACAATTGAAGAATCGAAAGGTACCGACACTTATGTTGATGTGGTTGAAGGTATGCAGTTCGACCGTGGTTACATTTCACCCTATTTTATTACCGACGCTGAAAAAATGGCTGCTGAACTTGACAGTCCTTACATCCTTATCCACGACAAGAAAATCAGCACAATGAAAGACCTTCTCCCGATTCTTGAAGCTTCTGCTCAAACCGGTCGTCCGTTGATGATTATTGCTGAAGATGTTGACGGTGAAGCGCTTGCAACTTTGGTTGTAAACCGTTTGCGTGGTTCGTTGAAAGTTTGTGCGGTAAAAGCACCTGGATTTGGTGACCGTCGCAAGGAAATGCTGGAAGATATTGCAGTTTTAACAGGAGGTACAGTTATTACTGAAGAAAAAGGTATGAAACTTGAACAGGCTACCATCGATCTGCTTGGCCGTGCCGAAAAAATAACTGTTGACAAGGAACTGACAACCATAGTAAATGGAATGGGCGATCAGAAAGCCATTGCAGCCCGCGTTGGTCAGATTAAAAAACAGATTGAAACCACAACTTCAGATTACGACAGGGAAAAACTTCAGGAACGTCTTGCCAAACTTGCGGGTGGAGTTGCAGTAATTTATGTTGGTGCTACTTCCGAAGTTGAAATGAAGGAAAAGAAAGACCGGGTGGACGACGCACTGAGCGCAACCCGTGCCGCAGTTGAGGAAGGAATTGTTCCCGGTGGTGGTGTTGCATACCTGCGCGCAATCGATTCATTAAATTCAATAAAAGGAGAAAACGACGACGAACAAACCGGAGTTGAAATCATCAAACGTGCAATCGAGGAACCACTTCGCCAGATTGTTGCAAATGCAGGAAAAGAAGGAGCTGTGATTGTACAGAAAGTAAAGGAAGGTAAAGGCGATTTTGGTTACAATGCCCGTACCGATGTATTCCAGAATCTTTACGAAGCCGGTGTGATCGATCCTGCAAAAGTGGCACGTATCGCACTTGAAAATGCAGCTTCAATTGCCGGAATGTTCCTGACTACTGAAGCGGTGGTTGTTGAAGAAAAAGAAGAAAAACCGGCCATGCCAATGGGAGGTCCCGGCGGAATGGGCGGAATGGGTGGAATGATGTAACAGACATCCACAATATATTATAAAGCTCTTTCTGAAAAGAAAGGGCTTTTTTTATATCCAAATATCTGATAATTGTCACACTCTGTTATTTAACATCTTTATTTTGACTGCAACGAATTGTATGTCAGCATGTTTTACTTTAATGAATATCATAAAAAATGTTATTTTTTCGTGTCTAAGAATTATAACTTTGATGGATAAATTTTAAATCGTTGTGGTATGAAAGCAGACTTAAATGAATTCATCGCAAATCTCGAAAAAAGAACTCCGGGAGAAAAGGAATTTCATCAGGCAGTTGAAGAAGTTATCGGTTCTGTCTGGGATTATTACAGTAAAAATCCAAAGTATCAGAAAGCTAAAATCCTTGAACGAATGGTGGAGCCCGAAAGGGTGATCATGTTCCGTGTTCCCTGGGTTGACGACCGTGGTGAGGTACAGATTAACCGCGGATACCGCGTTGAGTTCAATTCTGCTTTGGGACCATATAAAGGCGGATTGCGTTTTCATGCCAGTGTTACTTTAAGTATCCTGAAATTTCTTGGATTCGAACAAACATTTAAAAATAGCCTGACCACTTTGCCGATGGGTGGGGGGAAAGGAGGCTCCGATTTCAGCCCGAAAGGAAAAACCGATGGTGAAATCATGCGTTTTTGCCAGTCGTTTATGACCGAACTTTACAGGCACATCGGGCCAAATACCGACGTTCCGGCAGGAGATATCGGTGTAGGTGGACGCGAAATCGGTTACCTGTTTGGCCAATACAAACGGTTGAAAAATGAATTTACCGGTGTTTTAACTGGTAAGGGGCTTGCGTGGGGCGGAAGTTTGATACGTCCTGAAGCAACCGGTTTCGGTGCAGTGTATTTTGCCCAGCACATGTTGCAGCGAATAGGTAAAGATATTGAAGGACAGACGATTGCTGTTTCTGGTTTTGGAAATGTGGCATGGGGAACCATTGTCAAAATAAATGAATTGGGCGGAAAGGTTGTGACAATTTCAGGACCGGATGGATATATTTATGATGCAGAAGGTATTAAAGGCGAAAAAGTGGAATATTTGCTCGAACTCCGTGCAACCAACAACGACATTGTAGAACCTTACGCAAAAGAATTCGGGGCAAAATTTGTTTCCGGAAAACACCCCTGGGAAGTTCCGGTTAATCTGGCAATGCCTTGTGCAACTGAAAATGAATTGAATATTGAGGATGCTAAGGAATTGGTAAAGAATGGCTGTATGCTTGTGGCAGAAGCATCGAACATGGGTTGCACCGCCGACGCGGTGGAATACCTCACTGAACATATTGATTACGCTCCCGGAAAAGCAGTGAATGCCGGCGGAGTTGCAGTTTCGGGTCTCGAAATGTCGCAGAACAGTATGCGTTTTAACTGGACCAGGGATGAGGTTGACATGAGGTTAAAACATATCATGAAAGATATTCACGAAACATGCGTAACTTACGGGAAAGATAAGAACAGGGTAAATTATGTAACCGGTGCAAATGTCGGTGGTTTTGTTAAAGTAGCCGATGCAATGCTTGCCCAGGGAATAGTTTGATTTTGATTACGTGTATCAGTTTTTTGGGTCGATTATCCTGAAATACAATTAAAAACTTAATTTTTTGTTAAAGTTGGATTGCATTTCAGGATAAATTCGTTTTATACATTTGTCGAAATTTTTTTTGACATGCTGATTGATACACATTCCCATATTTATTCCGAAGATTATAACGACGATATCGAAGAGGTATTGCAAAATGCCTACAACAATGATGTCAAAAAGATTGTGCTTCCCAATATCGATTCGGGTACAATTAAAAGATTGCTCGATCTGAGCAATGCTTATCCGCATGTTTGTTATCCTTTAATCGGACTTCATCCCACTTCGGTTCAGAAGGATTATAAAGAAGAATTGTCGGTGGTGGAATACTGGCTTGACAAACAAAAGTTTTACGGTATTGGTGAAATCGGGATCGATCTGTACTGGGACCGCACGTTTTTCGAGGAACAAAAGGAAGCGTTTCGGCACCAGATCAGACTTGCAAAATCGAGGAATCTGCCCATCGTCATTCACGTCAGGGAATCATTTAATGAAGTTTATGAAATTGTGAAAGATGAACAGAATGGTTCGCTGAAAGGTATTTTTCACTGTTTTTCAGGAGATGAAACCGAAGCAAAGAAAATAGTCGATTTAGGATTTTTATTAGGAATTGGCGGCGTTGTTACATATAAAAACAGTAATCTGGGTCAGTTTCTGAAAAAAACAGAAATTAATAACCTGGTCATTGAAACAGATGCACCCTATCTTTCGCCCGAACCAAAGCGGGGCAAAAGAAATGAAAGTTCTTATCTGGTTTATGTTGCTCAGAAATTAGCCGAAATTTATCAGATCCCATTTAAGGAAGTTGCAGAAATTACCACGGCAAATTCGCGCAGATTGTTTGGAATTTGATAAATTGCAAACAATTCGGACCAAACCTATGATACCTGAAAAAAGCAACAATACATCAATACTGATTATTTACACCGGCGGTACCATCGGCATGGTTCAGCACCCCGAAACTGGCACCCTTTCCCCGGTCAGGTTCGATCAGATACTGAAAGAGGTCCCCGAACTGAATAAGTTTAATTTTAACATTCAGACTGTAATTTTTAATCCTGCCCTCGATTCCTCGAACATGAATCCTTCGGTTTGGATTAAGATTGCCCTTACCATAAAAAAGAACTACAACAAATACGATGGATTTGTAATATTACACGGTACCGACACCATGGCTTACACGGCTTCGGCGTTAAGTTACATGTTCGAAAACCTGGATAAACCAATAATTCTGACAGGATCGCAACTGCCAATCGGAATGATCAGGACCGATGGAAAGGAGAACCTGATTACATCGGTTGAAATTGCAGCTGCCAGCGAAGGCGGAAAAAGTAAGGTACCTGAAGTATGTATTTATTTTGATTTTAAACTTTTCAGGGGGAACCGTACCGTGAAAAGAGACTCAGAACAGTTTGCAGCATTTCATTCGGTGAATTATCCTGAACTTGCCGTGGCAGGTGTGGACATTCGTTTCAATAATGAATTTATTTATCATCCTGAAAATAAGGGGATTTTAAAAGTTAATACCAGGTTTGATGATAATGTGGTAATTATTAAAATGTTTCCGGGCATAAGCGAAAAAGTATTCAAATCGATTTTACAAATTCCGGGGTTGAAAGGAATAGTATTGGAAACATTTGGTTCGGGTAATGTCCCGACTTCGCAGTGGCTGATAAATTGCATTAAAATGGCGATTAAGAACGGAATTGTTTTGTTGAATATAACACAGTGCGAGGGAGGACGCGTTATTATGGGACAATATGAAACAAGTCTGGAACTGCTGAATGCCGGTGTGGTATCGGGAAAAGACATGACAACCGAAGCTGCAATTACCAAATTAATGTTCTTATTAGGACAGGGACTGAGCATTGACGAAGTTAAAATGTATCTGAATAAAAGTTTGCGAGGGGAAATTAGTGAATAGCTTATTTTATATTCACTTTTTTTTATTAATTTGCAGCCCTCTTTTGGGGATGCCAGTCGAAATAAGGAGAGATGCAGGAGTGGCTGAACTGGCACGCCTGGAAAGCGTGTGTACTGCAAAACGGTACCGAGGGTTCGAATCCCTCTCTCTCCGCCAAAAAAAGCGGAGGATTGTTCTCGGAAATGTTGTACTTTTGTTTATTTTAGAAGCAAATATTTTGCTTGTTGGAAAGGAAATTTTTTTAAATAAAAAATCAATACAAACAAATTAGGGAATTATTAATTAAAAATTCAAAACAATTATGAAAAGACTATTCGCGTTAATGGCAGTATTTGGGATGCTATTTATTATGGCAGTAAATGTTGCAGTCGCACAGAATGCTCCAGCTACACAGGCAGCTCCTGCAAAAGCTCAGGTAACTACCGATACTGAAGAACAGGCTGCAGCAAAAGCTGAAGAAGGGAAATCTTTCCACAGTGCATTAAAACAAAAGTTTATTGAAGGAGGTCCCGGCTTTATGACTTCAATTTTACTTTCTTTTGTTCTTGGGTTGGCGTTTGCTATTGAAAGGGTTCTGTACCTGAATCTGGCAACAACCAACACAAAGAAACTGTTAAGTAAAGTCGAAGAAGCATTAAATAAAGGTGGTGTGGAAGCAGCAAAAGAAGTTTGCCGTAATACACGCGGACCTGTTGCAAGTATCTTCTATCAGGGACTTGACAGACACCATGAAGGATTGGATGTAGTTGAAAAATCGGTTATTTCTTATGGCGGTGTACAGGCTGGTTTACTTGAAAGCGGTTTAACATGGATTGCATTGTTTATTGCCCTTGCACCTATGTTAGGATTCCTTGGAACAGTGGTAGGTATGGTTATGGCTTTTGATGCTATCGAAGCTGCAGGAGATATCAGCCCCTCACTGGTTGCCGGTGGTATTAAAGTTGCTTTGATCACAACCATCGGAGGTTTGATTGCAGCTATCGTGCTCCAGGTGTTCTACAACTATTGTATGAGTAAGATCGACAGCATTGTTAGCAGCATGGAAGATGCCTCTATTTCTTTATTAGACCTTCTTGTAAAACATAATTTGAAAAATAAATAATCCATGAGCAAGGTTGGAAAATATGTTTCAATTTTTATGTGGGCTATTATCCTGATAACTGCGATACTTGCAATATCATTTATTGCGAATATCAGTGATAATGAAGCGGATCCGGCCATGAACAGCTGGCTAAGCACAAATCTGGTTTGGGCCTACATTTTATTAGCTATAAGCATAATAATATTAATTGGATTCGCCATTTACCAGATGGTAACTGATTTTTCGGCTGCCAAAAAGGGATTTATGGCGTTGGGATTGATAGGAGCTGTCATACTTATATCGTATTTGTTAGCTTCTAATAAGATGCCTACGTTCCTTGGCGCGCAGAAATTTATTGATGATGGTACGATTACTCCTACCATTATGAAGTGGATTGATACGGGTTTAATCGCAACATATATTGTATTGGGAACTTCAATAGTATCAATGATATATGCTTCGGTTTCACGTTTTTTTAAGTAGTTTAAAAAAATCAATATGTCTAAAAAATTACCCGAAGTACCTGCAGCCTCATTAGCAGACATTGCTTTTATGTTGCTTATTTTCTTCCTGGTGGCAACCCAGATGAATACTGACACAGGTTTGGAAAGAAGGCTTCCGCAATGGGTTGAACAGGAACAGGAAACAGAACAGGACGTAAACGAACGAAATGTTTTTGTAGTTCTTGTCAACCGCAACAACGATTTGCTTGTTGAAGGACAGTGGTCAAGGGTTTCTGATTTGCGTGAAAAAACAAAGGAATTTATGTCAAATCCTAATAACGACCCGAATTTACCGGAAAAAGAACCAAAAGAAGTTCCTTTTTTTGGTGAAGTTATGATAACCAAGGGCGTCATTTCACTTCAAAACGACAGGGATACAAAATATGAAACGTATATTGCCGTTCAGAGTGAATTGGTGGGTGCTATTAACGATTTGAGAAATGAACTGGCTCAGAGTAAATTTGACAGACCATTCGAAAAATGTAATGCTGAGCAGCAGGACGCAATAAAAGAAATCTATCCGTCGAGAATTTCGGAAGCTGAACCTAAAAAAGTCGGAGGAGCAAAATAATGAGTAAATTTAGAAAAGGAGGCAAAAGGGAACTTCCCGCCATATCTACAGCATCATTGCCAGACGTAGTATTTATATTATTATTCTTTTTCATGGTGGTTGTGCAGATGCGGGATGTATCACTGATGATCAAGGTGAAAGTACCTCAGGCAAATGAGGTTAATAAACTTGAGAAAAAATCTCTTGTAAGCAATATTTATATTGGAGAACCTTTAAGGCAGTATCAGTCAAAATTTGGAACTGCTCCGCGTATCCAGTTAAACGATCAGTTTGCAAATGTTGCTGACATCAGTGATTTTGTTATTGCTGAAAGGGAAGCAAGAGATGAAGCTGAAAGACCAAGTATGATTTTCTCATTGAAAATTGATGAAAACACCAAAATGGGTATCGTGGCAGATGTAAAAACTGAATTACGAAAAGCTGCTGCTTTACATATTAATTATTCAGCAAAGAAGATTAAAAAGGAAAATTAAAAAGGTGAATTTGTATTATAAAAAAAAGGGAAGCGAAAACTTCCCTTTTTTTTATATCTGTTTTTTATCCTTTAAATCGAGTTTTAAATTCAATTCTTCCAACTGTTCCAATGTGATTGGGGCAGGCGAATCATTCATCACATCGCGCCCCGAGTTATTTTTAGGGAATGCAATCACATCGCGAATCGAATCCAATCCGGCAAACATCGATACAAGCCTATCGAAACCAAATGCAATTCCTGCATGTGGCGGCGCCCCATATTTAAATGCATTCATAAGAAATCCAAACTGTGCCTGTGCCTGTTCGGGTGTAAAGCCCAGCTTGTCGAACATTTTTGCCTGTAATTCAGAGTTAAATATACGAACGGAACCGCCACCGATTTCAACGCCATTTATTACCAGATCATAAGCATTTGCCCTTACTTTACCGGGATTGGTATCAAGCAATGGAATATCCTCTGGTTTTGGTGATGTAAACGGGTGGTGCATTGCACTGAATCTCTGGGTTTCATCATTCCATTCAAGTAAAGGAAAATCAACCACCCAAAGCGGTTTGAAAATACCTTTCTTTCTCAATCCCAACTGATTACCCAATTCAAGTCTTAATTCTCCAAGCGCTTTCAACGTGTGTTCTCTATCCCCTGAAATGATCAGGATGAGATCGCCGGGTTTTGCACTTGCAATAACACTAAATTTCGCTAAATCATCCTGAGAAAAGTACTTGTCAATGGTTGATTTAAAACTGCCATCTTCGTTACATTTTATGTAAACAAGTCCTTTTGCACCAATCTGGGGGCGTTTTACCCAGTTGGTCAGGTCATCGAGTTGTTTCCGGGTGTATTCGCCACAACCTGTTGCATTGATCGCGCCAATGTATTCAGCACTGTCGAACATACTGAATCCCTTTCCTTTGGCAATTTCCGAAATGTCGTTGATCAGCATTTCAAAACGAATGTCAGGTTTATCGCTTCCGTATTTTTCCATTGCTTCGGAATACGGCATCCAGGGGAAATCACTGATTTCAATATTTAAAACATCCTTAAACATGTGTTTTGTCAGTCCTTCGAAAGTTTCCAGAACATCCTTCTGCTCAACAAACGACATTTCACAGTCGATCTGGGTAAACTCAGGCTGGCGGTCGGCACGAAGATCTTCATCCCTGAAACATTTGACGATCTGATAATACCTGTCGAACCCGGCAACCATCAGAAGTTGTTTGAAAATTTGCGGGGATTGGGGAAGAGCATAAAATTCACCCGGATTCATTCTTGATGGAACAACAAAATCTCTTGCACCTTCAGGAGTTGATTTTATAAGAACAGGTGTTTCGGTTTCAATAAAATTAAGTGAATTTAAATAGCTACGCACAGAATGAGCCATTTTTGCGCGTAAAATAAGATTATCACGAACCGGACTTCTTCGTAAATCAAGATAACGATATTTCATTCTTAAATCATCGCCACCATCCGTGTCTTCCTGAATAGTGAAAGGAGGCACAAGTGACGGGCTTAAAACCCTGATTTTAGTAAGTGCAATTTCAATATCGCCGGTAGAAATATTTTTATTTTTACTCGATCGTTCCCGCACTGTACCTTTTGCCTGAATTACGAACTCTCTTCCTAATCTGCCAAGTTGTTCAACCACTGTTTTGCCGGTGTTTTCATCAACCACCAACTGAGTGATTCCGTAACGGTCGCGGAGATCAATAAACGACATTCCACCAAGATCACGGATTCGTTGTATCCAGCCGGCAAGCGTAACTGTTGTATTTAAATCGGCGATACGAAGTTCGCCACAGGTGTGAGTTCTGTACATTTTAATTTTATTTGAATTGGTTGCGAAAATAAGAAGATTTTAGCAATTTCAGCCCTTGAAAATAATGCTTTTTGATAATTATGATCGAACCTTTCGGCGATGAATATTTCATGAAAAAAGCCTTTGCAGAAGCGCTTCAGGCTTTTGATGAGGGAGAGATTCCGGTGGGTGCTGTTATTGTTGCCAACGGTAAAATAATTGCAAGGGCGCACAATTTGACGGAAACATTGAACGATGTGACTGCTCATGCTGAAATGCAGGCAATTACGGCCGCATCAAATCTGCTTGGTGGTAAATATCTGAATGATTGTGTTTTGTATGTAACCCTTGAGCCCTGTGCAATGTGTGCAGGTGCACTCGGTTGGTCGCAGATCGGAAGAATTGTTTACGGTGCTCCCGATGAGAAAAGAGGGTTTAAAAAATTCGCACCCGAAGTACTTCATCCCAAAACCGAAATTACAGATGGTATTCTGGAGATTGAATCTGCTGAACTTCTGCAGGAGTTTTTTCGACAAAAAAGATAATTTTATACCGGGTTATTTTTGACAGATAAATAGAATTGAAATCAAAACTTCAATAAATCATTGAATTTCAGAAACATCAAAACCTGCGATTTTTAAATCATCCCAGAAACCAGGATACGATTTTGTAACTACCATCGGATCGTCAATACGTATTTTACTACCCGAAAGCGCCATTGGTGCAAATGCCAGCGCCATTCTGTGGTCGTGGTAAGTTTCAATCAGAGGATTTTCCAGATATTTTTCAGAATTTATTTTTCCATCCCACGAAAGTTCTCCATCCGCTGGTTCTGTAATTTCAGCGCCAAATTTTGCCAGTTCGGTTTGCAGGGCCGAAATACGGTCGGTTTCTTTGATTTTTAAGGTTTTTAATCCCGAAAAATGAAAAGGGATTTTTTTAGAAACGCATAAACAAGCCATGGTCTGGGCTACATCGGGATTTTCAATAAAATCGTGAACTAGTTTTTGTGGCGATAAATTCTCGTGTTTTAAAAGCAGAACCCCGTTTTCTTTTTGAATTGACTGAACGCCGAATTGCTCAAACCAACCTGCAATATTTGCATCGCCTTGTAAACTTTCGAGTTGAAGATTTTGAAGAAAAATCTCACCTGAATAGCAAAGCGACAGAATCTCGTACCAGTACGATGCCCCAGACCAGTCGGCTTCAATGGTGAAATCCCGCGGGAGATAGTTTTGCTCCGGAACATTGATTTCATTACCTTCCCAGCGGTATTGAACACCGAATTTTGCCATCAATTTCAGTGTAAGTGCGATGTACGTACGCGATGTAATATCTCCGGTTAGCTTCAGGGTCAATCCGTTTTCAAGTGTCGGGGCAATGAGTAAGAGCGCCGAAATATACTGGCTTGAAACGCTGCCGTCGAGTTCAATTGTTTTTCCTGTCAGGCGCGATCCGTGAATTTTTAAAGGAGGGAATCCTTCGTTTTTTAAATATTCAATCCGGGCGCCTAACGATCGCAAAGCATCTACCAGTATTGAAATTGGCCGCTGCTGCATTCTTTCCGAACCGGTAACTTCCCATTCTCCGACAATTTTTGCCAGGAAAGCAGTTAAAAAACGCATTGCAGTTCCGGCGTGTCCGATATCAAATTTATTGTTATTTGAGTTGAGTGCGGCAGATAAAACAACTGTATCGTCACTGTCGGATAAATTTTGCAACGGATATGGATTGTAACTCAGAGCATTAATAATCAGCGCTCTGTTGCTGATACTTTTCGATGAGGGCAGATTTATCGTTGCCTTTACCGTTTTGTTTTTTATTGAAATTTCGTAAATCATTAAAATGCCTTACAGATTCGCAAAATAACGTAATGATTCAAAGATGAGGTTTTTATCGCAGTTCTGGTTTATTTCAATTTTACCGATTTCTGACAGAAGTGTGAAATTAATTCTTCCTGCTTCATTTTTTTTGTCGTGCATCATTAATCCGAAAAGAGTGTCAAAATCGGTCTTGGAAATCCCGAATCTGCCATACATTTTCAGTAACCAGGCAGTCAGATTCTGAAAGTCTTCTTCAGGGAAACCACATATTTTAAGTGAAAGATAAAGTTCGGCAATCATTCCGTATGCGACTGCATATCCATGCTGAATCGGCTTGTTCCGCATCATTGCAAAACTCTCAAAGGCATGTCCGGCAGTGTGTCCGAAATTCAACGCCTTCCTGATATTTTTTTCAGTGGGATCGTTTGTTACAAAAAACTCCTTTACATTAACCGAATCGCGGATCAGATTTTGCAAATGGTTGTAATCGATATTTTCGAGGTCAAACGATTTTAAATCAGCTAAATGACGAGGATTGTAAATCAGTCCGTGTTTAATCATTTCTGCAAATCCCGAAATGAAATTTTCCCTGTCGATTGTTTTCAGGAAATCGGTATTAATGATAACAGCAACAGGCTCCTTAAAAGTGCCGATTTCGTTTTTAAATCCACTGAAATTGATCCCGGTTTTACCTCCGACCGATGCATCAACCTGCGAAAGCAAGGTTGTTGGTACATTCAGAAAATCGATTCCCCGTTTAAAAGTAGTGGCTGCAAAACCTGCCAGATCGGTAAGCATTCCGCCTCCGATATTAATCAGCAGCGATTTGCGATCGGCTCCGTTATTTGAAAGCAATTCCCAGATTTTTATAACCGAATCGATTTTTTTGTTGTTCTCACCGGCTGGGATCACAACTTTTCTGATATTGTTCGATTTCAGGAAATTATCGAATTTATTTATCCAGATTTTATCCACAGTCTCTTCCGTGGCTAAAAATACATTTCCGGGAACGTAATTTTCAATGTAGATTAACAGTTCCTTTTCAGTTTGCCGGCTGTAGATTATTTTTGAATAAACTGTTGAATTTCCCATTGATTGCTGCTAAATTGCGGTAAAGTTAAAATAAAATTGGTTTTCAGGATTTCAAATATCTTTACACCGTGATTAAATCAAAATTTAATAACCTCAATGACAATAAATAATAAAAAAAATATCGTTAAGCTGAAGAGAATATTTTATCTGGTAAGCGTAATTATTGCAGTTTCAGCACTGCTCTTTTTCCTGTTCGACATGATTTATCTTGCATTGATAAGTCTCGGCGTTTTTTCGTTGTGGTATCTCTATTTTCATGTTGCCGATTATCAGTTTATTGAATTCAGTAATGAGAATGACCGCATTTTACTGAGATATTATAAGGCAGTCAGTTTTGGAAGGCCAAAATATAACGAAATTGTATTTCCATCCCAGTATTTAAGAAAGGCTCACTTTGAGAATTCTTTGTTTGGAGAAATGTCGGATATTACTCTTGTGGTAAAAACCAAAAAGGGGATTGCTGAGTATCCGTCAGTAAGTTTATCGGCGCTTGGCAAGAGCGACAGGCAGCAAATGGCACTTTCGCTGAATCATCTTTTACAGCAAATGAATTAATATTTCACACAGAATGGAGGAAAACCTTCTGCATAAAATTGCACTTTCTGTAATTCCAGGTATTGGTGGAGTACTGGCGAGAAGTGTTGTGGCATACATTGGCAGTGTTGAAGGTGTTTTTGCAGAACCGGTAAAGAATTTGCAGAAAATCCCGGGAATTGGCGAGGTCAACGCACACAGGATCAGGGATAAAGAAGTATTTAAAAAAGCTGAAAAGGAGTTACATTTTGTTGAAAAGAATAAAATTGATGTACTTTTTTATACCGATAAAAATTTTCCGCGACGACTGAAAACCTGTGTCGATGCCCCGGTTTTGATTTATTCAAAAGGCAATCTGAATTTAAACGAACAGCGTGTTGTAAGCATTGTCGGAACACGGAATGCAACTGCCTACGGAAAACAGGTTAGTGATGAGCTGATAAAAAATTTCTCAGGTCGGAATTATAAAGTACTGGTAGTTAGTGGACTGGCTTATGGAATCGATATTCAGGCGCATAAATCGGCCCTGAAATACAATATCCCGACTGCAGGAGTTGTTGGTCACGGACTTGATAAATTGTATCCGTCACTCCATGTTGAAACCGCAAGGAAAATGCTGGAAAACGGAGGTATCTTAACCGATTTTCCAAGCGGTACCAAAATCGATCCTTCTAATTTTATCCGCAGAAACCGTATTATTGCCGGTCTTGCTGATGCTGTTATTGTGGTTGAATCGGCAATTAAAGGTGGCGCTTTGATTACGGCAGAGATTGCATCGTCTTACAACCGCGATGTATTTGCATTTCCGGGCAGGTCAGGCGATACTTATTCAAAAGGATGTAACCAGTTGATTCGAAACAGCGCTGCAAACTTAATCGAAGATATCGATGACCTTGAGTTTTTTATGGGTTGGGAAAAAAACGAAAAAAATAAGGCAGTACAAACAAATCTTTTTGTTGAGTTAAATGCCGATGAAGAAAAAATTGTCGCCCTTCTTCGCGATAACGGAGAACTTTTTATTGACCAGATATCTTCGGAATTAACTCTGCCTGTAAGTAAAGTTTCGGCATTGTTGTTAAACCTAGAATTTAAAAATGCGGTGGTTGCCATGCCAGGAAAGATGTATAAACTGAAATGACTTAAGCAGAACGGATTTCCTCTGAAAACTGCCTGAACAGATGAAGTTTGTTTATGACGATTGAGTACAAAATTTCCAGATCAATTTTTTCGTAACGATGTACGATAAAATTTCTGAAACGAATCATATCAGCATAAATATCAGCTGATTTAATCACACCCAGTTCTTCAAGTCTGTTCATATTCTCAACGGAAGTATTTGCCGGTAGAATATTGTTTAATGCCAGTATTCTCTCACTCACATCTATCATTACCTCAATTGAAACCTGAAGCGATCTTTCTGTAGCTTTCTGAAGCATCGAGTTTTCTCTGAGCTGCTGAAATGAAGTAATATTCCATTTCAGAATATCCGATATATTTTCATCAATAATCCTGAGTTTTCTCTCAATTATTCCATTGTATTTCATAGCCTCTGTATTCCAGTTGTTTTTTCATCCAGTAAATATCATCTTCATACTGACGGCATGTCAATGAATAAAAATCTGCAAACAAATCACAATACTCATTCCTCAGAAAAAGTTGTTTCGACTGAAGCACCTGCATAGCCAGAATTGAGCTTGCATTATTTAAAATCACCAGATCATAATTATTGAATGAAGGTTCAATTTTTTCAAGTTCCTTGATTATTCTGATTCTTAAGTCAAGATCATTTTCCTTTTCAACAAAATAGATTGCAATGTCAACATCTGATTTTTTGTTGACAACTCCATCCTGAGATGAGCCAAATAAATAGGCAAAAGCAATCTCTTCGAAATTCAGAAGTACGTTGGCAATGTCGGTATCTTTAAATTGAATCATTTTAATGTTTTAACTGAAAACGAATTTCGTAAAGTTTCACGAAATAAAAAAATGAAGTTGGTTTATTGACAAAACGGATCAGCAAATCAGGAATTTTACAAATGTATTGTTCTTTGAATGAATTATTTGTAAGTAACTTTTCTATTTTTGCGCCATGAAACAGTCATTCGAAGATTTAAAAATCGCCAAAGTTCTGCTAAAAAGGCTGGAAGAAATCGGTTTTGTTGAACCCACTCCGGTTCAGGTTGAGGCAATACCTAAAATAAATGCGGGATTAAATGTCGTTGGAATTGCGCAGACAGGCACGGGCAAAACAGCGGCTTATCTGCTTCCCCTGCTGACAAAACTCAAAAAGGCTGAAGGTAAAGATCCGCGGGTGGCCGTGATTGTCCCCACACGCGAACTTGCCATTCAGGTTGGAGAAGATGTGGAAGAACTGACCGAAATCTCGGATTTAAGGCACGCCGCCATATTTGGGGGAATTGGATGGACTAAACATGCCGGATTGTTAGAGCCTGGAATCGATATTCTGATTGCAACTCCGGGCCGGATGATTGAATTGTACAGGGCAGGTGCATTGTCGCTGAAAAAAATAAAACACCTCGTAATTGACGAAGCAGACAGAATGCTCGATATGGGTTTTATGCCACAACTCAGGCAACTGCTGGAAGTGATTCCTCCTAAAAGACAGAATCTTCTTTTTTCGGCCACATTTTCTGAAAATGTTGAAAAGATGGCAGAGGAATTTCTTGATCATTACGAGAAGGTTGAAGTGACACCTTCGGCCACACCGGTCCGATTGGTGACACAGATCGCATACAAAGTGCCAAATTACCGGACAAAACTCAATTTGATCCACCATTTGCTTGAAGATGAAGAAAAATTTACGAGAGTGGTCATTTTCGTTAAAACAAAAGAGCACGCTGAAGAAGTTTTTAAGGCAATCAAACGGAAAGCGGAAGGCGAAAAACGGATTTTACATTCTAACAAAGGCCAGAATACCCGCATTAACGCAATAAACGCTTTTAAAAATGGTGACGTGAGGATACTGATCTCCACCGATGTTTCGGCCCGCGGAATGGATGCAAGTCTTGTCAGTCATGTCATTAATTTCGATATTCCGCCCAGTTACGAAGATTATGTACACCGCATCGGCCGCACTGCCAGGGCAGGAAACAAAGGAGACGCCATCTCTCTGATCGACCCTGCTGATGAATGGCATCTGAAAAAGATTGAACAGTTGATCAGAATGCCAATTCCATTGCTCGATCTTCCTGAAGAAGTTGAAATTGTTGAAACCGAGTTTGATGAAAAGCAAGGACTTTTAAAGGAAATTGACCGTCAACGGAAAATCGATGATCCGACTTTTCAGGGCGCTTTTCACAAAAAGAAAAGAGCATCTGCCTCAAATCGTAATTTCGAGGATAAATTCAGGCGGACGAAAGTGAGACAGAAAATCAAAAAAAGAAAATAATCCATCTGTTAATCAACAGAAATCAGTTCATCCAGTTTCCCAAACAGCTTATTTTTTAGATGAATTAGATCAGTTAACTTTTTTCTTTCGAAAAGAGAAAGACGCAATAACCTTCCACTACCAACAGTTTTGCGAAACAAAATATACCACCTGAATGCAACCTTACCCGCAAAAGGTAGAGATACCAGAAATACCAGTTTCAGCCAGAATCCGGGGATGAGCCAGGAAACTGCAATGAATTCAATCATATAAAAAACCGGAAAAAGAAGGATTCCGAGAACAAGATAGAAAGAACTGCGGAATGTGATGTCTTTTAATTTCTTTTCGGTGATCTTGTCGATGATAAAAAACGGAAGGGCGTTAAAAATAAAGCCGAACAAAAAAAACGGTAATCCAGCGATCAGAATCAAACTGTTGATAATCAATCGCATCAGGTTGTAATCCGGTTTTTCAAGCAACCAGTTTCTGAGTTTAAGCTTTTTTATTTTCGAAATATAATCATTTGCTTCATTTACAATCGATTTTGCCAGTTCAGGCTGGTTTTCTTCCAGATAATCAAGCTTTTTTACAAGCAACTGATCAGATTTAAAAAGATTCAAAACCGAATATTTCATGTGTTGCCTTGTAAGATAAAGTTTCCCGTAAATCTCCCTGATCGATTCGAAATCGTCATAAAACCTGGCACTTTTTATATTGAGAATCAACGGTTCCATTTCGTCGATAATTCTTTGACGCAGCGACTGAATTGCTGAATTTTCGTTTTCCCTGTATTCGTCAAGAAATTCCATTGCACGGATGGGTTTTCCAAAATTGATAATCAGGTTGCGGTTAAATTTCCAGTAATGACTGTAGTAGATTCCTGTGGGAATGATCTGGATGTCAAGGTTGAAACCTGCCTTTTCTTCAGCCATGAATACAATCCGGGGAACAGCTTTTTTATGAGGCAGCATCTGACGTTTTCCCGAATGGGCGGCTTCGGGGAAAAGACCGAGAGCAAAATTATTTTCGAGTACTTTAACCGAGTCGGAAAAAGTTTTGTCGTTTTTCGACAGGTTTTCCTTTCCATCCCTCATCCGGTAAACGGGCATTATTTTCAGAAACCTGAGGATTGCCGCTATTGTTTTATTTTTAAAAATGTCGGCACGGGCAAGCCAAACCGGCTGGAACCTGGTATTCAATAAAACAGCCATCGGGTCGCTCAGTGCATTCTGATGGTTGGGTGAAAAAATGATTGGTTTGTTTTTTGGAATATTCTCCAGACCGGTAATTATTACTTTGTTGTAAATCAGCCAGTCGGCAAACTGAATATATTTTTTCAGGAGCCAGTATCCAATCGACCATTTTTCATATTTCATAAAACAGGAATTTCAATTTTCATTAAAAAAGTACCATCAAATTTTCAAGTACTTTTTTTGTAACCGATTTCAATTTATCAGTTATTAAAGTCATAAAAATAAAAAATATGCCGGTAAAGCAATAAAAAAACCGGAAACACGAATATTCCCGGTAATATTGTAAATTAAAAAAGTTTATTTCTCAAACAGTAACTTTTTCATTTTTAAATTGATGTCGGTGTTTTCCATTATCCCGGTGAATTCTTCCGCTCCTGGTCCGTATGCAAAAACAGGAACCATCACTGCAGTGTGATCTGTTGTGGGGAAAGCTGCCTGAACCATCCCATCTTTTGTACTTCCTCCTGTTATTGCCATTCCTCCTGTTTCGTGATCGGCGGTAACAATTACCAGTGTTTCTTTGTCTTTTGATGCAAATTCCAGTGCCTGACCAATTGCCTTGTCGAAATCGAGCATGTCCTCAACAACATAAATGGTGCTTCCGGCATGTCCGCCCCAATCAATCTGCGATCCTTCGATCATTATGAAAAAGCCGTTGTTATTTTTACTGAGAATTTTCAGGGCTGTTTCGGTGGCAATTGGCAGCATTTCGCCTCTTTCGCTTACTCTTCCGTTATGAACATCTGCCGTCAGTCCGGCAAGTTTGCCTTTTTTTACTTTTTTTATTTTTTCCAGATCGGTTTCAACTTCGTACCCTTTCTGTTTTAATTCTTCCAGCAGGTTTCTCCCGTCCTTTCTTTTTGTAAAATGGTCGAGTCCGCCTCCAATAAAAACATCAATATCCGTTTTCAGAAAGTCGGCAGCAATATCTTCGTACGAACCTCTTCCTGCCTGATGGGCAATGAACGAAGCCGGGGTTGCATGTGTAATTGCCGATGTTGAAACCAGCCCGGTAGCTAATCCTTTTTCACAGGCTTCTTCCAGAATTGTTTTGACCGGATTTTTATTTACATCCACTCCAATTGCTCCATTGTATGTTTTAACACCTGACGAAAGCGCTGTTCCACCTGCAGCACTGTCGGTTATGTAATTGTCGGCCGATTGGGTTTTCGAAAAACCAATACTTTTGAAGTTTTCCAGAAAAAGATGCCCTTTATTGGCTGTCAATCCGGCAAAAACCTCCGAAACGCCCATTCCGTCTCCAATCAGAAGGATTATATTTTTGGGTTTGTCGTGTTTAAATTTGTGCTTAAACTCTTTGACTGTATAATTTTCCTTGCCGATGTATGTTTTTTCAACATCCGGTGATTTTGCAGTTAGATACTGATCCTGGGCAAAAGCGCTGATTCCAAGCAACAGCGAAATTGTGAGAATTTTAAATTTTAAGAACATAACAAAGTTTTTAATTTTTATTCGGGCAAAAATAATTTTTAAAGTTTCAGGCGGGTAAAAAATCTGAAATTTTTCGTGATTAATGACTATTATTTTATCCGAACTTTTTCAGGAAGTCTTCATCGTACATTTTATTGAGCAAAAAATGGGTTCCTTCTTTTTCAGTTTTTATATTGATTACGCCCATGATCACAAAGTTTGTCAAAACTTCCTCTGCTTTAATCCTGGAAATATGGGCAATGCGCATGAACTTTGAAAACGAAACCGATTCATTTTTCAAAAGATAATCGATTAATAACTTTTCGGAATCGGAATAAGTAAAATGAACTCCAACTTTGCTGCTGTTTCTTTTCCAGACATTTATCTGGATTTTATGAGCCAGGAAATTCTCATCGTCAACGCGGATGTAAGCCAGCCACTTTCCATTTTCGTCTTTAGCATAATGAGGTTTTGAATTGCTAGGCTGAATCTGTATTTCCAGAACGGTTTTCCCTTCAATATTCCATTGTTGTGTGGTGAAATCAATAGGAGGATCGCTGTAAATCTTGGCTGCAGCCTCAACCATGTAAAATTCCTCGTCGGTTCTGACACCGGCGATTTTTCCGTTATCTTTCACGCCCACCAGTAACCGGCCACCGTCGGTATTGGCAAAGGCAACCAGCGATTTTGCGATTTTTTTCGAATCATTTATACAGTATTTAAAATCCTGTTGCTGATGTTCGCCTTCCTGGATTAATTTATACAAATAGGTGCTCAATGCAATTGGTTTTAAAATCAATCTTAAATCTATATCAAAACTCCTGATTTTTACCAGACAAACAGATAATTATCTGAAAATTTGTAACATACAGAGCTTTAAAATTACTTCAATATTCCGCTTTTCAATATTTTTATAAGTTCGTTCTGATGCTGTGATTCTTCTTTACTTAGCTGAAGTACTTCGGGAATGAACTTCCCGATTTCAGCGTAGTTTATTTTAGCACTGTTTTCTCCTTTTTCCATTTTCATCAGTCCGAACTTTAATCCGAGAATCTGTGTCAGCCAGAAATACCGGAAAAGGTTCCATTTGCGCGGGTCAACCTCAGTTTTGCTGTATTTCATCCAGAATCTGTAATGCTTTAATTCATCTTCGGCGATTGAATTCAGGATTTCTTTGTGTTTTTTATCTCTTGCTTTCCGGGCCAGTCTTTTATAAATATGATATTCGGTAACCTCGTTCCGCTGTGCCCTGATAATCTGTCTGGCTAAATCTTTAGGAATTGGTTTTGCTGATCTTTTATTTTCCATTTTTTTGAGCCGTTCAAATGTAACTATTTGCTAATGAGTTTAATTGCCGATTTTGTTGTTCGATCTGAAAACAGTCAAAATTATATTAACAACATTTGTTTCACCGCGAATGAATCATAAAAATTGTTTTATAATTTGAAAAACGATTTTGATTACGACTGACTGTTTGAATAATTTAAAATAATGATTTATAACAGATTAAGCCTTTATTCTGTTCATAATTTCTTCT
Organism: Draconibacterium sp.; assembly: GCA_037442685.1. Lineage (GTDB taxonomy): Bacteria > Bacteroidota > Bacteroidia > Bacteroidales > Prolixibacteraceae > Draconibacterium. The sequence continues at coordinate 26,249 of JBBIPU010000005.1, read as the reverse complement.
ATTCTGATTCTTTCTTCGGGGAGAAGGATAAGCTGGAGTTTTTCTGTTTCGAGCATCGAACTAACTTTTGGTCCGATTTCTCCGGTAATAATCGAAGAAACACCCTTTTCCTTCAGGTAGCCCACAAGTTGTATTCCACTGTTACCCTCATCTCTGAAAGGATTTTCAATTATTGAAAACTTGTCTTTGGAAACATTGAATATTACAAGATTTTCACATTTGCCGAATCTGAGATCCATGAATGATTTTTCAGTTTTTCCGGCGCACGTAATAGCGAATATTTTGTCCATTTCAATAATATTTTAAAATTTCTGCAACTGAGGCTAACTGTTATTTTCGTTAAGTTCTTCCCAATATTCAACGGCTCTTCTGGTATGAGGAATCACAATTGTTCCGCCAACAACATTAGCAACACCAAATAACTCAAAAATCTCTGCGGTGGTAACTCCCTGTTCAAAACACCTTTCAAGATGGTATTTTATGCAGTCGTCGCATCTGAGCACCATCGAAGTAGCCAGTCCCAGCATTTCCTTGGTTTTCGTACTTAAAGCGCCTTCCTGGTAAGTTAAAGTATCAAGGCTGTAAATCCTCTTCATCACTTTGTTGTCAGCGGCCAGAATCTTTTCGTTCATTTTTGCCCTGTAAGCATTGAATTCATCAACCAGTTTTCCCATGATCAATCTTTTACCAGATATCCGTCTTTTGTTTAGATTTCGAAAATATTAATAAAAAAGAATATTAATGTCGATTTTTAAAATAATAAAAACAAAAATCCCGGTTTTTTTTTTGACGGTGTACATTTCATATTAAAGCAAAACTGTAAAAAAAAATTTACTTACCTTTTATTATCTGATAATGTTAACTCAATATTATCATATATATTTTAGTAACGTCTTTTAAACCGGGGGATTTGTGTAACAGATTAATATATAATCAATTGTATTTTGACAAATGAGTTTTTAATAACTCTGGTGATAAAAAAGATTATCGATTTTATTCAATTTCGTTTATATTTGCCGGCACAATTTGCCAGGAACAATGAAGTCTTTTTTGATAGTAGCATTAATCAGTTTTGTAAGTCAGCTTGTTTATGCACAGTACACTTCTCCTGTTGATAAAACGCAGACTTCTGACCTGCCTGAGATGCTTAATAATCTGAATATCAAACAGGATCCCCGGGTTGAAAAATTACTGAGCTGGCATATCGAGAATAACAAAGTCACAAATAAAATCGAAGGATACAGGGTTGAGATTTTTTTCAGTTCCGATGCCGATGCTAAAGAGAATGCCCTGAAGAAAAAAGTTGAATTTCTATCCATTTACCCCGATTATCCGGTTCATGTTATTTATGTCTCCCCGAATTTCAGGGTCAGGGTAGGCGATTTCAGAACAAAAAATGAAGCATTAAAACTTTACAAGGAAATAAAAAACACATATCCGGTGGCATTTATCGTTGCCGACCAGATTGATTTTCCATTGATGAAACAATTACAATATGAGTGACCAGATTCAGCACGAGTGTGGGATTGCATTAATCAGGCTTTTAAAACCATTATCGTATTACCGCGAAAAATACGGAACGTGGAAATATGGTTTAAACAAGTTGTATCTGTTGATGGAAAAACAACACAACCGGGGGCAGGATGGTGCCGGTGCGGTTTGTGTAAAAGACAGTCTTGGGCCTGGAAGCGCTTACATCAGCCGGTTCCGTTCGGTTAAAGAAAACCCGATCAAAGATGTTTTCGACCAGATCAACGATCCTCTGAGGAAAGCTGTAAGAGAAGGTGTTGATATTGAAGATATTGACTGGGCCTACAAGAATTTCCCTTTTGCCGGCGAACTTTATCTTGGTCATCTCAGGTATGGCACTTTTGGAAAAAACAGTATCGATTTTGTACACCCTGTAATGCGCCAGAACAACTGGAAATCGAGGAACCTTGTGTTGGCCGGAAACTTCAATCTGACCAATACCGACGAACTTTTCAAAGTGCTAATCGACCTGGGTCAACACCCGAAAGCGTACACCGATACTGTTACTGTGCTTGAGAAAGTGGGACATTTTCTGGATGAGGAAAATCAGCTTCTTTTCAGGAAATATAAAAACGAGGGTTTGAGCAATGTTCAGATTTCGCATAAAATAGCTGACAATCTCGATATTCAGAATATTCTTGAGCGTTCAACCAAAGATTGGGATGGTGGATATGCAATTGCCGGTTTAATTGGCCATGGCGATGCTTTTGTCATTCGAGATCCGTGGGGGATCAGACCGGCTCATTATTATTATGATGATGAAATAGTTGTAGTTGCTTCAGAACGGCCTGTAATCCAGACAGTGATGAACGTTCATGTGGGCAAAGTGAACGAAATAAAGCCCGGCGAAGCACTTATTATTAAAAAAAATGGAACGGTCAGCAGCGAACTCATCAGGGTTCCGCACAAAAGAAGTTCATGTTCATTTGAGCGTATTTATTTCTCGAGGGGAAGTGACAAAGAAATTTACAAGGAAAGGAAAGAACTTGGTAAGTTGATATGTCCGGCTGTTTTAAAAGCAGTTGATTATGATTTTGAAAATACAGTCTTTTCGTACATTCCGAATACTGCTGAAACAGCTTTTTACGGGATGGTGGAAGGAATACGTAATTACCTTGTTGACTGGAAAATTGAAGAAATAAAAAGGAAAAACGGTTCATTGACAAGTGAAGACATCAAGCGGATCATTTCTTTTGAACCCAGGGTGGAGAAAATAGCAATCAAAGACGTTAAACTTCGGACTTTTATCGCCGACGATGCAAGTCGCGAAGATTTGGTCGCCCATGTTTACGACGTCACTTACGGCATAATCAGGAATGATATTGATACACTGGTAATTATCGACGATTCTATTGTGCGCGGAACCACTTTGAAAAACAGCATTTTACGAATACTCGACAGGTTACATCCGAAAAAAATAATAGTTCTATCATCGGCGCCGCAGATCAGGTACCCTGATTGTTATGGCATTGATATGGCCCAGCTCGAGAAGTTTATTGCTTTTAATGCAGCAATCGGACTTTTAAAGGAAACCGGACAGCAATCGGTAATTGATGATGTTTACCTAAAATGCAAACAACAACAAAATCTGCCGAAAGAAGAGATGGTCAATTATGTTCAGGAAATATATCAGAACTTTACAACTGTGCAGATTTCGGCGAAAATAGCTGAATTGCTGAAACCTGAAGATTGCAAGGCAGAAGTGGAAATTGTTTTTCAAACTGTTGATAATTTGCACAAAGCATGCCCGAACGATCTGGGTGACTGGTATTTTACCGGAAATTATCCAACGCCAGGAGGCAACCGGGTGGTTAACAGTTCTTTTATCAACTATTATGAAGGGAAAGATCAGCGGGCCTATTGAAAAAGGCTTCAGATAAAAGGATCATAAATCGAAATTGAATCCTTTCTCAAGTAATTCACCGTATTTTTTCTTATTGAAGTGATAGTAAAAAGCTCCTTTTTTGGAGGTTTCTTTTTCCTTTTCATTTTGCTTTTCAAGTAAACCCATGGCAAGTAATTTCCTTCTAAAATTTCTTTTATCGAAAGGAACCTGGTAAATTGCTTCGTAAAGCCGCTGCAACTGAGGGATGGTAAATTTTTCAGGGAGCAGTTCAAAACCAATGGGTTGGGTTTGGGCCCTTATTCTGAGTTTTCTTAAGGCTTTTTCAACCATTTCTTTGTGGTCAAAAATCAGATCAGGCAATTCCCTGAGCGAAATCCACGATGCGCCATGTTTTTTTACCAGGGTGCTGTCGTGTTCATTTATTTTCAGCAAAGAAAAATAGGCAACTGAAATAATCCGGCCACCGCTGTCTCGGGCAACGTCTCCGAATGCATAAAGCTGTTCCATGTAAACATTATTGAGCCCGGTTAATTGCGAAACTATTCTTTGTGCAGAACTGTCAAGACTTTCTTCGGGAGCAACAAACCCTCCCATGAGCGACCATTTCCCTTTTTCGGGTTGAAAGTTACGTTTGAGCAACAGCAATTTCAGGTCGTATTCATTTTCGTTGAATCCAAAAATAATAGCATCGACGGCAACTAATATTTTTGGAAAATCGGAATAGAAGTTCATGGTTTTTTATTTGGGTTCAGGCCACTGACCGTTTTCCTTATCTTTAATGTAAGTTTCAATATGGCGGTCAACCTTGAAGCTGTAAATATCTTCTATTGTGACAATTATCCCTGTTTCAAGTACTTCTCCGAACTCGATATTTCTCGATGTTCCGAAAGTTTTCATCGAAGGGGAAAGATTCATGTAAGCATTAATCAGCGGAGGCACATTTTCGCCATACTGTCTCACGGTTTGAAACAAAATTTTGTAGTCTTCCTTGTATGAATTCCCGTTAAATAATTTTTCCATTTCAACAGTATCCATATCAAACTCGACTGGTACTTTCGGATGTACAAGATTCTCAGCGTCTCTGAAATATTTTTTGAAGAAGTATTGAATCAGGTTTCTTGCCTCATTGTGAAAGTGAGAATACATGGTTACTTTTCCAAAAAAATACCTGATTTCAGGATGATCGACGGTGAGTGCTCCCAATCCATCCCACAGATTGTCGAGCGCAAAAAGTGCTTTTGCTCCTGCTTTGCTTGACTGATAAGCAGGTTGTACAAACGATCTTCCCAACTCGAGTGTGTATGGTAAATATTCATCAACAAATTTTTGAGAAAAATCGAAAAGATGGGAAGTAGCCAACAGTATGTGACCATTTTCATCTTTTGGAGCTTCAGCACAAAGAATATATCTGTACCCACCTAAAATCTCTTTTGCATCCGGATCCCATACAATCAATTGTTTGTAAGGTATTTGTGCAGTGTCGTATTCGTCAATGTCTGTTTCGTTTCCGGTACCTCCACCTGCTTCGCGAAAGGTAATCTCACGTAACCTACCGATTTCGTGCAAAACGGCAGGCGAATCGTGATATGTAACCACATAAATTTCATTTCCTCCCTTGTTTGTTTTTCTCAGTAATTTATCGGGAGTGAGTTCTGCGTAAATTTCTTCCCTCGGCAGTGGTTCTGTTACTTTTTTCATTTACGATCCCTTTTTTTTGAAAAATAGAATGCAAAATTAGAAAAATTACTGCTTGTCTGTAATAAATTCCTTTAATTTTCCTGATAGCTCAGGAGTGGCAGCTTATATACCTGTTCTTTCACCCAGGCAGCCCATTCCTGGTGCGTTTTAGATTTATCGAAAATCTGAAATGAAATTGGTTTTCCAAAATATACAGGGATATCTGCATTTTTATGCCTCATGAGTTCATCGGGTAAAAGAAACATTTCGATATTCCATTTAAGATGAAGAAATTTCCGGAGATTTGCCAGCTTGTAAAACCGGTTTGAATTCCGGCCACCAATAAAAACCGGAAATACATCGCGTTGATGTTGTATTGCCTTTGTAATAAAATGTTTTTTCCAGTCCAGATCCATGATTTTCCCTTTTATTCTCCTCGATGCAAGACCAGAAGGGAATATGAGAATCTGTTCGTTTGAATTATATGCTTTTTCAAGTGTAACTGAAACCTCCCTGCTGTTGGTGCCGTGCTTGTTAACCGGAATGAACATATAACTCAGGCTCGGTATCCCCATTAAAACATCGTTACTCAAAAATTTAAGCTTTCCTAATTTTTTATAAACGTATTTCATAAGAAGCAACGAATCGAATCCGCCCAGCGGATGGTTACTGACAAAAATAAAACGACCCGATTCGGGTAAATTTTCATAGCCGTAAATGTGTTCTTTAACGTTGAACTCAGTAACTGCCTGATCGACAAAATCAATTCCTTTCAGATGCCCATTTCTTAATATAAAATCGTTTATAAAATCAATATGTAAAATTCTGTGAATGGCACGAAAGGCAAATCCAGGCATTATTTTAGCCAGAGCTGGATTTTTTGCTATAAATAACTCCTTGATATTTATAGGTTTAAAAGGTTTTGTAACAGTTTCTTCCACACTCAAAATTTAAAATTCATCAAATGAAAATCAGTTGTATAGCAAATATAATTAACTATTTCTCAGAGAAGGAATTAATGATAGTAATTTTTCATAATCATCCATTTTATTCTTTTTTATTGATACAAAATAAAATTTTTTAACCCCCTCAAAGTGAGTTATTAACTGTTGTTTATTAATCGGTTAATTATATTAGTAATCTCAATATCAATATAATACATGTATTATTTAACAGTGTTTGTTGAGATTTCAACAAAATTTCAACAGGTTTTCAACAGTTCTTTCAGTTTAAAGTTTTATTGTAGGGTGGAATAGAATGGAATAAAATGGCATATTTTGGAATAAATTTCTATTTTTACCGTTAAAATAAGAAGTGATTTAACAGATGATCGAATTTGCAGGAACATACAGCGCTACAATTGATGATAAAGGCAGAATTGTGCTTCCCGCTTCCTTTAAGAAAGAACTTGGCGATCTGGCAGTTGAATCGCTTGTTATTGAAAAAAATCTTCATAAGGAATGTCTTGATATTCATCCCGAGAAATTCTGGAGAAAAAGGGTTGAAGATTTTAAAAGTACGCTTGATCCGTTTGATGAAGAAGATGACGCATTGCTGGAATTTTTTTACCAGAATTTTGTGAAAGTTACAATGGCGCCCAACGGAAGGATCAACATTCCCGATTCGTACCTGAAATATGCAAGTCTTGAAAAAGGTGCTGAATTCATCGGAATGGGAGAATCAATCCGGTTACTGTCGTTGAGCAGGCCGGGTCAGCCACAAATGACAAAAGCAGAATTTTTGCTGAAATTAAAGGAAAAACGACAGAAAAAAGCCTGATCAGATGATGGACGCTTATCATATACCTGTTTTGGCTGAGGAAAGTATTAATGGATTGAATTTATTTCCGGAAGCTACCGTTGTTGATGCAACTTACGGTGGCGGTGGTCATTCAAAACTAATCATTGAAAAGTTAATATCCGGTAAACTTTTTGCCTTTGATCAGGACAAAGATTCAGTTGTTAATGTTTTGAAAGACAATAGGTTGTATTTTATCAGGCATAATTTTCGATATATTAAAAATTTCCTCCGCTATTATGGCATTGAACAGGTTGATGCGGTTTTTGCCGATCTGGGTGTTTCGTCTCACGATTTTGATGTGCCCGATCGCGGATTTTCCTTCAGGTTCGAAGGAAATCTGGATATGCGTATGAACCAGAGCGCAAAAACAGACGCTTCAAAAATTGTGAATGAATATCAGGAGGAACAATTAGAGAAAATTTTCAGGAATTACGGTGAAATAAAGAATTCACGAAATCTGGCCTCGGTAATTTGCAGGAAAAGAGCAGAACGGCGCATCAGGACTACCACACAGCTGAAAGATATAATTTCGGAATGCACCCCGAAAGCACTTGAAAACAAATACCTCGCGCAGGTTTTTCAGGCATTGAGAATAGAAGTGAATGAAGAAATGGATGCTTTGCAGGAGTTTCTGAAAGCTTCGCTTGAAGTGCTGAAGCCAGGCGGAAGGCTTGTTGTAATTACTTATCACAGTCTTGAAGACAGGCTGTGCAAGAATTTTATGAAATCCGGAAATTTTGAAGGAAAGGTGGAAAAGGATTTTTATGGAAATATTACTTCGCCATTTAAAATAATAAATAAAAAAGTAATCACTCCCGGCGATGAAGAGTTAAGATCAAACAACCGGTCGAGAAGTGCAAAATTAAGGATAGCAGAAAAAATCTGATATGACTGAAAAGGTAAAAGCAAATAAAAAGACAGGTGTTAAATCGTTTATCGGTGGAACGATCTTAACCGATGAAAGGGTGACAAAACAGATACCTTTCCTGATTTTTCTTGCATTTCTTGCTATTCTGCTCATTACAAACCGCAACTGGTCGGAAAAAACAATCAGGAAAGTTGAAATCCTTCAAACCACGTTGGATGAACTTCGTTCAGAGTCGATCACACTTTCGGCAAAACTGATGAATTCAAGCCGACCATCGGAAATTGCGAAAAAAGTGGAAAATGCAAAAATAGATTTACAGGAGCCGTCGAGGCCTCCTCAGAAACTTGTGGTTAAAAAAAATAAATTGTCGTGGATATCAGGAGAATAATAGTAACCCGGATTACCTTGATTTATTTTGCACTGCTTGTATTTTCGGTAGTGGTGATAGCAAAAATGATCTCTGTTCAGAAGATCAAAAACGACCGTTGGGAAAAAATACAGGAAAATCTCAGCGAAAATACCATTATCGTCAGTCCCGACCGCGGGAACATTTGTGCTGACGATGGCAGTACATTGGCTACTTCTGTTCCCGGATACTATGTTCGAATCGACATGGCGTCAGAGGGAGTAAGGAAAGTTTACGGAAAGGAAAGCGATTCGCTTGCCTGGTATCTTTCGGCTTTTTTTGGAAATGCTTCTCATGCCGAATACAACCGCAGGTTGAATGAGGCTTACAAAGAAAAGAACCGCGGTTTTATGCTTACTCCGCGTAAAATAGATTACACAGAACTTCAGAAAGTAAAAAATTTCCCGATACTCCGCCGTGGCAGATATGGCGGGGGTTTAATAATCGAAAAGGAAAACAGAAGGGTAAATCCGTTTGGAATACTTGCATTACGAACACTTGGCGGTTTGAATAAAGGCGCTTTTGGTGGTGTTCATGGTGCAATTGGTTATACAGGATTAGAAGGATCTTTCGAACCCTATTTAAAGGGAGAAGATGGAATCAGTTACAAAGAGAATCTTTCAGGAAGATGGGTTACAAAGATCGAAATTGAACCTGAAGACGGGATGGATATTATTACAACCCTGAACGTTAAAATTCAGGACATCACTGAGAGTGCGCTTTACAAACAAATTCAGGTTTTAAATGCCGACTGGGCAACGGCAATTGTGATGGAAGTTAAAACCGGCGAAGTAAAAGCCATTGCAAATCTTGGCAAACGAAACGGCGATTATTTTGAAACAGACAACTTTGCGCTTGGACCAAGAGGATGCTACGAACCCGGTTCAACTTTTAAGCTCGTATCGTTAATGGCTGCACTCGAAGATGGTGTTGTTGACACCAGTAATGTTTTCGATACAGGCAACGGACAGTGGTTTAAAAGCGGCAGAAAAATTTCAGATACAAATGGACACGGTAAAATAACAGTAAAACAGATATTTGAAAAATCTTCGAACATTGGTGTAGCCAAAATTATCACGACTTATTACGAGAAAAATCCGAAAAAATATGTTGACAGGGTTTACAGTTTCGGAATAAACAAACCTCTCGGACTGGACATTAACGGCGAAGGTCAGCCATTTTTCAAATACCCTGGTGATCCTGACTGGTGGGGAACCACACTCGCCGGCATGTCATACGGATACGAAACCAAAATGACACCCATTCAGATCCTGAACTTTTATAATGCAGTTGCTAATAACGGGAAAATGGTTAAACCTCATCTGGTAAAAGAGATCAGGGAAAATGGCGCTTTGGTAAAAAGATTTAAAACCGAAGTGCTGAATCCGATGATTGCATCGAAGGAAACCATCAGAAAGGCAAAGGCAATGCTCGAAGGTGTTTGCACCGAGGGTACCGGCAAGGGGTTGAACAACGAATATTTCAACATTGCCGGAAAAACAGGAACCGCGCGTGTGGCAACCAGCAGCCAAGGTTACAGTGCCGGAATGTACCTGGGTTCGTTTGTCGGTTATTTCCCGGCCGATGATCCCAAATATTCAATGATCGTGACATTTAACAATCCACGGGGAGGAGTTTATTACGGAGGTTCGGTTGCTGGTCCCGTTTTCAAGGAAATTGCTGAAAAGATCTACGCCTTCCGGATTTTAAAAGATGAAGATTTGGAGAAAGAAAAAGATGAAAATGAAAAAATTGTTTTACCGGATATCAAAAAAGGATTGTCGGAAGACATTCTCGAAGTTGTTGACGATTTAAACCTGAAAAATGTAAAGGGAGATCCTGATTCAGAGTGGGCAAAAGTGGAAGTTAAAGATGACAAAGTATTGTTATCCGATACTTCGGTTCCTGAAGGATTAGTTCCAAACGTTCAGGGAATGGGCGCAAGCGATGCAGTTTATCTGATGGAAAAGGCTGGCTTGCGTGTACGAATCAGCGGAATAGGTAAAGTTAAAAAACAATCGATGGCGCCTGGAGGAAGATTCCAGAAGGGACAAACGATATTACTCACACTTGGTTGAAAATGAGACTTAACGAAATACTAAACCAGATCAGTTACACGAATTTAATCGGTTCTGCAGATACAGAGGTTCTCGGAATTGAATTCGATTCACGGCTTGTGAAACCCGGATTTATTTTCGTAGCTCAACTGGGAGTCGCTTCCGATGGACATCAGTTTATCGGAAAAGCAATTGAAAACGAAGCCTCGGTTGTTGTTTGTGAAAACCTGCCAGCCGAAATAAATGAACAGGTTACTTATGTTAAAGTAACTGACTCGAACGAGGCTCTGGGACAAATTGCTTCGGTTTTTTACCGGTTTCCTTCCTCGAAACTAAAAGTGGTCGGAGTGACCGGAACCAACGGTAAAACCAGCATTGCAACTCTTTTATACAAGATGTTTTTGAACCTTGGGTATAAAACCGGGCTTATCTCCACAATTTCATACCGCATTAACAGTAAAGAGGAAACAGCAACCCACACAACTCCAAATGCACTGAAAATTCAGCAGTTGCTTGCCGAAATGGTGGCACAGGGTTGTGAATACTGTTTTATGGAAGTCAGTTCGCACGCTGTTCATCAGAAACGAATTGCAGGAATCGAATTTGCAGGTGGCATTTTCACCAACATCACTCACGATCATTTGGATTATCACAAAACTTTTACAGAATATATCAAAGCTAAAAAAGCTTTCTTCGATGGTCTTTCAAAAGATGCTTTTGCCGTTGTCAATATTGATGATAAAAACGGACTGGTTATGGTTCAGAACACTCAGGCTGAAAAAATAACTTTTTCAAACCGTGCAGTGGCTGATTTTCGGTGTAAAGTGATTGAAAGCCATTTCGACGGGATGTTGCTGAATATGGATGGCAGGGAAATCTGGACAAGATTTGTAGGAAAATTCAATGCTTCGAACCTGCTTGCTGTTTATACTACTGCAATCCGTCTTGGTCAGAATAAAGATGAGGTTTTAACCATCCTGAGCAATCTTCAGCCTGTTCAGGGAAGATTTGAAACAGTCCGCAGCCGCGATGGAATACTTGCAATAATTGATTACGCTCACACACCCGATGCACTTAAAAATGTTTTGGGAGCTATTTCCGAAATCAGAACAAAAGGAGAGAAAGTGATAACAGTTGTTGGCGCCGGCGGTGACCGCGATAAGACAAAACGGCCTGAAATGGCGCACGAAGCAGTTATTGCCAGCGATAAAGTGATACTGACTTCAGACAATCCGAGAACCGAAATTCCGGCACAAATTATTAAAGATATGGAAGCCGGTGTTGATGCAAAATTCAGGAATAAAGTTGTTTCGATCGAGAACCGGAGAGAAGCAATTAAAACAGCTGCGATGATTGCCCAGCCCGGTGATATTATCCTGATTGCGGGTAAAGGTCACGAAAATTACCAGGAAATAAACGGAGTTAAATATCATTTCGACGATAAAGAGGAGATTGAAAACTGCTTTGGCTTAAAAAACTAAATACAAAAAAATGATTTATTGGTTTTATACATTATTGGCTGGTTACGATATTCCCGGGTTGGGAATGATTCCCGGTATTACGTTCAGGGCTGGAGCGGCAATTATTACATCACTTTTTATCGCAACGATTTTTGGTAAAAAGATAATCAGAATTCTGCAACAAAAACAAATAGGTGAAGTGGTCCGCGATCTTGGTCTCGAAGGTCAGTTACAGAAAAAAGGGACTCCAACCATGGGTGGACTGATTATTCTTACTTCAATATTAATTCCGACTTTATTGTTTGCCAGGCTCAATAATATTTATGTAATCCTGATGCTTATTACTACGGCATTGCTTGGTTTTATAGGGTTTATCGACGATTACATCAAAGTTTTCCTTAAAAATAAAAAAGGTCTTGCCGGAAAATTTAAAATACTCGGACAGGTTACTCTCGGGCTAATTGTTGCACTTACACTCTTTGTAAGTGAAGATGTGAAAGTAAGGCAACACATAAAAGACGGAAATGGCCAGAACCTTCAGGAAATTCTAGTTGATCCGGTGACCGGGGAACAAACGCTTCAGTATGTTACCGAAGATGTAAAATCGACTGTTACCACAATTCCATTTGTAAAACAAAACGAATTTAATTATGAATGGCTTGTTTCGTTTGCCGGAGAAGCTTCATCGTGGTTAAAATGGATTGTTTATGCACTTGCAATCATTGTAATAATAACTGCAGTATCAAATGCAGCCAACCTCACCGATGGTCTGGACGGGCTGGCAACGGGAACTTCTGCAATCAGCGGTGCCACACTGGGTGTTCTGGCATATGTAAGCGGTAACATCATTTATGCCGACTACCTGAATATCATGTATATTCCGAATATTGGTGAGCTGTCGGTTTTTGTTGCTGCTTTTATTGGCGCCACAGTGGGATTTTTGTGGTACAACTCCTATCCTGCCCAGGTTTTTATGGGCGACACCGGAAGCCTTGCACTTGGAGGAATTCTCGCGGTGTTCTCGGTAATTATCCGGAAAGAGATTTTAATACCGCTGCTTTGCGGAATCTTTCTCATCGAAAATCTTTCGGTTGTAATACAGGTGAGCTGGTTTAAATATACCAAAAAGAAATATGGCGAAGGAAGGCGCGTGTTTTTGATGAGCCCGATTCATCACCATTTTCAGAAAAAAGGAATTCCGGAGGCAAAGATTGTAACCCGGTTCTGGATTGTGGGAATTATTCTGGCTGTGCTTACAATGGTAACATTAAAAATGAGATAATTGAATAACAGGATTGCAATATTAGGTGGTGGTGAAAGTGGCGTGGGCGCCGCTATTCTTGCACAAAAGCACGGCTTTTCTGTTTTCGTTTCCGATTTGGGGAAAATAAAGGAGAAATACAAAACCGTTCTTTCCGGTTACAATATCGATTTTGAGGAAGAAAAACATACTGCCGAAAAAATACTGAATGCCCTATTAGTTGTTAAAAGTCCGGGAATACCTGAAAAAGCGCCCCTGATTCATCAGTTAAAGGAAGCCGGCATTCCTGTAATTTCTGAAATTGAATTTGCAGGCAGGTACACAAAAGCAAAAACTGTTTGTATTACCGGAAGTAACGGAAAAACAACCACAACCTTGCTTATTTATCATATTCTGAAAAATGCCGGGCTGAATGTCGGTCTTGCAGGCAATGTGGGGAAAAGTTTTGCGTGGCAGGTTGCCGAAGAGAATTTTGATATTTATGTACTTGAAATCAGTAGTTTCCAGTTAGACGGAATGTACGATTTCAGGGCCGATATTGCAATTCTGATGAATATCACACCCGATCATCTCGACAGGTACAATTACAACCTTCAGAATTACGTCGATTCGAAATTCAGGATCATTCAAAATCAAACTAAAAACGACTGGTTCATTGTTTGTGCCGACGACGAAATAACACAACAGGAACTTAAAAAGAGAAATATTGAACCTGTAATTATTCCTTTTGGTTTGGACGAACCAGCCGGAAATTCAGCAGGAGTGAAAGATAATCAGCTAATTATTAACTTAAATAAAAACCAATTCGTTATGTCTATTCTGGAGCTTGCACTACAAGGAAAACACAATACTTACAATTCCATGGCCGCGGGAATTGCAAGTATGATCTTGGAAATCAGAAATGAACAGCTGAGGGAAAGTCTCGCAAATTTCACCGGGGTTGAGCACCGTCTGGAGCGTTTTCTGAAAGTCCACGGAATTGAGTTTGTAAACGACTCAAAAGCAACCAATGTAAATTCGACATGGTATGCCCTGGAAAGCATCACGAAACCAATTGTCTGGATTGCAGGAGGAGTGGACAAAGGTAATGACTATACCATGCTCAAAGGATTGGTAAAGGAAAAAGTAAAGGCAATTGTTTGTCTGGGGAAAGACAATCATAAAATTCATGAAGCTTTCAAAGGGCTTGTAAAGAATATTGTAGATACAACAAGTATGGAAGAGGCGGTCAGAACAGCCTATTATCTTGCCCGGAATGGAGATACAGTGCTTCTTTCGCCGGCATGTGCAAGTTTCGATCTGTTTGAAAATTACGAAGACAGGGGAACTCAGTTTAAACAAAGAGTAAGAAATCTGTAATGGAAAACTCGATCTTGAAATATTTTAAAGGTGACCGTGTAATCTGGATTGTCCTCATGTTTCTGTCGATCTTGTCGCTGTTAATAGTTTACAGCGCGACAGGTGCACTGGCATACCGGGTTCACGGCGGTAACACCATTCACTATCTTATCCGGCAGGTTTTCTTTATTGGAATGGGATTGGGTGTTATCCTGCTGATGGTCAATGTTATTCCGGTTAAATTTTACTCAATTGTGGCCAACTACCTGCTTTACGGAAGTATTTTATTGCTGATGGTTGCAGTGGTTTTAAAATTTGCAGGTTTGATGAAAGGAACCGGTAGAACTTTTAACCTTGGGATTTTCTCTTTTCAACCTGCGGAAGTGGCAAAAATCGCCCTGATTCTCTTCACTGCTAAAGTTCTCGGGAAAAAGCAGAAAACAACAAAAGACCTGGGAGCGGCATTCAGAAAGATCATGATTTTTACAGCTTTGGTTTGCGGATTGATACTTTTATCCAATTTTTCAACCTCGGCACTGATTTTTGCAACAATTATATCGATGATGTTTGTAGGCAGGATTCCAATCAGATACATGTTGCTTGTGTTTGCGGCCGGTGTTGCGCTGGTGGTTTCCATCTATTTCCTGGCCGATCATGTCCCCGACAGTGTGGGAAGGATTCACACCGTAAAAGGCAGGATCGACAGATTTCTTCATGGCGATCCGAATTCGGAACAGGGAGTGACACAGGCTGATTATGCAAAACTGGCAATTTATTCAGGCGGAATTTTTGGGAAAGGTCCTGGTCAGTCGGATGTAAGTAATTATATGGCAGCGGCTTATAACGATTTTATTTTTGCAATTATTGTCGAAGAATATGGACTGATTTTCGGGGCGGCGGTAATTTTTCTTTACCTGATTTTCTTTTTCAGGGGAATAATTATTGTCAGACGATCAAGCCGGACATTTCCGGCATTTGTGGTCGTCGGCCTTTCTCTCGTTCTTGTGTATCAGGCCATGATTAATATAGGTGTTTCAAGCGGTGTTCTTCCGGTAACCGGCCAGCCATTGCCGTGGATAAGTCTCGGAGGAACTTCGTTATTATTTACATCGATTGCTTTTGGCTGTATTCTTAGCGTAAGTTATCAGAATCAGGTGGACCAGGAAATCAAAGAACAACCAATTCAGGTAAACGTTCCTGATGAAGATGAAGAAATGAAAAAATGAAAATCAGCAGAGTCATAATAAGCGGTGGAGGAACAGGCGGACATATTTTTCCGGCACTGTCGATTGCAAACGAGATCCGAAAACGTTATCCTGATGCCGAAATACTGTTTGTGGGCGCTTCGGGAAGAATGGAAATGGAAAAAATACCGGCTGCAGGATACAAAATTGTCGGATTGCCTGTTATCGGATTTCCACGGAAACCAAGCCTGAAAATATTCACTTTCTTCAAAAGACTGTTTGAAAGTGCATCGATGGCGGATAAAATAATTGAGGATTTTAAGCCTGAAGTAGCCATCGGAGTAGGAGGATTTGCCAGTGGCCCTTTACTGAGGGCAGCCACAAAACATAAAATACCGGCATTAATACAGGAACAGAATTCGTACGCCGGTATCACAAATAAAATACTTGGCAAACGCGTAAATACTATTTGCGTGGCGTATGATAAGATGGACCGTTTTTTCCCTTCCAGAAAAATTGTTTTTTCCGGAAATCCGGTGCGTGAAAACCTGTTGGAAAATCTGAAAAACAGGGAAGAAGCGTTAAAATATTTTGGTTTGAAAGAAGAAAACAAGGTTGTTCTGATCATTGGCGGGAGTCTTGGTGCACGTTCAATAAACAACGCAGTTCTGAAAAACCTCGATACAATTGAAAAATCCGATGTTCAGGTGATCTGGCAAACCGGGGCGTATTATTTCGATCAGATTCAAAATGAAATCGCCGGCAGAAAACCTGCCAATTTACAGGTACATCAGTTTATTACAAGAATGGATCTTGCATTTGCCGCTTCCGACGTGGTAATATCACGGGCAGGGGCAGGCACAATATCAGAACTCTGCCTTGTTGGTAAACCGGCAATTTTGGTGCCGTCGCCAAATGTAGCCGAAGATCATCAAACCAAAAATGCATTGTCTCTGGTTGAAAAGGATGCGGCAATTTTGCTTACAGATTCGGAGATTGATAAAAAAATGTTTCCGGTCGCCTTCGAAACGGTTAAAAATAATGAATTGTGCCTTTTAATGGCAACAAACATTGAAACGCTGGCCAAACCCGAAGCAACACGGACTATTGTTAATGAAGTGGAAAAGTTAATTAAATAATGAAAAACCTTCAGAATATAAAAAATGTATATTTCCTCGGAATCGGGGGAATCGGAATGAGCGCACTGGCACGCTATTTTAAATTCACAGGCCTGAATGTTGCAGGTTACGACCGCACACCTACCGCGTTAACCAGACAAATGCAGGCGGAGGGAATCGACATTCACTTTGACGATGACATTCGCAACATCCCTAAAAATTGGGATCCGGCAAGTACTCTGGCAGTTTTTACTCCCGCCCTGCCCGACGATCATACCGAACTTTCGTGGTTCAGGGAAAAACCGATGGTGTTGCTGAAACGTGCAAAAGTGCTCGGGTTGGTTTGCAACGAACGAAATGGGATTGCCGTTTCGGGCACTCACGGAAAAACAACCGTGAGTACAATGGCAGCCAATATTTTAAATAAAACAGCCAAAGGTTGTGGGGCTTTTCTGGGTGGGATTTCAAAAAATTTCGGCACCAATCTGCTGCTTCCAAAAGTCGAATCGCCCTGGATCGTTGTTGAAGCTGATGAATTCGACAGGTCGTTTTTACACCTAACTCCTTTTCTGGCGCTGGTAACAAGTATCGATGCCGACCATCTCGATATTTACGGGCAAAAAGACAAAATTGTGGAATCGTTCGAAAAATTTATCTCGCAGATTCAGCAGGGCGGCTCGCTGGTGGTAAAGAAGGGAGTCGAACTGAATACCGAAAAGACAAAAGCAGCCATTTACTCTTACTCGCTGAATAAAGAAGCTGATTTTACGACTGTAAATCTTCAGTTAAATCCAGAAGGAGGATTTTACGAGTTCGATATAAAAACTCCTGCAGGAATAATTACCGGTTGCAAAATGAATTATCCCGGACTGCTGAATGTCGAAAATGCTGTGGGCGCCGCATCTCTTGCATTTCTGGCAGGTGCTTCTTTCGAGGAAATAAAAAGCGGGCTGGAAGATTACCAGGGTGTGGTACGCAGGTTCGATGTAAAGTTCAGAAACGAAAAATATTTATATATCGACGATTATGCCCATCATCCTGAAGAATTGAAAGCATTTATCTCGTCGGTGAAAGAACTGTATAAAGGAAAGAAAATACTGGGCATTTTCCAGCCGCATCTCTATTCACGAACACGCGATTTTTCAGCTGAGTTTGCGGTAAGTCTCGATTTACTCGACACTTCCATTCTTGTTCCTCTGTATCCGGCCCGCGAAGAGCCGATCAAGGGAATTTCTTCGGAAATTATTTATAATCAGATGAAAAATCAGGACAAACACCTGGTGACAAAACAGCAGATGCTTGAAATTCTGAAAACCCACGAATTTGACATTGTGGCAACAATGGGAGCAGGCGATATTGACGGAATGGCCGGTAATATTATTGAAATTCTGAAAGCAAAGGAATAATGTTTCGTAAACTATTGAAATTAACCGGATTTCTTGTGTTGATGATTTTCATCATCGGCACTCTTGCTTTTACATCCATCGAAAGCAGGAATATTGTTTGCAGCGAAGTCCAGGTTGTTTTCGATAAAAATGAAACCATAAATGTTGACAGGGACAGACTGATCAGCCTGGTAAAATCGACAGATAGAAAACTGTTCAGTAAAACACTTGAAAAGATCAATTCGGAAATTTTTGAGAAGAAAATTGAAAAAATACCTGCAATATTATCTGCCGATGTTTACAAGTTAATGGTCAGTGAAAAAGGAAAATACAAGGGAGTTCTGGTTGTTAAGGTAAAAAACAGGAAGCCTGTTTTACGGGTGTTGACTTCCGACAATAATTATTATCTCGATAAAAACGGGGTGCGCTTTCCGGCGTCATTAAGCTATTCAACCAACGTTCTTGTTGCTTCAGGTTCGGTTTCTGAAGATTTTGCAAGAGAGAAACTTTTACCTTTTGTCCTTTACGTTAAAGACAACGATTTCTGGAAAGCCCAGCTCAAACAGATTTATGTTGAAGGTGACGGCGACGTTTTGCTTACTCCGCTGGTAGGCGGACATATAATCGAACTTGGTGATACAGAAAATTATAGCGAAAAACTTCTGATAATGAAGGAATTCTACAGGCAGGTCCTGGCAAACAATAACTGGGACAAATACGAAAGGATCAGTGTGAAATATAATAATCAGGTGGTAGCAAAAAGAAGATAAAATATGACTTTAAAAAGTAAACTTTCGGTAGCAGTCGATATTGGCACTTCAAAACTGGTTGCCATTGCCGGTGCAAAAAATGAGGCCGGAAAATTGGAAATTTCAGCCGTAGCTAAAATCAGGTCAAAGGGTGTAAAGCGTGGAATTATTTTTAATATTGAGGAAGTTGCGGTTTCGGTTAAAGAATTACTCGATAATCTGGAGCAAAAAACGGGTGAAAAGATTGCTGAGGTGCATGTCGCTTATGCAGGGCAGCACATGAAAACAATACATTTTCAGCGTGTTAAGTTTACTTCCGAAGACGGGATTGTGAGTAAAGCCGATATTGATAGTTTGTACGATCAGGCAAAAAATGCTGAAATTGAAGAAGGTTTCAAACTGGTCGAGGTCATTCCTGTTTCGTTTGTTATCGACAACGAAGTAATGGAAAATCCGGTTGGGAGCACCGGTAAAAAGATCGAGGCAAATTTCAAACTCCTTGTAATGCCAAACAGTTACTGGCTTAATCTACTCAGGGTATTTGGAAAACTCGAAGTAAAACTGGTGAAAATTTCGTTGTCAACACTGGCAGTTGCCGAGTCAGTCCTTACAAAAGATGAAAAGGAAATGGGTGTCATTGTTCTCGATATCGGCAGTGGCACAACAAACATGGCAATTTTTCACGATAAAAAATTGATACATACTGCAGTAATTCCTTTTGGCGGCGATGTTGTCACCAGCGATATTAAAGAGGGTTGTTCGATTTTACTGAAATGGGCTGAACAACTGAAAATTCAGTATGGACAGGCTTTAGGCGATTTTGCCGATGATCAGAAAGTGGTTACGATTCCGGGACACAGCGGGTGGGAACCCAAGGAAATTTCGTTTAAAAGTCTTGCATTTATTATTCAGGCCCGGATTGAGGAAATTATTGACAGTGTTAATTTTCAGATTGAAAAGACTGGAATTGCCGACCAGTTGGGCGCAGGAATTGTGCTGACTGGTGGAACTTCGAATCTTGAAAATATAGTTTCACTTGTAAAGTTCAGAACAGGACTTGATGCACGGAAGGGAAACCTTGTTTTGGGTTTGCATGAAAAACACAGGGAAATTCAAAGCTCCGAAAATTATACAGCGCTTGGCCTTTTAAGTCTTATTGAAAATAAGGTGGTTGCAGAAGTGCCCAAAAAAGAGAAACCCGAAAAAATTAAAAAGCCAAAGGAACCCGGGAAATTGTCTCCCTGGTTTAACAAGGTTGTTCAGGGGGTTCTCGACCTGGTTGATGATGAAAATGAAGATATTCCAATGAAATAAATACATTCAAGTATGACCGAAAAATTAGTAAATTTTGAATTTCCGAAATCAACCTCTTCAATTATCAAAGTGATTGGAGTTGGCGGTGGTGGATGTAATGCGGTTAATCACATGTGTGAAGAAGGAATTCAGGGAGTAGATTACATTATTTGTAATACCGATGCCCAGGCCCTCGAAACCAGCATTGTCCCGGTAAAGATTCAACTTGGGGTTACTTTAACCGAAGGTCGTGGAGCAGGCAATCAGCCCCAAATGGGTGAAGAAGCCGCGCGTGAGAATTACGAGGACATCAAGGCTGTGCTCGAGGATAACACCAAAATGCTGTTTATTGCAGCCGGAATGGGAGGCGGAACCGGTACCGGGGCGGCTCCGGTAATTGCAAGCCTCGCCCGCGAACTGGATATCCTCACCATTGCCGTGGTCACAATTCCTTCACCCGCTGAGGGAAAAAAGCGGTACGGTCAGGCCATGGAAGGTATCAATAAGCTGGCGGAATATGTTGATAGTATGCTTGTTATCAGCAATCAGCGGCTTCATAATATATACGGTGATTTACCGACCCGACAGGCGTTTAAAATGGCCGACAATATCATTACTACCGCAGTAAAAGGCGTTGCAGAAATCATCACAGTGCATGGAAATGTTAATATCGATTATGCCGATGTTAAGACTGTTATGCAGAAGAGCAAGGTTTTTATCATGGGAACAGGCTTTGCAACAGGAGAAGGAAGAGCCATGGAAGCAGTTAACCAGGCCCTCGAATCGCCTCTGCTCGACAGCAACGATATTTACGGGACAAAAAATATTTTATTGAACATCATTTCAGGAAAACAGGAGATTACGATTGGCGAAATCGGGGAAATAATTGAAACACTTCAGGAACGTGCAGGTCAGGAAGCCGATATTATCTGGGGTAATGGTTATGACGAATCGCTTGATGATAAAATTAGTGTCACCATCCTGGCAACCGGTTTTATTACCAATCCGAATCAAATACTTCAACCAAAAGTTGAACCAGAGAAGTTTGGATTAAACACTTTTGCAAAAAATGAGGAAGAAACGGTTGAAAAGGAATTTGAAGTTTTTCAAAACAACATTCACGAAGAAACTGAAAAAGAGGTGATACGCGAGTTTGATTTTGAACAGGTTATGGAAGAAGAAACAAAAATTCCTGAGTTCAGGGTACAGAATAAAAGCCACTCATTCATGGAACGTATCAAAGGAAATAGCCAGAAGAAACAAAAACAGGAAAAACCTGTTCCTGAAGCGAATGTGGATAATTGGTTCTTTAAAAATTTCGGGCTGAGCAAGTTGTTCGAAGATGATGATGATCAGCCAATGTAACAGATCCCTGAAAAACATTAAATAAACAGAAATGGAAGAAAATATGGCAAATAAAGTGCAACAAAAAAGCCAGGGTGCTGAGATAAAAGTGATAGGTGTCGGAGGCGGAGGCGGGAATGCCGTTAATTTTATGCACCGGCAAGGCATTCACGATGTCGATTTTATGGTTTGCAACACCGACGCTCAGGCAATGGAATCAAGCCCTGTGGAAATCAGGGTACAGCTGGGCGCATCGCTCACTGAAGGACGAGGTGCCGGTAACAAACCCGAAGTTGGCAGGGAAGCCGCACTTGAAAATATTGATGATGTAAAAAGAGTTCTCGCGAATAATACCAAAATGGTTTTTATAACTGCAGGAATGGGAGGCGGAACCGGAACCGGTGCTGCTCCGGTTATCGCGAAAGCATGTAAAGAAGCGGGTTTTTTGACTGTTGGCATTGTTACAATCCCATTCAGGAACGAAGGACGGCGCAGAATCAAACAGGCTGCCGAAGGTATTGCCGAACTGGAAAATTATGTCGATTCTCTGCTTGTGATCAACAACGAACGAATTCGCGAAATGTACGGCGACTTTGGTATTTCCGAAGCATTTTCAAGGGCCGACAATGTTCTTGCCACCGCAGCAAAAGGAATTGCCGAAATAATTACTGTTCCCGGTTATATCAATGTGGATTTTGCCGATGTTGAAACTGTAATGCGCAACAGCGGCCTGGCAATAATGGGAACAGGAATCGCAAACGGGCCGAACAGGGCAGAGGAAGCCGTTGAAAGTGCTTTGAATTCGCCTTTACTGAATAATAACGACATTCGCGGTTCAAAAAATATTCTTTTGAATATTACTTCCGGTACTCACGAGGTTACGATGGACGAAGTGGGCCTGATTACTGATATTGTTCAGAACAAAGCAGGTTTCGATGCCGATCTGATCTGGGGAAATGGCAAGGAAGATTCTTTGGGCGAAAGTCTTTCGGTAACTATCATTGCCACAGGTTTTAAAACAAGCAGTATTCCTGAATTAAAAAAGGAACCAGTTGTTGAAAAGGAAAAACATCAGTTAAATGAAGAAGAACCTGCAAAGAGAGTTTTTGCAACTGAAAAACCGGTCAGAATGGATCCGCCTGTTGTTGAACAAAAGCAGGTTGAATTCAGTATTTCTGATAATAAAAAGAAAGAGGATGATGATTTTGAATCCTTGTATCCCGGAACAACCAAAGAACGCCATGTTTACGACAGAAAGCCCGTTGATGCGGATTACACGGCCATGAGCGAAAAAGATATTGACAGTTTTGAAGCCATTCCGGCGTACCAGCGCAGGCAGCTTCGGATGAACGATCCGAGGTACAAAAGACCGAAATCAACCTTAACAGTTTCAAGCGAAAACAGAATATCCGATAAAAACGCCTATCTGCACGGTCAGGTAGATTAAAAAATACAACTATGACATTATCAGACAAAATAAACGAGGATTTGAAAGATGCAATGAAATCGCGTGAAAAGGAAAAACTTGAAACATTGCGGAACATTAAAAAAGTCATCATCGAGGCCAGATCGCTGAAAGGCGCAGGCAGCGAACTTGACGACGACGAAGTTCTTAAGATTATTTCGAAACTGGCAAAACAGGGAGCCGAATCAGCAGCTATTTATCAGCAGCAGGGAAGAAATGATCTGTACGAGCAGGAAATGATGCAGGTTTCTGTTCTTGAAAGTTACCTTCCTGTAAAACTTTCGGATGAGGAATTAACTGCCAGAATTAAAGCAGTTATTACTGAACTGGGGGCAACATCGATAAAAGATATGGGAAAGGTAATGGGAATAGCTTCAAAGAAACTTGCCGGACTTGCCGATGGTAAAGACATTTCGGCAAAAGTTAAAAATTTGTTACAGTAAAAATTTAAGAAGGAAGGTGTAGCAGTGCCTTTCAGAAATAACCAACCATTTATGTTAGAAAAAAGGGTTTGCCATGGCAAACCCTTTTCTGTTTATTAATGTTTTATAAGCGATTAATCTTCATCATCGTCTCCGCCGTCATCAACATCATCATCGTCATATTTATCATCATCAATGTCATCGTCGTCTGACATCTGATCGGCAATATGGTCCATGTCGCCATATTTGTCTTCATAATCCTGCTTGACTTCTGTTTTGAGGAATCCATCTTCATCAAAATCCTCATCATCGTCAACAATCTGAACAGCTTCATTTTCCGTCATCCGGAGCATATAATATTTGTCCTCGGTTTCAAAAGGGAGAACAGTTATTTTTAAGCCGTTTTTGTCAAAAAAATGAATCAGGTGATCAGCAAAACCATCAGCATAAATAAGTTTGATCTGCTGCTGAAGTTCCTTGTCAAGTTTATTATAATCTTTAATTACTCTGGGTTTATTTATTTTCATAACGATTTGGTATGTTCGAAATAACCTGGTTTAAAAATTAAGTTGCTTAAATCTACAGTCTTTGTGTCGAAAAAATAATTCTAATAAAAAATAACTCAACAAATAAAGATTTTAGAATTGAATTATACAACAGTTTTTATGGTTTTTTTTTAGTCATTTTCTGCCGTCTGATAATGCCGTAAATACAGTCTTTTTCGCTGCACCAGAAACATTGATAGCCCTTCTTTTTCAGATGGTTTCCAATTCCGATTATTCCGCTTACCGATTTTATCGGTGACATTAATGCACTTTTGGAAAGCGAAATTCCGCAGAAATCAACAGGTAAAAGATCAAATAATAAATGTTGTTCCGAAACACTCCATTCGCAATAACCTGGTGAAAACCTGTCTGAAATGCTCAATCCCCGGGTTTTTATTTCCTCTTCAAGCTTTTCCTGAAGTTGATCAGTGGCTTTATCAACAGCTACCGAGCCGATAATATCAAATACATAACCATTGACCGGGTCTCCGTTTTCCGATATTCTTTTTGAATGTTCCGTAATTTCTTTCCCTGCAGTGCAAACAAAAATTGCAAATGAGGAGGCATGTTTAAATTGGGTAATTACAATTTTAGATGGATTAAAGACATGACCGTTTATGTTGACAGAGTGTTTCTCAATTTTGCATTCATTCGAACCGAAAATTTTATAACCACCTCTGATATTGCATATTGACGGTGCATTTGCTAAAGCCTGTTGAATTAATTCAGGAAACGGATCAGGAATAACACCATTTTCGAATCCCATTAATTCCTCAATGTCCTTGTTTGTTATTCCCAGTTCTTTAAACGAAAACTGATATTCTTTGATCATCTGACAAATAAATAATTTGAAAAATAAGTTTTTTTAATCATTGAAAAACATTTTATGAAAAAAAAGAGGAAATAACAAATGCCATTTCCTCTTTCAGTGTTTATCAGATCAGTTAAACTTCAACAATCACAATCTTTTCAATTAAATCTCCCTGCCTGATTTTATCGATCACTTCAAGACCTTCATACACTTTTCCAAAACAGGTGTGATGCCGATCGAGATGTTGGGTTCCCTGACGGTTGTGACAAATAAAAAATTGTGAACCACCTGTATTTCTTCCTGCATGTGCCATCGAAAGAACTCCCCTGTCATGATATTGATTGTTCCCGTCAAGTTCGCAGTCAACTGTATAACCCGGCCCACCGGCCCCTGTTCCATCCGGACAACCTCCCTGAATTACAAAGTTTGGAATTACCCTGTGAAATGTAAGCCCGTCATAAAAACCCGATTCGGCAAGTTTTATAAAATTAGCTACATTCTTTGGTGCATCCTCTGTATAAAATCTAACCTTCATAATTCCTTTTGAGGTATGGATTTCTGCTTCTTTCATATCTGTCTGTTTTTTATTTTTGTGCAAAAATAGAAAAACTTGCCACATATTGTTGATTAGTTATATTCCATATTTTTTATATTGGTATCTTTAAAATTATTTTGAACAGGAAATTTATTATGAAAATATCATCAAATCAAACCAGGCTCGAATTTGTTCGTAACATGTCACTTCTTACGGGAGGTGCATTTCTGACAAGTGGTTTATTAAGCTCTTTCAGTAAAATAAAGGGGTCAGAAATGAAAATTGGGTTAGTGACTTACCAATGGGGAAAAGACTGGGATATACCAACAATAATTAAGAACTGCACTGAATCTGATATTTTGGGAGTAGAGTT
Organism: Draconibacterium sp.; assembly: GCA_037442685.1. Classification (GTDB taxonomy): domain Bacteria; phylum Bacteroidota; class Bacteroidia; order Bacteroidales; family Prolixibacteraceae; genus Draconibacterium. The sequence continues at coordinate 782 of JBBIPU010000005.1, read as the reverse complement.
AAGAGTGGAACATGCACACGGTGTCACACTTGATTTAAATAATGCTGAAAGACTTGAAGTTAAAAAGAAATTTGCAGATAGTCCAGTGAAAATTATTGGAATGGGGACCAATGAACAATACGATTGGCCTGAACCTGATAAACTGAAAAATTCGATTGAAACCACTAAAAAATGGCTGCAGCTAAGCAAAGATATCGGCGGGACTGGCGTAAAAGTTAAACCAAACCAGTTTCATGGAGGAATTCCGAAAGAGAAAACACTTGAACAAATCGGGAGGACACTGAATGATTTAGGTAAATATGCATTAAATATGGGACAGCAATTGCGTCTTGAAGTTCATGGAGAGGGAACACAGGAGCTGCCAAATATTAAGACCATCATGGATTTTGTTGAAAATAAAGGAACAACGGTTTGCTGGAATTGTAATGAACAGGATTTGATTGGTAAAGGGCTGGAATATAATTTTAACCTTGTGAAAGACAGATTCGGCGATATTTGTCATGTTCGTGAATTAAATGTTGGTGATTATCCGTATCAACAGTTGATGGATTTATTTGTTAAAATGGATTATAAAGGATGGATATTGCTCGAATGTCGTACAGATCCTGCTGATAAAGTTGCTGCTTTGAAGGAACAGAAGGCAGTCTGGAAAAAAATGATTGCCGACGCCCAAAGCAGATTGTAACAAAAAATAAAAAAGCCACTTTAGCTCAGTTGGTAGAGCAGCTCATTCGTAATGCGCAGGTCGCGGGTTCGAGTCCCGCAATTGGCTCTTGAAAATC
>JBBIPU010000004.1:58895-67650 GCA_037442685.1 Draconibacterium sp. | reverse complement strand
AAATCACAGGCTGAAAAGCCAATCCGTCTGGCAGTTGCCGGGATGACGCACGGGCATATCGCTTTTATTCTTGGCCGGCCAGACAAAAGGGATTTCGAACTGGTCGGAGTTTTCGAAACCAATAACGAACGTGCTGTGCAACTTGCTGAAAAATACCATTTTCCGAAAGATTTGATTTATCACAACCTCGAAGAAATGCTTGACAATACAAAACCCGAAGCCGTTGTTGCTTTCGGTTCGATTTTCGATCATCTGGCAGTTGTGGAAGCCTGCGCGCCACGCGGAATTCATGTGATGGTGGAAAAACCGATGGCTGTAAATATGGAACATGCAAAACGAATGGCAGAATTGGCCGAAAAATACCACATTTTTTTACTCACCGATTATGAAACTTCGTGGTACCCGACAACGGACAAGTCAATCAGAATGGTTCAGCAGGACCATTTTGTGGGGAATTTAAGAAAAGTAATTTTTCATCATGGTCACGAAGGTCCAAAGGAAATTGGTTGCGAACAGGTTTTTCTTGACTGGCTGACCGACCCTGTTTTAAACGGAGGTGGCGCCATTGTTGATTTCGGCTGTTATGGCGCTAACCTTATTACATGTCTGACAAATGGGGAAAAACCATTGTCGGTAACAGCGGTAACCCGCCAGTTCAAGCCTGAGATTTATCCAAAAGTTGATGACGAAGCTACAATCATTGTTTCATATCCCAAATCGCAATGTATAATTCAGGCATCGTGGAACTGGCCGTTTGGCAGAAAAGACATGGAGATTTACGGCGATAAAGGGTACATTTTTGCCCTGAACAAGACGGACATGAAAATCAGGGAAAAAGGAATGGAAGCAGAGATACAGGAAAAAGTCACTTCAAAAGAAGTTACAGTTTACGAAGATCCTTTTACTTATTTTGCCGATGTAATTCATCAGAAAATCACCGTTCCGGAATACGGATTGTATTCCCTGAAAAATAACCTTGAAGTAGTCCGGATTCTGGATGCTGCAAGAGAATCAGCCAAAACAGGGAAAACTGTATTATTAAAATAATGACTATCTGCGATTAACAATGAATTTACAGGTCAATTGTTTTGAATCCGATTCAATAATTCTGCAGGTGTACATTCCGTTTTCAAGATTTGAAAAATCAACCTCAACATGGTTTTCCCCAATATTAATATTCTCCTGTTCCTTTTGCACAACTGTCTGTCCATTGATATTGACAATTGATAGCTTGATTTTACCCGGCACTTTAGCCTGAAAACTGAAAGTGGTTTTTCCTGCTGTCGGATTTGGGAAAACAACAATGTTCGATTCATTCAGTATTTTCTCATCTACTCCCACAGTGGAATTGGTTGTAAAGCTGATGCAATTCCCGTAAGCTGTTCCTGCTGAGTTGGTTGCGTATGCGCGTGCATAATAGGTCACTCCTTCAGAAAGTCCGTCAACGGTCTTTTCAAAACTCCCTGTTCCTTCGCCTGCCGGAATTGTTGTGTTGTTCACGTCGGGATTAAAAACTGTACCCCAGGCAATTCCCCGGGTTGTAATATCCGCGCCCCCATCGTAAGTAATATTACCGGCCAACGTAACACTCGATGACGAATTCCTGCCAACATAACCGGTAGTAACAGTCGGAAGAATTGCAATTTCCTTTTTAAAGGAATACGACTCAAGCAGCGAACGTCTTACCAAATCTCCTTCAATGTATTTCAACAAAATAATCGAAATGACAACAGCAGATACTTCAGTAGGATCAGAGTTTTGAAGAACCTTATTTATTGTACTGCAGGGTTGTTTCCACAATCGGGATAAATCAATTTTCACATCGGTTAAATTCATACTTTTTAATGTTTCTCCCTCAGCAACTGAATTTTCTTCAGAAGCAATTGTAAAAATAGCCCTGAACATGCGTTCGTCAAGACTATCAACAAAATAAGGATCATTAATATCCAAAGAACCATAACTGATCATGATACTGTCAAATACCAGGCAGAATTCTTTAAAATCGTTTTCACTTACTTCGTAATTTTTCAGCAATAGTAAATAATTTGGGTATTTTGTTTTTACCACGTTGAATACGCTTGTGTCAGCACCGCGATGCTGATCCAGAATGGCCAACCTGAAATCCACTGATTTCGATAATTCAAGGCCATTTAAGTATGAAGCAAGTGAATTAAAAACAACAATACTGTCATATTGAGTTTCGCTAAAAATTTCGTTGATATCCCCATAATACGAGTCAAATTCTTCTATTTCAAATTCATAGCTGTTTAATACCACTTCAAAAGTATCCATAAATGCCTTTATATATTCATCGCTGAAACCTAAAGCATTCAGTTTGAAGATGTACCAGGGATATTTGTAATTTAAAATCTCGTAAGCAGAATTACCCGCAATGTTTGCCGACTTATTACATTCAACCCTTACTCCCATATTGTAACAAACTACTTCCTCATTTCCTTCTGAATCTTTCATTTTTGACACACCGTTTCTTACTCCATGTTCCATGGTTACTTCTTCAAAAGATTTATTTCCTTCAGCATCAAGATATTCTATATTAATTGTTCCGTGCCAATTATTATTTTCATCCATTTTCCCGGTAGTAACTTCCTGTCTGCCATCTTTGTGATTTACAGTATTTATCCAATCTCCATTTTCCAATTGTTCTTTTTGTATTTTAACCTGTTCCGGCTTGATCGATGAACTTAAGGCAAAATAGACAAAGACACCAAAAATCATCACCGACAATAATGATTGCCACACTGTTTTTTTAATTCTTAAGTTTTTCATAGCTGTATAATTTAAGTAATTTGATTCCAACGTAAACACCGGCTGATATCCCCAAAATACCAAACAAGAGATCTGAAAATGAGAATGTTCCGGGTAAATATCCTGTGAGTTGCATTATTTCAAAACCCAGAACTAACAGAGGGATACTTGAAAACCAGAAATATTTTATTATTGATTTGCTTTCCATCCACATTACCGTGATTATCAGCGAATATGCAAAAGCCCAGAGTCCATCGGGAAGGGAATAAATAAACCACCCGGGAAAATAATGAGTTAACAGGACAGTATTTCTTCGTAATAAACGAATCTGATCATCAATGCCAGAAAAATCAAACCAATTAAAGAATTCAGCTTCCAAAGGCCTGAACAAAACATAAATCAACCCTCCAGCCAAAACTGCCAGAAATGAAAGTAAACCAACTGAATAAACAGGTTTTACAAAAAAGAATAATATTCTTTTGTTTTTGCAAAGGATCATATCGGTTTAAACAGGTCAGGGACAAAATAAAAACCGGTCACCTGAGTTTTTTCGCTTCACTAAAAGTATTCAAATCGATACCTACCTTTTCGATAAGTACGATATGAAAACAGCCAAAGAAGTTACGAAAAAAGGTTCTCATTTACAAGGGTTAACGATGCGTAATATTAAAATTGAATAAAGAAAATCAGGATTTTATCTGAAGGCGGACTGAAGTCTGAATAACGGCCTTATTTTATTCGGCAGAAATGGTTTGATTTCTCATTGCCAAAACCTCCGGAAAACAATCCTGACCTGGATTTGATGCTTATTTTATTCCGTAATGACCGGCAAGTATTTTTCTAAAAACTCTTCCGGGCAAAATATATTTTATCACTACTGCCAGTTTTTGTTCAAAAGAAGCAATAATGTACCGTTGTTTCGGATTTTTACATTCGACTATTTTAATCAGTTTTTGAGCGAGTCTTTCAGGCGCCTGACCGTTGGTTTCATCTTTTTCGATGATCGAAAGCGATCTTTCAAACTGCAATTTGTAAGGATCATCATCAGCCACAGGTGCCAGAAAACCACGCCGGTTGGAAGTGTTGTTTGTATGAAAATCGCCGGGATTGATGACAACCACCCTGATATTGAATTGCTTTACTTCCATTCTGAGCGCTTCGCTGAAACCTTCAATTGCAAATTTACTTGCAGAGTAAAACGCCTGGAACGGAAGTCCCATCAGTCCTCCGATCGAACTGAAATTGATAATGGTTCCGCTTTTCTGTTTTCTCATTACCGGAAGAACCTCGCGTGTAAGATTAACCAATCCCATGAAATTGGTTTCCATCTGCATTTTAATATATTCAGTCGGTAGTGTTTCAATCGGCCCGCCCGAATGCATTCCGGCATTGTTTATCAGAACATCAATCCTGCCCTCTTTTTGCAAAACAGAGTTGACTGCCAACGAAATTGAACCGGGTTGTGTCAGGTCCATAATCAAAACCTTAACTAATGGATCGGATTCGGTTGGCTTTCGCACTGTACCATACACAATATGTCCTTTTGCTGCCAGCAAAGAAGCTGTTTGCCTGCCAAAACCTGATGAAATGCCGGAAATTAGAATTACTTTCTTCATAAAGTAAGCCTGGCTTAAATACAAAATTATTTTTTATAAAGCACTTGTAGATATTCGGTGCGTGTTAAGAACCCCTAACATTCTGGCTGCTTTTGTGATTTTCTCAATCGAAATGTCGATCTGTTCCTTTGTATGGGTTGCCATTAATGAATACCTTATTAAGGAATCTTCCTTCGGAACAGCCGGAGAAACAACGGGATTAATAAAAACTCCATCGTCGAAAAGAAGTTTGGTTAGCTGAAGCGCTTTAACATCGTTTCCGATAAACAGCGGGATAATCGGAGTTTCGGATTTACCGGTGTCGAATCCCATCGATTTGAAACCTTCAAGAGCATAGTTGGTTATCTCCCAAAGATGCCTGATCCTTTCCGGTTCATTTTCCATGATTTCGATCGCTTTAAGAACAGTTGCAACCGAAGGAGGAGTCATACTGGCGCTGAAAATCAGTGTACGTGAAGTATGTTTGAGATAATTGATAATTTCCCTGTCGGCAGCAACAAAACCACCCTGAGAAGCAAACGATTTCGAGAAAGTCCCCATGATCAGATCGACTTTATCCGTGAGTCCGAAATGCGAAGCAGTACCCGATCCGTTTTCACCCAAAACACCGATGGAATGGGCATCATCGACAAAAACCGTTGCATTGTATTTTTCGGCCAGTTCGACTACTTCGGGCAATTTGGCAATATCGCCTTCCATCGAAAAAATTCCGTCAACAACAATAAGTTTGATTGAATCCTTTTCACAGGTCTGTAGTTTTTTCTCCAGCGAAACCATGTCGTTGTGCGCAAATTTCAAAACTTTCGAAAAAGCCAGCCTGCTGCCTTCAATGATCGATGCGTGATCAAGTTCATCAAGCAAAATGTAATCATTCCGACCGGTGAGCCCCGATACCACGCCAAGATTGACCTGAAAACCGGTGCTGTAACACAAGGCCTGCTCTTTACCCACGAGGCTGGCAAGTTTTTCCTCAAGCTTAATATGAATATCGAGGGTTCCGTTCAGGAATCTCGATCCTGCACAACCTGTTCCGTATTTATCGATGGCTTTTTTTGCTGCTTCTTTAATCAGCGGATGGTTGGTAAGTCCAAGGTAACTGTTCGATCCGAACATCAGCACTTTTTTTCCCTTCATTGTGACAACTGTGTCCTGATCTGACTCAATTGCCCTGAAATAGGGATAAATTCCGGCTTCCATCACTTTTTGGGGGGCATCATACTGCGATAGCTTATCCTTTAAATTTCCCAATTTGTTTTTTCCCTTTGGTTAATAAATTAAAGATGGCAAATATAATAAAATTGTAATAGCTTAAAATCGTGCCTCAATACAATTAAAGATTCATTAAATATTTATTAAAACGCTTATAATGAAACTATTATGAGAGCAATTCGATTTTTGGTTTTAAATCAGATCTGTTCCCAATCTTTCCGGTAAGTGTGCCGGATCCATTCCTCAGCCATCCCGGGCGCGGGCATTGTTACATATTCTTTTTTAAATTTTGGATCACCATTTACTATTTCGAATTCATCCTTTGCAAGTATTTTTAAACTATCGGAAGATGAAATATTTGTAAATCTCATATTCGGGCCATCCCATAACAATTTACGGTGTAAACTCTGTAATCTGACAGCCAAAACTCCCACCACCACAATTTCGTTTAACGGCGCTGCATAATTAAAATTTGAAGAAGCTTCCAGTCGGGAACTTTTGTCTTCCTTGCAAGCTCTTATCCAATCCTGCTCGTGACCACCTTCCATCGCATTTGATATCCGCCGGATTGATTTCTGAGGTTGCACAAAATCGGCCATTTTGCCGGAGGGTAAAAGCGTAGGATTTTGTGCATAGGTACCACACATGATTTTCCCTTCGGAACCATAAAAAATGCAACCTCCGCTTTCATCGCCCATTTGCTCACCGTAAGCAAGCTCTTCGGGCCGCGACGGCATCAAACCACCATCGTACCAGTTAACTGTTACAGGGGGCATTGCCACTTTTGGCAGATTGTCGCGTTGAGGGAATTCGAAACGTACCAACTGCGCATTTGGCGGAGAATCGTTGTTAAATGGGGTTGAACTTGCTTCTACTGCCGTGGGATATTGGAGCATTAACGCTTTAAACACCGGGTCGATAATATGACACCCCATATCTCCCAGCGCTCCAGTGCCAAAATCCCACCAGCCGCGCCAGTTCCAAGGATGATAAACCGGATTGTATTCGCGCCATTTTGCCGGTCCGATAAACAAATCCCAATTCAATGTTTTGGGAACCCGTTTGTCATTTTTAGGTGCTGTTAAACCTTGTGGCCAGATTGGGCGGTTGGTCCAGGTATCAACGTGCGTTACTTCACCAATTGTACCTGCCCAAATCCATTCGCATATCAACCTGATCCCGTCATCCGAATTTCCCTGGTTTCCCATTTGAGTTGCCACACCGTAACGATTTGCCGTTTCCTGTAAAATTCTTGATTCGTAAACCGAGTGGGTTAAAGGTTTCTGCACAAATGCATGTTTCCCTTCACGCATTGCTAAAACGGCAGGCAAGGCGTGCGTGTGGTCGGGAGTGGCGATCATCACCGCATCGATATCCTTCTGCTTGTCAAACATTTCGCGGTAATCATAATATTTCTTGGCCTGAGTCCATCGTTTGAAAGCATTTCTGTCAGCATATTCCCAGTCAACATCGCAAAGTGCAACAATATTTTCGGTTTCCATATATTTGAGGTTGGTAAAACCTTTGCCACCAACACCGATACCTGCGATATTCAGTTTGTCGCTGGGTGGTTTATACCCGAATCCTGCAATTACTTTCGAAGGTAATATTGTAATTCCGGCTGAAGCAGTAATTGCCGAACCGATAAATTTTCTGCGTGAAACCATTTCAACATCTTTTTTTAATGGAGATAATTATGCAGCGCAAATTAGAAAAAATATCATGAATCATCGGTAGTTTATATTTTTTTAATAAAACCGGCCTGAATTTGTCCTCCGCAATCATCATTATTTTAAACCAATACAAAAGAGGTGCTTATCTCCACGCAGGTATATTTTACCATTGCTGATGGCAGGAGAAGCATTCATTCTTTCACCTATTGAATTTTGAGCGATCATTTTGAATTCAGTTCCGGGTTTTATTACAGTAATCACTCCTTCATCATTTGGCATGTAAACCAGTCCATTTGCCAAAACAGGCGAAGAATACTGCTTCCCAAGATTTTCGGTCCACACAGTTTTCCCGGTCGCAACTTCAATGCAGTGAACCTCTCCGTTGGTCATTGTCGAAAAAAGATAATTATCGGTGCAAACCGGCGACGGTACGTAATAAGCTCCTTTTGTTGTCCGCCACACAACTTTACTTTCTGTAACATCACCCTGACCGTCGGGCTTAATAGCCAGCAAATGCCTTTGTGGCCAAGCGCTGCTGATTAAAAGCAAATCGTTTTTTTCATTATATACCGGACTTGAACAGAAATCCTCCCAGGGCCCTCTAACATACCAGTACTTTGAGCCATCATCAGGATTGTAGGAAGCAATTTCCTTGTTCCCGCAAAAAATCATCTGCATTTTTCCATCCATTTTCCTGAAAATAGGTGTACTGAAACTGTGCGCTGTATCATGAGGAACAGACCACATTATATCGCCATCATCCCGGTTTAAGGCACAAAGAAAGGCCTCGCTTTTCCGGCTGGTAGGTGTAAAAAAGGCTTCACTGATACCATCGCCATTAATTATTACTTTGTTTTCGAACAACGCGGGAGAACAACTAAAACCATGAGGACTATAATATTTGCCCGGTCGTTGAATCCAGATTTGCTTTCCGGAAAAGTCATAGGCTGCCACTACAACTTCCTGACCATCCAAAAATGCTACATAAATAAGTTTGCCGTCAGTTGCAGGTGTTCCCGAAGCAAAACTGTTATCATTGTGCTTGGCTTCGAACGGAGATTTAATTACAGTTTTCTGCCATAACAACTTTCCGGTTTTTGCATCATAACAAAGAAGGACTTTTTCCTGTGTTTCCTTTAAAGCTGTGAGTGTAAAAAGTTTATCTTCCCAAACAATCGGCGACGAATAACCAACACCGGGCACTTCACTTTTCCAGATAACATTTTTAACTGCATCCCACTCAACCGGTAAATTTGTTTCCTGACTTGTTCCATCTCCGTTCGGCCCTCTCCAGCATGGCCAGTTTTGAGCCTGAACAACAGTATTGAAATTGAAAATTGCAAGCAAAAAGAATAGCTTCAGTAATTTAAAAGTTGTCATTTGTTTCAGTTTAAGTTTTTAACAGGTTTTTTGTTGGCGAAAATTAGAAAAAATATCAGGTTTTACATATTTATTGAGGATTTTGAAGGAATAATTTGATTTACTTTCAGG
>JBBIPU010000004.1:46764-58795 GCA_037442685.1 Draconibacterium sp. | reverse complement strand
CAGGTTTTACATATTTATTGAGGATTTTGAAGGAATAATTTGATTTACTTTCAGGAAAAGAAACTAAAGTAAGAAAATAAGAAATAAATAATAAGGAAGGAGAAATAAGAAAATGAAGGACTTATAGATTAGAATGTGTGTTAATACTTTCAACTTTCTTATTTGTTATTCGATATTTTAGATTTCTTTTAACAACCCTTAATCAGAACGTGAAATTACTTTAACAAAAAAAGGTGCTCATTGCTGAACACCTTTTCTGAAATATTCTTATTAATTAAGCAGGCATATCGGGCAATTTCCAGGGCGCACGATAGGTATGTTTGATTAATTCGGCTGCAAATTGTTTTGCAGAAACAGGATCTGTCATTGTTTTCTTGAATGAAGGATGACCGTCGTGAATTTCAAATCCGTCTTTGATTATTGTCCTGATCTGTTCATCATCGGTTAGATTTGTAAACTGCATATTTTGTCCATCCCAATCGAGCACTTTGTTCAACGATTGTAAACGAACAGCAAGAACTCCCATAACCACCATTTCGTTGAATGGTCCGGCTTCTGAGAAGTTCGAAGCAGTTTCAACACGGTTTTCCGGACTTTCTTTACATGCGCGTACCCAGTCCATTTCGTGACCGCCCTGAGTTGCTTTTTCAATTCTCCTGCGGAATTTCGGAGCTTCAGGTACCCTTCCCGAAAGCAGCCATGGATTTACACCGTAACATCCGCAAGCCAGAGTATCTTTTGTTCCGTGGAAAAGAACCCCACCACCACTATCGTTCGGATTTTTTCCATCAGGCCAGTTATCCGGAAGCATTGGTTTAATACCACCATCGTACCAGAATACATCAACCTGAGGAAGTGGTGCATTTTTCTTCATCCCTTTCCATGCACGTTTTGGTGCACGTGAAGGGAAAGTAAGTTTAACCGACTGAGAAACAGGAGCACAGTCAACCAGTAACATACTGGAATTACCCTGTGCATGTATCGGGTATCCTAACTCTAACCCGACAAATACAGGGTGAAGGATATGACATGCCATATCACCGAGGGCGCCTGTACCATAATCCCACCAGCCACGCCAGTTCCATGGGTGATAAACCTGATTGTAAGGACGCATTTTTGCAGGACCGGTAAACAAATCCCAATCAAGAGTTTCAGGAACCCAATCGCCACGTTCAGGAGTGTTCAATCCCTGCGGCCAGATTGGACGGTCGGTAAATGCCTCAACTTTGGTTACTTCACCGATTTCACCATTTGCAAGCCATTCTGTGGTTAAGTTCACACCTTCGCCAGATGAACCCTGGTTACCCATTTGGGTTGCAACTTTGTATTTGGCAGCGAGTTTCGTGAGCAAACGCGATTCGTAAACCGAGTGAGTCAAAGGTTTCTGAACATATACATGTTTTCCCATGGTCATTGCAGTTGCAGCAATAATTGCGTGAGCATGGTCGGCTGTTGCAACAACCACTGCATCGAAATCCTTACCCATTTCATCGTACATCCTGCGCCAGTCCTTGTATTTTTTTGCGTTTGGAAACCGGTCGAATACACCATTGTCGCCTGTGTATTTCCAGTCAACATCGCACAAACCAATGATGTTTTCCGAGGCAAGGTTTTTCAGGTTGGCAAAACCCATTCCACCTACGCCAACACCCACAATGTTGAGTTTATCACTTGGAGCTTTGTGCCCCAAACCAGCGACCGCGTGACTCGGAATTATTGTTATTCCGGCAGCTGCCACAGCTGTAGTTCCCAGAAATGTCCTTCTTGAAACTGAGTTCTTGTCTGATTTTTGTTCCATAATTATTAAACGTTTTAATTGGATAGGTATCTATCTGTTCTGTTATTTTTTCAAAAAAAACAGCTAAATATAGTGATATTAAAAGTACAGTCAAACATCAGGCAACAGTTAAATTTTTTTAATTTGAACCTGTGTGCAGTACTTTTAATGTCAGTATTTGCCATAGGAATAATGAACTTAGTTCAGATTCAGTAATTTACTTTTGAAAAATAACTTTTTTCTATTCAGGTTAAAAAAAATCAATTTGATTTGAATACTAACTAAATCTATCTTTGTAACAAATTATTCAATGTACTTTTTAAAATTATTAATCTTAAAAAATAAAAATCATGTTAACAGTAGGAGATAAATTTCCGTATTTTAAAAAAACAGCAGTGATGTCGGACAAATCATTTGCAACAATCGATTCTGATCACCATAAAGTTGAAAACAAATGGATGGTCATGTTCTGGTATCCAAAGGATTTTACTTTTGTTTGTCCGACCGAAATTGTTGAATTTAACAAAAACCACAACAAATTCCTGGCACTGAACACCTTACTCTACGGCGCTTCAACCGATACTGCCGAAGTTCACCTGGCCTGGCGCAACAACGATTCAAGACTGGCAAACCTTACATTTCCTTTAATTGAAGACACATCGAAATCGCTTAGCACAGAACTGGGAATTCTGCAGCCCGGTAAGGTTGCCTACCGTGCCACATTCATTGTTGATCCGGAAGGAACAATACAGTGGGTTTGCGTGAATAATGATGCGACAGGCAGAAATGTGCAGGAAGTTCTGAGAGCTCTTGAAGCAACACAGAATCCGGGACTTACAGCATGCGACTGGGTACCCGGACAACCAACATTATAAATTCAATAAAAAACTAAAAATCATGACAGTAAGAAAAGTAAAATCGGTTTGGAACGGGACCCTCAAAGAGGGAAAAGGTACAATGAGCTTTACCGGGTACACCGGCCCGTTTACATTTGCCACCCGTTTCGAAAATGCACCCGGAACCAATCCTGAAGAACTGGTTGGCGCAGCACAGTCGGGATGTTATTCAATGTTTTTATCGGCGCTGATTACCGGCGAAGGATTAAACCCTGAAAGTATTGAAACTGAAGCCGCTGTGACATTGGGAACATTAGATGGCGGACCCGCGATTACCAACATCAAACTATCTACAGTTGTGAAATGTGCAGGTCTTTCGCAGGAGAAATTTAAAGAACTCGCTGAAGCTGCAAAAGTAAAATGCCCGATCTCGCGATTGTATGCAGGCGGAACTGCTACCATCGAACTTGATGCAAAACTTGTCTGAATTCTGAGATAAAAAACTTTAAAAGAAAAAGGAGCTTCGCAGCTCCTTTTTCCTTTTAATAATATCTGGTAATTAATTGTTAATGCTTTCAAGCTTTTCGAATAAGTTTTTGTTCTGCTCAATTTTACTTTCATTGCCGTAAACACAAATGGCATCTTCTTTTAAAATATCCTGAACAATTTTGCTCATCGATTTTATGTCATCGACAGTGGTTGATAATACGGCTTTACGTTCCGCTTTTTTATATTCAGGCGTTGTTTTTTCGAAATATCTTCTGAAAGCCAGGTCGCCTTTATCCGAAACATTCATCGGCTGATCGAGTTGCGAAATTGTTCCGATAATAAATCGTGTCATTGTTTTTTCATCGGCTTCGAATTTATTCAGAAATTCGGGTGTATTGTTGTAGTTATCAAGTGTTTCCTTCAGATTCGGATCGCGGTACGAAGCAAAATATGCATTCCCGTTAGGACTGAATCCGGCAAATCCTCCGTAAGCGCCACCAATTACCCTGATCTGGTTCTGAAGCCAGTCGGTGGAAATAACCTGGTTTAATACACGCATTTTCCCATTGTACTGATAATCGAGTTTACTGAAATTGTAGCCCTTCAAAACATACTGAACTTTTGATGCTGTCAGTATTCCTTCGTTTTTCTTTTGAAGTTCAAATTTCCAGTCGTTTATTTTCTTCTCTTTTTCAGGTAAAGTTCCTGCAAATATTTCCATTCCTTGAGTAAATGCTGTATAATCTTTGTCATTACAGGTAACTCCTGCAACTACATTTTGCCTGGTGAAAAGCAACTGAGCGGTTTCTGACAATTTATTCTCAATTTCTTCGGCATTGCTGTCAAAGTTTTTGGTAAGTGCGGTAACAAACCTGTAATAGTCAAGCCCGTTCACTTTTTCCTGGAACATTCCTGAATTTGAGAAATATGACTGGAGACGTGTCATGGTAATTCCAAAACCATTGTTTTTTACGTTTGCTTCCAGATTTGCCTGATGACGGGTCAGTAACTCTTTTAACCGCTCCGGATCTTTGAATTTCGACTTATTCAGAATTTCAGAAACAAGGTCAAAAAGTTTACCACTGTTTTCAATCGTTGCTTTTGCTGTCACCACAAATTCCGGGATTAAATTATTGTCGGACTGATTCTCGGAAAATGCATTTGTATATGTATTGAAACCGCCGGTGTAAATATTCAGCTGATTGTCGAGTTCACCGTACGAATAATTTTCGGTGTTTAATTTACCCAGAACGGAGCTTAATAAAGATGCATACGGAATGTATTCCTGCGGCAGAGTTTTCATATCGAAATACAGGTTTACATATACAATGTTGTTGGTGAAATCGTTGTATTGCAACACCGGTATTTTGCTGACTGTTTTTTCAGCTACCGGGTACCATTGAATAGCAGTGTCGATATCTGAAAGAGCCAGCATCGGAATTGTTGCCAGCGCTTCGGGTGAATCCTCCTGTTTCTGGTAATCAACCAGCGCTTTTGTTTCGGCCACCATTTTATCGAGTTCTGCATCGCTTAATTTTGATTTGAAATCTTTAAGTTCGGCCACAGTTTCAGCATCCAGTTTTGCCTGCAGACCTGGTTCAGGTTTCAACACCATTAACAGGGCATGCGGATTTGAAATGAGGTATTTACTTACCGTTTGCTGCAGAAGATCGGTGTCCAGATCTTTTTTTACTTCCGCCAGTGGTTTGTTAAATTCCAGCCCGATAAACGGATCGTTGGCAAAAAACCAGGTTTGGTACGACATCATTAAACACCTTAATCCTTTGTTTGCGCTGTCGCCTTCTTTCAGGTTAAATTCCATCCGGTTGATAATTCCTTCTATCATTGGTTTGTCGAACCCTTCTTTGCTGACCTTATCCAACGTACTGAAAACTATTTCCTTAAACTTATCCTTGTCTCCCTGATTGGCGTTTTTCACTGTGATCTGAAAAACATTCTGCTGTGCCTCGTTAAACGATGCCCTTACATCTTTCCCGATCCCTGCCTTCTGTAAAGCCAGCCGGAGGGGGGCCGATTCATGGTTGACAAGCGCCTCCGCAAGTACATCGAAATTCATGCAAAGTGCGCGATCTGAGCTTTGTCCGGCAACAAAACTTAACGATAAAAAGGTCTGATCTTCTGTTGGAGCGCCATCAGGAACTGCATAGGTTTTTTCTGCTTCCTTCATTTTATCAAATGGCTTTTGCAGCGGTATTTCCACTTTATCGGGTGAAACATCATATTTCGATAAATATTCTTTGTCGATAAATTCCAGTTCCTGGTTCAAATCGCCATTCCCGTACAACAAAATGTAACTGTTCGACGGGTGGTAATACTTTTTATGAAAAGCCAGGAAATTCTCGTACGTGAGTTTTGGAATTGCGGTAGGATAACCACCCGACTCGACGCCGTAAGTATTGTCGGGGAACAGGATTTTGTTGATCTGGTAATCAAGTTCGCGTTCAGGGCTTGAATAAGCACCTTTCATTTCGTTGTAAACCACGCCTTTGTATGTGACGGGCTCATCTTTCGAGTTGAGTTCGTAATGCCATCCTTCCTGTTCAAAAATCCGGGGATCGGAATAAATCAGCGGATTGAAAACCGCATCGAGATAAACATGCATCAGGTTGAAATAATCCTTGTTGTTCATGCTTGCCACCGGAAAAGTGGTAACATCAGAACCGGTCATTGCATTTAAAAAGGTATTCAGCGAGCCTTGCATTAAAACGTCAAACGGACTTTTTACCGGAAAATTTTTCGAGCCGTTTAAAAGTGCATGTTCCAGAATATGCGGCGTTCCGTAATCGGCATCGGGCGCTGTTTTGAAAGCAATGTTAAACAGTTTGTTTTTGTCGTCGTTGGCAATTTTCAACAACCGCGCACCACTTTTTACATGCGTGAACAATAAACACTCGGCGTTGACCTCTTCTACAAATTTCTTCTCAGTTAATTTGAATCCATGATAGGTTTCCCCTGTTTTAAACTGTTCTTTCTGTGCGCATGCCCACACAAGTACGAGCATTACCAAAGCGAGAAACCGCAAAGCTTTTAATTTCATGTTTTTAAGTTTTTAATTAATGACCGGTAAATTTTAAATGAATATGATCAGGAATCATACTCAGGATAAATTTGTCTTAAAAATACCTGAAAATTACATTAAAACAAAGCAGAACTATTTAAGATTATCCAAATTCAGAAAATCATAAACCATTTGAAATATGATGCCATTTTACATTATTGAACTGAATTTTAATCTCAATTTTAATTTTTTTCGCGAAAAATGCGTTAAGCAGTCCGAAACGATCGCACATAATAAGAATTTAAAATCTGGCAACGCAGTGCCAAAATTTTAATGAATTTGGGCAACGAAATGACAAATTTTTATAAAATGAACTATTTCGACCATAAAATTACCGGATAAGCGCTAAGCGGTTCGAAACCGCTAAGTGTCTTTCACACAAAACTAAAAAGCAGTGTAAAAAATACCGGAAACGTTTTCATTGTTGTTGAAATTGGTTTGCCCAAAATTGGCAGTTTAAAACCAATTAAAAAGGGGCATTTATTAAACGGAAGGTTTGGATTATTAAACGGTAAAAATGAAACAAAATTAATGTTTGCAATTATTGTTCATTAGTAATGCAAGCTTTCTTGCATTACTAATGAACAATAATTATCTTTGAACATTGTTTAAAAGTTATGTTACTGGAAAGTCAAATAAAGGAAGTTTTTGAATATCAGGCAAATTACCTGAAGCAATTACCTTTGGGAACCCCTCGTGAAATACTTGAAAACATTGACCTCTCTGATTCGCATGTAACAATTCTAACCGGAATCCGGAGATGTGGAAAAAGCACTGTATTACTTCAACTAAAAAATAAAATTCAAAATTTCAATTACTTCAGTTTCGAAGATCCGCGGTTGTCGGCATTCGAAGTGAATGATTTTTTTAAGCTGGAAAAAGTATTTGACAACAAAAACAATACGGTTCTTTTTGATGAAATTCAAAATGTTGAAGGTTGGGAGCGGTACATCCGTGTTTTACACGACCAGAAACGGAAAGTGATAATTACCGGTTCGAACGCACGAATATTAAGTAAAGAGCTTGGAACAAGTTTAACCGGCAGACAAATTACCTACGAAATATTTCCATTTTCCTTTACAGAGTATTTAACCCATCTGAATTTAAAACCCGGCATTGAAAGTTTTTCTGAATATTTAACTTCAGGAGGTTTCCCGGAGTACATCACTTCAAAGAAACGGGATGTTTTACTGAACCTATACAATGATTTGATTTACAGGGACATTGTTGTCCGTCATGGACTTAGAAATCCAAAAGCATTGCAGGAATTGGGTGTTTATCTGGCAAGTAATGTCGGGAAGGAATTTTCGTTTAATAAACTGGTGAAAAATTTTGATTTGGGTTCGGTTAATTCTGTAAAATCGTACATTTCCTATTTTGAAGATGCTTTCTTGTTTTTCACGGTTCCTCGATTCAGCTATTCAGTGAAGCAACAAGCTTTAAATCCAAAAAAAATTTACGGGATAGATACAGGCTTGATTACCAGTCTTTCCATGTCGTTTTCGAAAGACAAGGGAAGATTGCTTGAAAACAAGGTATTTATTCACTTAAAAAGATTGGGCAAAGAAATTTATTACTTCAGGCAAAGCGGTGAATGCGATTTCGTAGTGGCAAAAAATAACCAGATTGAATTTGTTGCTCAGGTTTGTCTTGAGCTGAATTCTGATAATCTGTCAAGGGAACTCAATGGATTACTGGAAGTTATGAATGAATTAAAACTTGAAGAAGGAACCATTTTCACCTTAAATCAGGAAGACCAACTTCAAAGAAACGGAAAAACGATACACGTTATCCCGGTTTGGAAATGGATGTTGGAAAAATGAAGTCGAATTCCTGTTTGCATTCATTATTGAGAAGTTAATTTTTGCCCAACCTATTAACCATTTTTGTTCAGTGCTCGTCCCCCTTTGACACTAATCTAAAATGATAATGCTCCATTTTTTTTCAAAGTGTCTATTTCAATTCGTGTATCGCAATTAAAGGGGGACGAGCTTCGATGTTGCTTTTATTACAACCGGTTATCCAACTTTGTTCAGGGCTCGTCCCCCTTTGAACGCCAGACTTTTTTTGGAATACCGTTATTGTTTTCAAAGGGGGATTCAGGGGGATTCCGAATGAAAAGTTCTTAATTACCGGAAACCAATTCTCAATCCCCATTTAATATTAGAGTTTTATTTTCAATTAATGATGCGCAATTAAAGCCTGCCTGTCCGGTAGGCAGGAGGGACGAACTTCGATGTTACTTTCGTGGTTCGAAACCGATAAACGTTTACATTACTTGATTTACTCCAAAACAAACTTTATTCTGAAACATACCATTTCGCCTGCCAGTTCAGGAATGGTAAGTGGTGAAAGCTGTTCGATTACTCTTTTTGATTCTTTCACGAGTAAACCCAGGTCCTTACTTTTTTCTGAAGTTACAGCTTTTTCACTTTTCAGAGCAGTAACCACAACTTCATCCACGTTAATAAATTTCCCGTCCGGCCTTTTGTCGGTTATCCGGCTGATTGTTCCGTCTTTTGCAATGAATGCCCAGATTTCAACAACTCCCTGCTGGTTGTTCTCTTGTGCTACAACGGGGTATTTAATCGATCGGGCTATTGCTGACCTTAAATCATAAACAGTCTGTTTGTCTGTGGTTTCCTGTAATTCAAATTTCACAGTAACACCAATCGTTTTCCCTTTAAATTCAGGGACGTCAATAATTGGCAATAAATCAGCAACCCTTTTTATTTCATCGACAAAAATATTAGGATTATTTTGAGGAGAATCAAGAATAACAACATCATTTTTATTGGCGGTTACAACTACTTCATCAAGAAAATAATCCACGGAAGAAGCTTTGCCTGAAGCAGTAATGATTTTTCCGTTTTTATCTAAATTTATGAAAAGCTGGGCTATTCCTTCTTTGCTAACCTCCTGAGCATCCTTCGGATATTTAATTTTTTCAGCAATAAATCTCCGAAGTTCAAGCTGAGTAGTAATTTTTGGTTTTTCATTTCCATTTTTCAGCGAAATTTCAAGCACGCCGTTTTTGCCTTTTTCACCATATTTTTTTGTGGCTGTTTCATCTTTCAAAACATACACCGATTCAATTGTTGCTGGGTCGATATTATTTAGTGTTTGCCCGGTTTCTTTGCCGTTTACAAGAATAAGAGGTTGGGATTTTCCCTTTGCCGAACCGAACGGGGCAGGATTGCCTAATAAAGCGGAATTGTATCCATAACCTGTTACCACAACTTCACCCGACTTGTTATTTTGCCCATATTTCTTAGTTGTTATCACAACAACTCCGTTTTTTCCTTTGTCGCCATACAATGCGGTAGCCGACTGGTCTTTTAGAACCGAAATTGACTCAATGCTGTCAGGTGAAAGTTTATTCAGATTGGTTGAGGTTGTTTCAATGCCATCAACAACATAAAGCGGTTCCCCGGAGAATCCACTGGTAGCTCTGATGGTTAAACCATTTTGTGAAGAAGGAGTAATTGTAACATTTTCACTGCCTTTTTGCATTGTTCCATTCATTCCGCCTGAAATGGTAAAGCTAGCGGATTGTGGTTGCCTGCTTTCTGTACTTCCGTAACCAACTACTTCAATTTCTTCCGATTTTTTAGTTTCGTCAAACTTTATTTCATAAGAATGAGGAACTCCATCCTTTTTAAGTACAATCTTAAAATCATTGATACTATCTAATTTCACTTCGGTTTCATCATATCCAATCATTGAAATTAATAATGTGGTAGTTTTACTTTCAACATTTAACTTAAAATCCCCCTTTGAATCTGTCATTGTTCCTGAAGTAGTTCCTTTTATCAGGACATTTGCTCCTGAAAGTGGTTCACCTTTTTCGTTCGTGACTTTACCTGAAACGATGTTTTTATCTTCTTTTTTCAAAGTGAAATTTTTTGCCCCAATTGTGTTTACTTTGACTACACTGTTTTTGCCAGATTCATCTGACTTTAACTGAACATCGATTACATTTTGTCCGTTTATGTCAATATTCACTGTTTCAAAATCAGGAACCAGAAAACTGAGTATTTCGTTTCCGTTATTCACCTGGAGTTCATAATTTCCGTTAGAATCAGTGATTGTACCTGTTGTTGTTCCTTTTACTTCGATTGAAGCTCCTTCAATTGGAGTGCCTTTTTCATCTGTAACTTTCCCTTTTACAATGATTCCATTCAGTATCTCTGTTTGTTCAGACTGAATAACTTCAGTTTTCACTTCATTGTTCGACAGCCCCATTACCAAAACTGCCAGTAACGGGAGAACTACCAATTGTTTTAAAATTGCATACTTGTTTTCTGTTTTCTTTTTCATCATGACTATACGGTTTTTAAGCTGACTTCCGTTTAAAGCGGTTAAAAATGGCGCAATTCCCTGTTTGTCGGCCAGTGTTACCATGGCAAGTTGGTAGGTTTGCGGGTTAAAACGTTTTGCAATTTCGTGGTCGGTAAGGTATTCGAGGTTGTTTTTTACAGCGTCTTTCAGCAGCCAGGCAAACGGGTTAAACCATTGGAAAAGAAAAATGATTTCGGTAAAAAGAATGTCGAGCGTGTGTTTTTCGCGAACATGAATGTTTTCGTGGCTGACAATCATTTCCAAATCGGGGTGCAAAACTGTTTTTTCGGAAAGCACAATTTTGCTGAAAAACGAAAACGGGTGGACATCTTTTTGGGTAATGTTTACGAGGTTGCTAAAAATTTTCTGAACACGACTTTTTTGAATGATTTTGATGGCTTTGAGATGGCCCAACAAAAGATGAAACAGGAATCCGGCCGTTCCCAGCAAGTACAATCCGAACAAATAATGGTACCACTCCAGTACAAATGCAGGTTGTACAATTTCTCCGGACGCAGGCGCGAGATATGCAAAACTGTTCACATCGAAATTTACAGGTTCAATGTATTTTACAGTGGTAAAAGTAATCAGTGGGATTACAAAACTCAGCGCCAGCGAAACCGGCAAATAAATGCGGTTAAACACAAAATGTTTCTGGTTTTGGAAAAGCAGCAGAAACGCGATGTAAAAAGCGCCGGCAGCAATCGCCGATTTCCCGATGTAAACGAGGTACGTTTCCATTATTCCTGCTCTTTAATCATTTTTATCAGCTCTTCCAACTCGGCAGGCGACAAACCTTTTTCCTTTACAAAAAAGGCAACCGCGCTTTTGTACGAGTTATCGAAATAATCGCTTACCACCTGTTTCATAAAAGTGCCGCGGTATTCTTCTTTTGTCATTAGCGGATAATATTCGTAGGTATTTCCGTATTGTGTGAAGCCAACAATTCCTTTGTCCTGCAGCAACCGCACCAGCGACGAAACCGTGTTATAATGCGGTTTTGGATCGTCGTATTCTTCAACAATATCTTTTACAAAAGCTTTCTCCAGCTTCCAGAGGATTTTCATTACCTCTTCTTCTTTGCGTGTTAGTTTTTTCATTTTCTGCTTCTTATTTAATTGTCATTCCGACGAAGAATGAGGAGGAATCTCATCTTTGAAACAGATTTCTCACCCTCGTACCTCAGGTTCGAAATGACAGAAACAAACATACAACTGATTTTTCAGTTTTGCAACTATATTTTCAGTTTTATAACTGATTTTTCAGTTTGAAGTTGATTAAATAAAAAATGCCACCCTTTGCAGGTGGTATTCTTGTACTTAAATAATTGTTTAACAAGACGATGTCGCACAAGTGTAAAACTGCTGCATATCGGGTTTTACATGTAAAGTACATAAAAAATCACTGAGTCGTGTCAGCGGTTTAATTTAAGCGATGTTCATTATTTATTCATCCCGATTGCCATTTTATAAGCCAGTGCCGCATCGGAACGCGGTGTCATTGTATCAG
>JBBIPU010000004.1:12228-46664 GCA_037442685.1 Draconibacterium sp. | reverse complement strand
CCGATTGCCATTTTATAAGCCAGTGCCGCATCGGAACGCGGTGTCATTGTATCAGATAAAAGAGTGTAAGTTCCCTGTTCCGACAGTTCGTCAGCAACTTTTTTCATTAAAGCCAGGGTTGCTTTCATCAAACCCGAACCAAGGCTTAAACGGGCAACACCCAAATCCTGCAGTTCCCTGACAGAGGGTGGTAGAACGGTCCCAATTCCGGGATTTGAAAGAATATTAATGGGAGCATTGATCTCTTTCACCAGCGTTCTAATAGTTTCCTTATCACCAACCGGTTGAACAAAAATGCAATCTGCCCCTGCTTCACGGTATTTGTTGCCCCGTTTGATCGATTCAGTTAATTTTTCCAGGGTTGACCCCGCTGAAGTATAAAATGAATCAGTTCGTGCATTAATCACCAGGTGAAAGCCCAGTGAATCGGATAATGCACGGATAGCCGAAATTCTCCTGCAAAATTCCTTCTCGTCAATCAGCACCGGGTTTAATTCAATGCTGTCTTCAATGTTGATTCCCACAATTCCTGTGGATATGAGTTTTTTAACCGACTCAATAATTTCATCCACATTATTTCCGTAACCGGCTTCAAAGTCAACCGTTACCGGAACCTGGACTGCATTAACAATTTCCGTGACTATCCGGAGCAATTCGGTTAACTGAATAACCTCGCAGTCGGGTTTACCCAGTGAGGCCGCAATTCCCATACTGGTTGTAGCAATTGCCTTGTAACCGCATGCTTCAACCAATCTCGAACTTCCTGCATCCCACGAATTTAACAAAACCAAAATATCCTTGTCATGATGAAATTTCAGGAACGTTTCTGCTTTCTCTTTTTGAATTTGTGAAACCATAATCCTTTTATTTTAATTGTTTTACACTAATGTGATTCCATTCTTACTGAATTTTGTTTTCAGAAATTATTTTGTTTTTATAATAAAGGACATTTTTATCCTCTATTGGTTTAATTCAATGATGTTAATGAGAAGTTAATGCAGAATGTATTCTTTTAAAGTGAGTTATTGCAGGCAGAAAATCCTTGACGGGAATTAATACAATCTGAACAAAAAATTTTTGAGTGAATAATTCTGAAATGTGATTTAAAATTGTATTCCATTTTATTTCATCTCAATTTCTTCTGTTTTTCAAAATTTAATCTGTCTCAGCTATTTCATTTATTGAATTCATCACTTAAATTTGTTAAAACTCAAAAAATAATCTTTTAACTATTAAAATTATGAACGACCAACAACTAAACCAACAACAGACACCTCCGCCGAATTATCTTGTTTTCGCCATTCTGACCACAATTTTTTGTTGCCAGATTCTGGGAATTGTATCAATAATTTTTGCTGCACAGGTGAATTCGAAATGGAATGCCGGCGATGTTCAGGGAGCTGCCGAAGCAAGCAGAAATGCCAGACTTTGGGCCTGGATAGCTTTTGGCAGCGGAATAATTATTGCACTTGTAATCACCTTACTTGCTGTTTTTGGCGTACTGGCGGGATTATCGCTGGGTGGCGTTAATTTTTAACGGATGAAGAAAATAATCAATACCGGACTGCTACTCTTTGCGACAGGAGTGGCAGTCCTTTTTTTTGTTCTCGATCCGGTTAAAAACAGAATTTTTCCCCGTTGCCCTTTCAATGCGCTCACTGGTTATTATTGTCCGGGATGTGGTTCGCAGAGAGCCTTTCATAGTTTACTGCACCTTGATTTTGCAGGAGTAATCAGTTACAACTTCCTGTTTTTACCAGCAGCGTTACTCATTGTTTACCATTATCTGCACCCGGTGTTTAATCGTCTTTTTCATTGGAAGCTCCCGAATATCTTCTATTTTAAAAGCACTCCGTGGATTATTTTTGCCGTAGTCATTTTGTTCTGGATTTTCCGGAATCTGTCTTTTTATCCGTTTTCGGTGCTGGCACCTGATTAACTTTTAATGGCAAAAAACGGTAACCGTTGGAATAAAAGTATCCGATCAAATCGTCAATCAGGTAATAAAATTTGTCCTTCCGTTCCGGTACAGTTCCCGGATGAATTAATAAAACAGCACCATTGCAATGCTTGGATTGATATTCTTCAAAATTTTTCAGGTTCTGCCATATTTTTTCCGACGATTCATAATTCTTCATCCGTGGAGAAGTGTAATCAGCATTAGTTCCGGTTCCGGGGGTGAAATTGATAACTTTCAGTTCGAGTTTTTCTGCCCATGAAACAACTTCGCGGTTGCACCATTCGTAAGGCGGCATAAAAAATGGCGCGTCTTTGCGCTGAATGCTGAATTTTTCGAGTTCCCTGTAATTGTTGTCGAGATCGGATTTAAATTCTTCGAAAGTAACAAGGGTGGAATCTCTTTTCTTCCAGTCGCAATACAAAAGATGTTTGTCGGAATGAGGCCCGACATAATTTCCGTTCTTTATGATTTTATGAATAATTTTTTTGTGCGCCGGATTTCTGAGGAAATTCCCTGTAAAAAAGAACGAACCTTTGATCTGATTTGTTTTCAAGGCATTGACGATATAATCACCGCCTTCAAAAAGTGAATCACCTGTAAAAACCAGGTAGATATTTCTTTTTTCAGGATTGATTCTGATAATTGACCCTGTTTCATCTTTTTCATAAACTGTCATCCCCGGCTGCTTTTTCCCATCTTCTGCCAATGAAGCCAGGTAAAAACTGAGACTTGCCGTTCCATCCATTGTGGGCTCATTGGTTGAATAATCGCCGGTATCATCGTGGTAAACAGCCTTTCCTTGATTAAAAGCCTCATATTCATCGGGTTTTTGAAGAGCAATACCGATTTGTTTTTTGTTACGCTCGGCGTCAATCGGGCCATCCACCAGCCCGCCTGGGGTTGTATCACCCAACAAAACAGTGTAAGATGAATGCGGAAACTCCGGCGAATCTTCAACGCCCGGAAGTCCGCAAATCATGGCAGTTCCCCACGGATTGCAACCAAAAAGCCAATCACGCAGCGAAGCTTCCATTTCTTCAAATTCCATGTCTCCTGTTTCATCGCGATAAAGCCGGGCTTGTGTTATTACAGCAACAACCAGGTTGTTCGAACACCACAAAAATGGCAATCCGTTGAAAAAAGGATCGTTTTTACCGCGATCATACAAAATTTGCAATCCTTCTTTGTAAAATTCCTTAAAATGTTCTGATTTATTCTGAATCAGCCAGGAATGTCCGACATTGACAAACGGGTAAGAAGCATAATGACCTGCAGTGTCGTTTTTTATCCACGGGCTGACTGGTTCCTGTTTTCCCCAGAATTCCGCTTCTTTCAGAAAAGCCCGATCACCTGTTGTTTCAAATAGCTGAGCCGCACCTAATTCAAGATCGTCTGCGAAGTTGCTTTCCTCGTAATAATAGGGCGAAACATTACATGCAGTCTGTGTGTAACCTGTGTCGGAAAGCGCAAATTTCCAGGCATCCAATGCTTTTTGCTTCATCAGTTTCGAAAACTCAGGATCAGTTTTTTCAAAAACAGAAGAAGCCAAAGCAAAACCTGATGCAAATTTTCCTGCTATTGATGATACCCCTGTTGACTGGTTTTTAAATTTCGCAAGACCCTGTGGTTTGCCGGTGACAAAATAAACCGGACGGTATTCACCTAATCCGTAATCTGCCTTGTCGCCCACAGGCAGCCTGAACCCGATGTGGTCGCGGTCGTCGGCTATCTGGTTGTACATTTCACCGGGAGCAGGATTCATTTTAAGCATCCATTCAAGGCCCCATTTTATTTCGTCCAGAATGTCGGGAATTCCGTTGCTTCCCTTATTCCCGTCTGCATCAAACCGGTCTCCGTAAACTTCCGGAAAATGCCGGTATGCAAACATCATCTGGTAAACCGCATTGACAGAGGTTGTTGAATACTGAAGGTAGTCAGTGGCGTCGTGCCAGCCTCCAACCACATCGATTTTTTCACCTGTTTTGGTGGGATGATCAACAATAATTCCGTCGTGCGTGTGACAGGAATCTTTCAGAAAAGGATTGTATCCGCAACGTTGCTGGCGCATGTAATTTAGTATAAAATCTGCTGTGCCTGCATAAACACCGGCTGCAATTTTAAACACCGGCGATTTTGTTTTCCCAGCTTTGATATAATAACTCCCGCTTTTTTCAAGTTTTGAAAAATTCAGCCGCAGTGCAGTTTTCATTCCCCACCCTTCTGCATTTTTCTCCTGTGTTTTTCCTGTAAAGACAATTTTTTCAGCCTCAGCGTCGATTACAGTAAATTCTGAAACATTGTTTTTTGCAGAAGATAAAAACACTGCAACCTTTACTGATTGCGGTAAATAACCCAAATGGTTGATGCGGATTACCTCGACAGCATGAATTAATGAAGTAATCAACAATAATATACCGGTTATTAATGTCTTTTTCAATTTTCCTGTTTTAAATTTGAGGCAAATACTTCTCCAGAAAAATTTCTATTCCACAAATCCTGAAGTTTTTATGCAAAAAATCCTCATTCTCACGAACAATAATAAAATTATCTTTTGTATTCAATGTCTGAACTGCTTCCGTATTTCCGCGTGAGGGTGTAAAGTTCGAACCGTATTTAATTTCAATTCCGGCGACGGGGATTCCCCCTCTTTCAATTACCAAATCGAGTTCAGCGCCGTTATGTGTCCGGTAAAAAAACAACTGCCGGTTTGGTTTCAAATTGGCCATCATCTGTTCGATAACAAATCCTTCCCACGAAGCTCCCATTTTGGGGTGGCCAAAAATATCCTTTTTACCTTCCAATCCAAGAAAATAATGAAGTATCCCGGAATCGCGCAAATATATTTTTGGCGATTTAATCAATCTCTTTTTTATATTTATAAAGAAAGGCTGTAAAACGCGAACAAGAAAGGAGTTTTCAAGAAACCTGATATAACTTGTTACCGTTTTAACATCGAGTTCTACGCTCTTACTTAATTCTGCAAAATTTATAATATTGCCATGCAGATGCGCCAACATTTGCCATAAACGCCTGACTTTTATGCTGTTACCCGGAAATCCAAGTTGTATCAGATCCTTTTCGATGTATGTTCTGACAAAATTTTCCATCCAAAACGGTTTAGGTACTGTTTCGATGAAAGCTTGCGGAAATCCTCCATTATACCACAATTGCTCAACAGGATAGTTTTTTGATATCTCCAGAATATTTAAAGGATAAAGTTCGAAAAACGCAATTCTTCCAGCTAGGCTTTCAGAACTATCCCTAATCAAATCGGGGGAGGCAGAACCCAATAAAATAAAACGCCCGGGTTTCCGGTTTTTGTCAATTACATAGCGCATTATCGGGAATAACTCTTTCCGGCGCTGAACTTCATCGATTACAAATGATTTATCTTCGAATTGTGCAAAATAAGCAGCAGCATCATCTAACCGATTAAAATCGGCTGGATTTTCAAGATCGAGATAAATAAAATCTGTATTATCTTTAATAATTTGATTTACAAGAGTTGTTTTACCAACTTGTCTTGGCCCAACCACGGCAACACATGGAAAGTATTTCACCAACTCTCTGACAGATTTTTCTGCATTTCTTGCAATCATGAGTCAAAAATATAAAATAAAACTGAAAATCTGGTAGAGTAGTACCAGATTTTCAGTTTTATTAATACATTTTTTTCAGTTCAGCCCCTTTAAAATAATGCTTCAGAATTTCCTTGTACGAATATCCCTTTTCGCCCATTACGGCGGCACCGATCTGGCAAAGTCCAACACCGTGCCCCCAGCCTGCACCGGTTAAAACAAACTTTTGCGGAATTCCATCTTTAATTTCCAGATGGTCGATTACAAAAGCAGAACTGTACAAATGGGATTCCGACAACCACTTTCTGATTTCAAGCTCCTTCCCGACCACAAGCGTTTTTTTTGTACCAGTAATCCTGAGTTTAAACAACCTTCCCGAAACGCCCCTTTCAACCGGATCCAGTTTTACAATTTCGCCAAAATCGATCCCTGAACGTTTTCTGATTAATTCTGAAATTTCTTTTTGCTTGTATTCCACTTTCCAGCGGTAAAAATCGGTGGTTGCCTGGTCGAAACCGGGTAAAATCTGCGAAATAATTTTATTATCGGTTGTATTGCAAAATGCCGGAGGATTGTTTCGAATCCATTTTTCAGCGTTTTCCTCATTTTCCAAATTGGTATCGAAATCTTCCGGATTATTTTGATTGTCAACCACTTTCGTTAAATAGGGGTGAACCACCGGTTCCCACACATTTTCAAAATTTTCGGAAATGCCGCCGCAACATTTTGAGAAGCGTGTGTTGCAGATTTTTTCAGCAAAAACCAAAACCTCGGCAAAAGTTTCTTCAACAGCCTGCCGGGCCTTATCAGAATGAATTTTTGAAATTCCCTGGTACCGCTGACAGTGGTCGTCGGCACAAACATCAAAGTTAACGTGGTCTTCGCGATCGTACCAGCGGATAATTTCGGCATCCGATTCGAAATAAGTCTGGTAAAATCCCCCACCCGACTGAATCGATCTGGTTTTTTCGATTTGTGCGAGCAGCCAACTCCGGGAAATAACAGAATGCGCTTTTAACAACTCAATCGTACTTGCAGCGCTCATCTCCGAAGATATCACACTTTTCAGGTATTCCTCAACTTCAATAATATTAATTGCCCTCACTTTATTTTCTTCTGCAATCAGTTTAAGAGCTCCCCTAAAATACTGATTCTCTTTTTGTTCCCAGTGAAAATTGACCCCGATCACAACATTTTTCAATCCGAAAACTGAATTAAACGAATCGGGAATAAACAGAAACGATTCGGATATTATTTTAATTCCTGAATCATCTTCAACAACCACCTGTCTGTTCTGAACGGTTGCAGTATATTCGCCTGAACTTACTACGGAATCACCATTTTTAAACGACCCGGTAAAACCAAAATGCAGCTTTTCGCAAGCCACTACTCCCACATTTATTATTGGTTGTGTTGTCATTTTTTTAAACCGCAGAAGCGCAGAAACGCTAAGTTTTAAATTTAATTTTTTAACCTGTTTTTTAAATAGCTGAATGCTTCGTTGCTAATTGTAACCTCTTCATAAATTTCGGCAATTAACTGCCTGCCTATTTTTTCAAAATCCCCTTCACGAGGCAGAATCAGCACACCACCGAGTTCAACTGCAGCCGGACTTACAACAATCTGCTCCGTACCGGTTCTGAAAAAATGCGATGAGCGCTGTTTGTTGCGCGGGAATATAATCACTCTCCATTTTTTATCCTGATAACTGCATAATATATTCATCATCGGTTCCCCGCCTCCTGCCAGAATCAGATTTTTGTACAGAATCTCAAATCGATTGATTATCTGATTTTTATAGCCTGAAATAATTGCAAAAAATCGCCTGAGGTAATTCTCAACTGCCAGTATTTTCAGTTTTTCGTTATCGAAAATGGCTTCTGAATATTTTTCTTCCAGCAAAGCAAATTCGGTTTCAACAGGCAACGAATTTTTTGGCACCGCCTGAAAATGAAAATGATCGGGAGCCGAAGCTCCACATTGAGGGCCGTTGTAAAAAATGGTGAAACCGGGCAGGTTCCGGTTTAAATCGAGTAAATCGGCAAAGTGTGGCAGAATTTCCTGCGGAGTGTGTTCCAGACTTGAAATCGTAAAATGCTGCGAAAAAACAGGATACGGATTTACAAGTATCAAATATTTATTCTGAAACAAAATTCCTCTTTGTTCCGGTGGCAGATTTTTTATACACAGAAAACAGGGACGTCCGGCGATACTTTTGGCATCGGTTTTTGCAGCCGATGAAAGGATTCTTCCGGAATTAAACTGGGTTGTTATTTTGAAATGGCCAAAATCGAAATCCCTGGTCTGAACATTTTTAAGTACTTTAAAATTGTCAGCAGCAATTTTCCAGGTCGATTTCTGGTTTTCAAGTAATGCTAAAGCCTGATTATTCAGGTTTTCAGTTGACCCAGATTTTGAAAGTTCTTTTAAAGAAATAATTTTTGAATTTAGCATCTCCTTATTTTTAACCACAGAATTCACAGAGAAGGCACAAAGTTTCACAGAGTTTTGCCTGCTGTCTGCTCTTGCCTGCCTGTTTTTTTTATTCTAGCTTTCAGCTCAATTGTCCGAATCCGGTCTTTGTACAAATTATGAGCATTTTGCTTTGAGATGTCAGGCGAAGCATCGGAGTTGTCATCCCAGCGGCGGCAAAGGTAAACCGGTTCGTAAATCCGCCCGATTTTAAATTCGCGCGAAATGGCCAACCCCACCGCGTAATCTTCTCCGTAACTGACATTCGGTACTTTTATTTCCCTCAAAACCGGAGTGTAAAAAGCACGCGGGGCGCCAAGGCCGTTAATCCGCAAAGCGTTGTTGGGGCCATTGTCTGGTGTCCATTCTTTGTGATCGATAATTCCGGGGGGGATTTCTTCCAGTTCAAAATTGGTCATCCGGTAACTTCCAATTACCATTGCACACTTCTCTTCGTAAAATTTATCCACAATTTTCTGAAGTGTATTTTCTGAAGAATACAAATCATCGCTGTCAAGCTGAACTGCAAATTTTCCACATTCCTTATTAAAAACCCCGACATTCCAGCAACCTCCAATCCCCATATCTTTCCGGTCAGGAATAACATGAAGCAACTGTTTGTTTTTTGCATATTCCGACAGGATTTCTGTTGTACCATCGGTGGAATAATTATCCACAACAATCAGGTTGAAACGAAAATCCGTCTTTTGCGAAAGAACTGATTCCACTGCATCTTTAATAGTTTTTACACGGTTGCGGACAGGGATAATTACGGATGCTTCCACCGGAAAAATTCCTTCCGAAAAATCAACTTCTTTAAAAGGAGGCCTTAAATAAGCACCGATTTTTTTGAGATGCACGGTACAGACTTTTTCCATCTCGATCTGTTTTTCGCGGGCGCTGCCACTAACATAATCGAATTGTTTTTCTCCCGATTTCCGGATATCAGTTTCAACCATGGTGAAAAGTGGTTCAGGAATGTGTACCAGTTCCCCGCTGAGTGAAGCATGCAATCGCAGCGCATAAAAACCTACCCATATTAAATCTTCGCTTTCAAACGATTTTAAAACATCGCTTCTGAAAAGCTGAACCGGGCCAAAATTAAAATCGTCGAGCAGACTGCCTTCCTGGTAGTCGATGACCGGGTGTGCCGACGAAATCCCGTTTTTTATTTCCGTGTAATCGGAATAAACCATTGCAGCGCCTGAATTTTCAGCCACCTGAAGCATTCGTTCGATTGCAAACTGGCCTGTTTCCAGAGGCTGATTCTGCAATGCCAGCAAAGTAAATTCAGTATTGATGTTTTCCGCAACCATTTTAATAGTTTCAGATGACAACAAATGCCTGCTAATCAAGACTTTTGCATTATCAATTTGTATATTATCAGAAGTCAGAACAAAAATGTCATTTACAAGTTCCGTGTTTCTGAGTTGAGTAACCAGTTTCTGCGTTTCTTTTTTACCTGTAAATACAAGAAAACAGTCTGTTTTATTTTTCATTTAAATTTTTCTTATCGGGCAAAAATATAAAATAAGAATGCATTTAAAGGAGTGTGACTAAAACATTATACCAAAGCCAAAACATGTAATCTTCTGTTCCAAAACCAGAGTGGTCTCGATTTAATGAGAAAATAGAAAGCGAAGTTTATTTCAAATTTCTGAAAAGAAAAGGGAGCACAAACTTAATTGTACTCCCTTTAATTTCTGGTTGACCTGCCAAGGCTCGAACTTGGACTCTTCTGAACCAAAATCAGACGTGTTGCCAGTTACACCACAGGTCAGTCCTTGATTGTCTTTTCGTTAAAGACGGTGCAAAAATATAAATTTTTTTCTTTCAGGGGGGTTCCGGTATTTTTTTTTCAGATCAGTGTAATTTGATTTAAAACAACGATTTTAAGGCAGGCACACCAAATCTTTTTAAAACCTTATATTTGCAATTGTTCAAAAAAATCAATCATGCAAAAAACAACATTAATCAATAATATTCTGGGGTGGGCAGTGTTTGTAATAGCCGCAATAACATACCTCATTACGCTTGAGCCAACGGCCAGCTGGTGGGACTGCAGCGAATTTATCACAAGCGCCTATAAACTCGAAGTGGGTCATCCGCCGGGAGCGCCGTTACAAATGATTTTGGGGCATTTCTTTACCATTTTTGCACCCGACACTACAAAAGTGGCAGTAATGATGAATTCAATGTCGGCGCTGGCCAGCGCAGGCACAATCATGTTGTTGTACTGGAGTATTGTCCACCTGGCAAAAAAACTTTTCAGCGAAGATGAATTGACAAAAGGTGCACAAATTGCGGTTTGGGGAAGTGGTTTAGTTGGTTCACTGGCATTTGCTTTTACCGATTCATTCTGGTTTTCGGCAGTGGAAGGCGAGGTTTATGCACTTTCGTCGTTTTTTACTGCTGCTGTTTTCTGGGCTATTTTAAAATGGGAAAATGTAGCCGATGAGCCAAATGCAAATCGATGGTTGATTCTGATTGCTTACCTGATGGGATTATCAACCGGGATTCACCTGCTCAACCTGCTTGCAATTCCGGCCATTGGCGTGGTTTACTATTTTAGAAAATATCCGTTTTCATGGAAAGGTTTTATCCTTGCACTGGCAGTTTCGACTAGTGTTCTGGTTTTGATCCAGTACATTATAATTCCGGGGATTCCGCGTCTGGCTTTTATTTTCGACAAGTTATTCGTAAACAGTTTCGGGTTGCCGTTTAATTCGGGTGTCTTATTTCTGATAGCTTTGATTATTGCTGCTTCGGTTTGGGCGGTTATATTTACTCAAAAACGAAAAATGGTCATCTGGAACACTGCGGTTATTATGGTCATTGTAATCATAATCGGCTATTCGTCCTTTGCAACCATCATCATCAGGGCTTCAGCAAATCCACCAATGAACCAGAACAATCCTGACAATGCATTCGCGCTTCTTCGCTATCTGAATCGTGAACAATATGGCGACAGGCCATTGATTTATGGTCAGTATTACAATGCCCCTGCGATTGCAACTACAGGTGAAAAAGATCAGTACAACAAAGTTGATGGTAAATACAAAGTGACAGGAACACTTTCGGAAGGAACTGAATATGAACCTAAACTCGAAACCTTTTTCCCGCGCATGTACAGCAGTAGTCCTGAACATATTGAAGCTTACAAACAGTGGGGAAATATTAAAGGTAAACCTGTCAGGATAAGAGATGGAGGAGAAGTGAAAACTGTAATGAAACCGACTTTTGGTGAGAATCTGAGGTTCTTTTTCACCTACCAGTTGGGATATATGTACATGCGTTATTTTATGTGGAATTTTGTCGGACGACAAAACGATATTCAGGGGCAGGGCGGTTTTAACAACGGAAACTGGATCAGCGGGATTGAATTTCTCGATAGTGCAAGGGTTGGGTCTCGCGATAAAATGCCCGAATCGATGAAAAATAATCCCAGCAGAAATGTGTACTACTTTCTGCCCCTACTGTTAGGACTCATTGGTTTGTTTTACCAGTACAACAGTGGCAAAAGCGGAAAGGAAAGTTTTACTGCTGTAATGCTGCTTTTTATCTTTACCGGCATTGCCATAATTGTTTATCTGAATCAGACCCCGTACCAGCCTCGCGAACGCGACTATGCATATACAGGTTCGTTTTATGCTTTTACTATCTGGATCGGACTTGGCGTCGCTGCGCTGTATTCATTGGTCCAGAAAATATTAAAAGGTGTGCCCGGTGCAGTTGTGGTTACGGTTGTTTCGCTTGTGCTTGTTCCGGGAATATTGCTTGCACAAAACTTTGATGATCATAACCGTTCGGGCAGGTACATGACACGCGATTATGCAAAAAATTACCTCGAATCATGCGCACCCAATGCCCTTCTTTTTACTTATGGCGACAACGATACTTTCCCGCTTTGGTATGTTCAGGAAGTGGAGGGAGTGAGGCCCGATATAAAAATCATTAACCTCAGTTATCTCGGAATGGACTGGTACATCACCCAGAACAGGCGGGCAACGAACAAAGCTGCACCAATACCTTTTTCGTTCGATAAACCTCAGTATTATATGGGAAGGATGGATGCCGTGTTGTTCAAGGAAGTCATAAAAGGTTCGGTGGAACTGAGCGAGGCAATGAAATTTCTGGGCAGCGACGATGAACGGACAAAGGTTACGGTTGTAAGCGGAGAGAAGATGGATTTTTTACCTTCCCGGAGTTTTCATATCACAGTCGATAAACAAAAAGTTCTTAAAACCGGTACCGTTAAACCTGAAGATGCTGACCTGATTGTTGATTCGGTAAAATTCAGAATTACAAAAAATTACATTATCAAAGGCGAAATGGCCGTTTTAAATATTATTGCTGCCAACAACTGGGAGCGCCCTATTTATATCGATCACAGTCTTTTATATTCAAACAGCATATTTTTCCTCGATTATTTACAATTTGAAGGACTGGCATACAGGTTCGTACCAATCGAAACAAAAGGTGGCGGAATGAACAGAGGAAGAATCGATGCCGATATTCTTTATAACAATGTGATGAAGAAATTTGTATGGGGAAATGTAAATGATCCGAAAATTTATCTCGACGATTACAATAAAAAAACAATCAATATCATTCAGGCTCGTTACATGTTCGCCCGTCTGGCTCAGGAGCTCATCGAAAAAGGGGATAACAAGAGGGCAACAGAAGTTCTTGACAAAATGTTTGAAATTTTCCCGGATCAGAAAATACCGCTGACTTATGATTCTTTTCCTGCCGTGGAATTGTATTACAAAGCCGGAGAAACTGAAAAAGCAAACCGGTTAGTAAAGGTTTTGTCGAAAAACAGTTTTGATTTGCTTGAGTATTATTTCAGTTTGCCTGACCAGCTAGCATCGGCGGTTGATGAAGATCAGAACCGCGAAATGTCGCTGATAAATAACCTTGTGATCCTTACCGACAGGTACAAACAAAGCGAAGTCAATAAGGAAATAAAAGACAGACTCGACATAATTATCAAGGAACTTGAAAAAAATACGGGATCTTAAAATCATAACTTTCAAAATAAAAAATCAAATCAATGCAATTTCTTTCGGTTTTTAAAAAGTATAATACCACTTTCTGGGCATCGAATATCATCGAACTTTTCGAACGCTGGGCATGGTATGGATTTTACCTGGCATTTGCCCTTTACCTTGTCAATTCGAAAGACACCGGTGCACTTGGACTTACGCAGGCTCAAAAAGGAATTATTATGGGCACCGGATCAATGCTGTTGTATTTTCTTCCTGTGATAACCGGGGCAATTGCCGACAAGGTGGGCTACAAACGCATTTTATTTCTCTCGTTTACACTTTATGTGTCGGGATTTTACATGATAAAAAGCTTCGATACTTTCGGGTTGATGTTTTTTGCATTTGTGTGGACTTGTGTTGGCGGCGCCTTTTTTAAACCGATTATTTCGGCAATGATTGCCCGCAACACAACCGATGAAACCTCGTCGATTGGTTTTGGTATTTTTTATATGATGGTGAATATCGGCGGATTCATCGGTCCGTTTATTGCCGGAGTGCTGATGCAAAAAACCTGGGATTATGTGTTTTACATGTCGATGCTCTCTATCGGGGCAAATTATCTGATCACTTTCTTTTTCTTTAAAGAACCTGTTCAAAAGGAAGGCATTACTTCGCTGGGTAAAAATATATTGCAAGCTTTCGTAAATATCGGTATCACTTTAAGGAACTGGAAATATGTTCTTTTTCTTATTATTATGATCCTTTTCTGGACAGCCTTTAACCAGTTGTATTATTCTTTCCCTGTTTTCATCGACCAGTGGGTGGATACTACTGTTCTGTACGAAGGGATTTATAAATTCTGGCCGTGGCTTGCAAAATCAATCGGAACACAGGAAGGTACAATTACAGCAGTGTCGTTAAGCAGCATGGATTCGTTTTTTATAATTGCATTTCAGATTATTGTTTCGGCTTTTGTAATGCGTTTTCGTCCGCTGGCAGCGATGATGGGTGGAATCCTTGTGCTCGCAGGAGGATTGGGAATGATGTTTTCGAACCAGAGTGGCTGGCTTATTTTATTGGGAATACTTGTTTTTGCGCTGGGAGAAATGGCAAGTTCGCCAAAATTTACAGAATATGTTGGCCGGATTGCCCCTGCCGATAAAAAAGCGTTGTACATGGGGACTTCGTTTCTGCCGATTGCAGCAGGTCACCAGCTTGCCGGCTGGCTTTCGGGCGATGTTTACGAAAAAATTGCTGATAAAATTTATCTTCTTCAGCAGGAAGTGGCTAAACGGGGAATTTCAATCCCTGAAATTTCTGAAAATTTCTCGAAAAACGAATATGTTCAAATGGCCTCTGAAAAACTTGGAATGAATGGAAGTGAACTCGACAGCTTTTTGTGGGCTAATTATCATCCTTCCAACATCTGGATTTTGTATTCTGGTGTTGCAGTATCTGCTGTGATTTTACTTTGGCTTTACGACAGGTTTGTAATCGGGAAATAGTTATTCTTCCAAAAGAAATTTCTGGTAATTATCGGGATTAATTACCTGGTAATTATGTTCAGGATATGCTGTCGCAAATGTTTTTGAAAGAAAAGATGTTTTAGAAGTGTTGTATTTAAATTCGTATGCCCACATTTTTCCACCTCTTTCCTCAATGTAATCAATTTCCTGCTGAAGTTTTGTCCTCCAGAAGAAACGATTGGCGTGGATTCTTTTGTATTCTGTAATTTTAATCCGTTCACTGATCAGGTAATTTTCCCAAAGTTTTCCAACATCCTGCCTGATATTTATCGGATTCATATTGTTGATGATAGCATTTCGAATGCCATTGTCATAAAAGTAAATTTTTCGTGACTTTTTTATTTCATTCCTTATATTCCGGCTTAAAGCCTGTAACCGAAAAACAACAAAGGTTTTTTCAAGCAACCCGATATATTTTTCAACCGTTTTGGGATCAGAAGAAATATTCTGTGCAAGTTCGTTATACGATACTTCACTTCCAACCTGATGAGAGAGCAATTGTAACAGTTTTATGATTAGATCCGGCTTTTTAATGCTTTCCACGCGAAACAAATCTTTGTACAGATAACTGTCAGCCAGCCAGTTTAATGTATCGGTTGCATCGCCCGGGTTATTGACAACATCTGGGTAAGAACCAAATACCAAACGGTGGTTCATTAAACGTTTTTCTTCAACCAGCCCATTTTCTTTTGATAATTCACTAAATGACAAAGGATAAAGTTGATATTCAAATTTTCTGCCTGTAAGTGGTTCGTTTACTTCATCTAAAAGGTCGAATGAGGAAGAACCTGTTGCAATTACCTGAATGTCGGGAAGGGAATCGACAATTAGTTTTAAAGTCAGCCCAATGCCTTTTATTCGTTGGGCTTCGTCGATTACCATAATCTTATTTTTCCCAATCAGGTTTTTTATTTCAACTGATGAAATAGCCCTGAAAAGTTCAGGCACATTGGGTTCATCAGCATTAAACCAGATGAAAGGCTGATTTACCTGGTTCAGCAGAAGTTTGATTAATGTTGTTTTCCCTGATTGGCGCGGACCAGTTATGATTATGGCTTTTTGCTTAAAAAGTTTGTCTTGCAGAATATTTAGTAATTCCCTGTATATCATTTCGGGATTAAAATTAGACTTTTCTGGATTCAAATCCAAAATAGATATGCTTTTTTTGGATTCAAATCCAAAATAGTTATGTTTTTGACAGAAAACGCCAGTGTTTACTTATCCAGGGTTCGCCTGCATAATTGATTCCAATACGCGGGGTAGTTATAAAATCGATGATTTTTTCAGCATCTTCAACCCAGATTCTATTGGAAATTCCAAGATCTTCACCATAAAATGAGCGGTCTAATTGCAGTACTTTGCCCACTTTTCCGGGACCGGAAATCCCTTCAAGTCCCCGAATCAGAACGGCTGAAGCTTCATCTTTTCTGCCTGTGACAATATTCAGCATCCAGTACATTCCGTAAATAAAATAAACGTAAATAAGCCCGCCTTCCCGAAACATCACTTCTGTTCGCAAAGTTTTTCCTTTGCTGGCATGACAGGCCCGATCGCCGTCACCACTGTAAGCTTCCACTTCGGTAATAACAAATCTTTCTGTTTTCCCGTTATCGAATTTTCTGGCGAGAATTTTTCCTAAAAGCTCAGGTGCAACTTCCAGTACATTTCGCTGAAAAAAAGAGGCCGGTAACCTGCTGTTCATTAACCGTTGTTAGTTTTCTACTGTTTTATTTTTATGATTTCCTGCGGTATTCAACAAATGCATAACCTGCAATTGCAAGTAACAACAGGATGGAACTTGCATACGAAACTTTTGTGCCGGTGTAATATGATTTCGGGTGAAATTTAAATTCAACAACATGTTCACCCGCAGGCAAAACCATGCCCCGTAAAATATAATCCACCCTGAAATGAGGAGTTTCCTTACCATCGATGTATGCTTTCCATCCTTTGTCGTAATAAACTTCGGAGAAAACTGCAAACTGTTCTGAACCGGCTTTTGTGTTGTATTTTAAGTAATTGGGTTTGTATTCTGTTAATTTTATACTGCCCGATTCGTCTTTTGCAAAACTTTTCCCTTCCAGAAATGACGAAAACCGTTTATCCACAACCGCTTCGTTTTTTGGATCGGTTTCCCTGAGTTTATTTATTTCCTCATCGGCATTGTTCACCATTCTGAACGAACTTACAAACCATGCATTGCCCATTGCATATGGATTTTTCAAAGGTGGACTGTTTAAATCGTAAATCAGGTAACGCGAATTCAGCATATTAACAACCGAGGCTTGTTGTAACAGAGAATCGGGACGGCCTCCTGACTGTAAACCTTTTATTAATTGCTGTAACTCAGGAGTAAGATGAAAATCGATGATTTCCTGGTATCTGCGCAGTTTTGCCGCCGAATATCCACCTACGTTTTTATGGTAATACGATGCCCGTGCATCCTGAAACGGGTTCTGCAAAGGCAACACCCTGTAATATAAATCATTGTCCTGAAGGATCATTTTGTCAACCTGCATTTCCGGGAATGGATTTTCGGCCACTTTTTTCGAAACAAAGTTGTCGTTGTTCAGGTAACGTTTGTCCACTGTCCATAAATCCGCAAGAATCAAAACTCCTAAAACAGCGACCAAAACGGTGGTTTTCATTTTTTTCAGGCTCCAGTAATAAAGCGCTCCGCCGGCAAGAGCAATAAAAACAAACGAACGGAATGCATCCATCCTGAGAAGCGATTTTCTGTCGGCAATCACACTGTCAATCAGCCAGTCGGGATATCTTGCCGAATCGGGTTCGAATGAAAAGTTCCCGGCAATTCCCGGGAGTACAGCAAAAAGCAGCGAAATTCCACCGGTTGCAATGACCGACCATTTTAATCCGTTGAGCCATACTTTTTTCTCCACTTTTCCGGTCAGAATATCGTTTAGTGCAATAAAACCAAGCAAAGGCATTGTAATTTGAGCAATTACCAAAGTCATGGCCGGTGCACGGAATTTATTGTACATGGGCAGATGATCGAGCAGAAAACCGGTGAGTGGCATGATATTTCCTCCCCACGAAAGAACAATGGAAACAATAGTTCCCGCAAGCAGCCACCATTTATAAACTCCTTTCACCACAAATAATCCCAGAACAAACAGAAAAACCACAATTGCACCAATATAAACCGGCCCTGAAGTTCCCAAAACCTGGGCGCCGTGATACATACTGATTGCCCTGATATTCTGGCGCAGGTTCTGAACCCCTTTTTGCTGCATGGTTTTGTAACTTTCTGATTTTTCTCCCGGATTTGTCAGGCTGCTGCCGCCTTTGTAATTGGGGATTAAAAGTGTCAGTGTTTCATCAATTCCGTAACTCCACTGAACTACGTAATCTTTGTCTAATCCGCTTGTTTTGTTTTCATTATTTGTTGTCAGTTCTGATGGCCCGCGGATCGTTTCCTTCGAGTATTCCCACGTAGTGTATAATCTCGAAAAGTTCATTCCCACGGCAATAATTGTTCCAGCCAAAAGAAAAAGAGTTGATTTAACAAACGACATTATCAACTTGTCCTTAATTGCATAAATCAGTTCAACAATTCCATAAATACCAAGTAGAATTAATCCGTAGTAAGTAATTTGCGGATGACCTGCCAGCAATTCGAGCGAAAGCCCGATCGTAAAAAGAATGACTCCCGGAATTTGTTTTCCTTTGTAAGTCATTAATACACCAGCAATTACGATTGGTAAAAAAGCAAGTGCGTTGGCCTTGGAAGCATGCCCTGCAACAAGAATGATAATAAAATACGATGAAAGTGCAAATGCGACAGCACCGGCAACGCTTGTCCATCGATCAACTTTCAGGCTGGTTAGTAAAACATAAAAACCAACCAGATAAAGAAAAATAAATGAGGCGATTGAAAACCACGCGCGGGGTAATCCGGCAAAAAAGTTGATAATATTTCCGGGGTAATTTACCGAAATCAGGTAACCCGGCATCCCGCTGAACATGGTGTTTGTCCAGAGCGCTTCCTCCCCGGTTTTATTTCTGTAATCTACCAGTTCTTTCGACATTCCAAGGTGGTGGTCGATATCACCCATTTGCAAATCTTTTCCTTCGAGCAAAGGAAACATATATGCATAAGCAAGAACAATAAAAAAGACGATTATTCCAACATTGATTAAAATATTGCGAAAGCCAGGTATCTTTGCCATAATTAATTGGTTTATATTTTTTACAATTTACAAAAATAGATATTTATTACACTTTACTTTTCAAATGCATGTTTACTGAAATACTTCCCAGTATCCACCTTTGGCAGAACCCACTCTGCCAAGAATTTTCGCTTCTTTTAGTTTACTGATATTTTGTTTAATTTTTCTTTGCGAGATGCCGATTTTAGCAGACAATTCTGCTGTGGTGACAAATTTGTTTGCCAACATAATCCTGATGATTTCTTTTTGTTTATCGGTGACTTTATCGGTGACTTTATCGGTGACTTTATCGGTGACTTTACTGCTTTTATCTGTAAAAATTGTTACCATAAAACCATCTGAAATATTTCTGAAATCAGGAGAAGGAAGCTGTGACTCGGAAAAATATTTTAATATTCTTTGAATTCCTGAACCATATTTTTCGATCAAACCAACACTTTTACAAAAATCGGCAATTAGCTTATTGCGTGGAGTGGATTTGTAATTATTTGATTTTAAGTCTTCTATTGTAATAGTATCAGGTAATCGGCCAGGATTATAAAACTCAATTCGTTCATCAAAAATTTTAACAATCGAATCAGAAGATGAACGATAATCACGATGAATAATCATGTTCGATATAATTTCACGGATTGCTTCAAGCGGATATTGCCATTTTTGAATATTTCTTGCTTTATCGGTAATGATTACTTCTTTGTTGATGTGTTTTTTAACAAAATCCATCACCTCCTCAATCTGGGACAAGACATCTGATTTTGTCCTGTGGCTATCCTTTATAACAGTATCGGATTGAAATCTACCCAGTTCAATCGTTGTTAGAACCGTATCCTTATGTACAAATAACAAAAAAGCAGCGTTTGTGAGGAGTCCGCCACGCACCAAATCATTTTTTATCAGAAAAGTAATTGGATCATCATTTATCCGGGTTTCCGTCTGGTTAATTAAATCAATGGTCCTCTGAACCTTTACAAGCGAAATATCTTCAATTTTAAACTGATTGGTAATATGAAAATCCCAACTGGTATTGAATGTTTGAAGGTGCAGGTTAACCACTTCTGAAATGTGCAGCAAATGGTTTGAGTTCGCAACTCTTTTAAAATACTTTCCTCGGGTGGCAACCGGTTTAACCGGGTATTCCTGAACCGAGAAAATGACAAATGTTTTATCCGAAAGTGTCAGAATCTCAACATCGGGAATGATTGATGGCGAAGTTTTCTGTTTAATTTCGTTTATCCAGTTCTGAACTGATTCCGGATTAACCTGAACTCCCGACAATTCATTATTTTGATTAATTCCGATTATTATTTTTCCACCTTTTGTGTTGGCAAATGCAACCACCGATTCAATCAATTCATTGTTAAAATTGCTTTTAAACTCCAGCTTTTCTCCCTCTCCGGTGTTTATCAGTTCTTTTATTTGAATTGAGTTTTTCATATTATTTCCGAAAATAGATCAGGATTATTCCGGTATTGAGTAAAATATTACGATAGCCGGATATCTTTGCCATAATTAATTGGTTTATTTTGTAAATGCTTTTTTTGAATCGAACAAAAATAGTTATTTCAGGCTCTTTTCGATAATAATTAATTAAAAACAACTGCCTGAATTCGTTAAATGAATTTTTTACCAGATGTATGTAAATGATTGAATCGGCTAATTTAAAGGGAGTTGCAGCCAAAGGCCTGTTCTGGAGCGCAATGGAGCGTTTTGGTGCTCAGGGGATTCAGTTCGTTTTTGGTATCCTGGTGACACGAATTTTAAGTCCGACGGATTACGGATTGCTGGGAATGATCCTGATTTTTATGGCAGTGGGTCAAACCCTCACCGACAGCGGTTTTGGTTCGGCGTTGATCTGGAAAAAGAATCCTTCGCCAGCCGATTATTCAACGGTTTTTTATTTCAACATTACAATCAGCGCTTTTCTTTACGTATTGTTTTATCTGACAGCGCCGCTGATTGCCCTGTTTTATAACGAACCTCAGTTAACCGGCCTTATCAGGGTAATCAGTCTTAACTTTATTATACTTGCTTTCAGTTTGATTCAGCAAACCGTTTTACAAAAAAAAGTCGATTTTAAATTACTGGCCTACATTAACATAATCAGCAGTCTCGCCGGAGGAGGGATTGCCCTGTACATGGCTTACACAGGTTTTGGAGTATGGTCGCTGGTTTGGCAGATATTGGTTAAGAGTATCGTTACTTCTGTTTTGCTGTGGATTTTTAATCGTTGGAAACCAGTGCTTGCTTTTAGCTGGTTTTCGTTGAAAGAGCTTTTCAATTACGGTTCAAAACTTACCGGGGCAGGGCTCATTTATTCGGTATTTCAATATTTCTACAATAATGTTATCGGGAAACTATTTCCTGTTGAAGCGCTTGGTTTTTACACCCGTGCTGTTCAGTTGCAGGAATTTCCGGTAAAAACGGTCGGCAGTATTTTTCAGAGAGTTGCGTTTCCGGTTTTTGCCACGATCCAGGACGAAAACGAAAGATTGAAAAATGCAATCGGTAAAACACTCCGGACAATGGCGTTTCTTAATTTCCCGGTTTTACTTGGGTTGATTGCAATTGCCGATCCGTTGATTGAAGTTCTTTTAACTGACAAGTGGTTACCAGCTTCCGGCTATTTTAAACTTCTTTGTCTGGTGGGGTTATTTTACCCGTTTCATGTGGTAAATGGCGAAATTCTGAAAACCATGGGAAAATCGAACCGCGTATTAAAAATTGAGATCATATCTAAAACGATTCTTGTAATTAATATTGCAATCACCTGGCATTGGGGAATCACCGCAATCATCCTGGGACAATTGCTTACTACAATTATCACGCATGTTCTTGATGCCTGGTATGTCAGAAAGTCGGTCGGGTATTCACTATGGCACCAGGTAAAAGATATTTATGTTTACTTTTTGCTTTCGGTTGCGATGTTTTTGTTTACCATGATGGCTCTGCATTTGATTGCAAATGTGCTGCTGGCTTTGGTTGCAGGGAGTATTGCCGGAGCGGCTTTTTATTATGCGGGTGCAACAATACTGAAACTTGAAGAAGTACATGAAATCAGGAAAATTTTAAAATTCAGTTAATTCGGTAAATAAAAAATGATTCAGAATAATCCGCCAGTTTCAATTATTACCCCGACTTACAACCACGGAAAATACATTGGAGAATGTATTGAATCGGTTAAAGCCCAAACATTTACAAATTGGGAAATGATTATTGTTAATGACGGTAGTACCGATAATACCCTTGAAGTGGCAATGAAACATGCTGAAAATGAGCCGAGAATCAGGGTAATTGATCAACATAACAAAGGAATTTTCAAATTAGCGGAAACTTACAATAAAGCGCTGGAACTTTCAAAGGGAGAATTTGTTGCCATACTTGAAGGCGACGATTACTGGGAACCCGAAAAACTGGAGATTCAGCTGGAAGTGATGCAAAATGAAAGTTCTATTATTTTAGGGTGGGGAAAGGCTGTTTCAAGGGTTGAATTTCAGAAAGAGATTTACCAGGTGCATCCGGCGCAGTTAGAAAAATATTTACCGTATTTTAATAACCAGCCGGCCGGCGTTTTTTTTAATGCTGTGTTCGATAATTTCTTCCCACCGTTAACTTTTATAATTAGAAAAGATGCTTTATTTAGAATCGGCGGTTTTATCCAGGTTTTGCCATTTCCGGCGGTCGATTTAAGTACAATTCTTGAATTAAGTAAACTGGGAAAATTCTACTTTTTTAACCAGGTTTTGGGAACCTGGCGGATTTTCCGCAACCAGACCACAAAAACCCTGAACCTCGATATACTTGAAGGCAGCAACAAAATAATAACCAGTTATTACAAATCGCTGACAGTAGAACAAAAAAAGCTGATCAAATTTGATGAGGACTTTATCAGCGACAATTATAAAAGACGAAAAATTATTTCTTATGCACGAAGTGGCAGGTTTAAGTTAATCCGAAGAGATTTTAAAAGTGCACGAAATGATTATATTCAGGCTTTGAAAAATTATGGATTCAAAGAACCGGTTTGGAAATTACGGGCTTTAACAGGTTTGTTTTTCAGCTTTTTACATCTCGATGTGGAAATGCCAGCCAAATGGTTTGGCAAAGGAAGTTTTAAATAGAAAATAATTATTAAAAAATGGAAACGGTAAAACCCGGTGAAATATTAAGAATTGATCTGGGCTGCGGCCCGAATAAAAAAGAGGGTTTTAA
This sequence comes from Draconibacterium sp., assembly GCA_037442685.1. Classification (GTDB taxonomy): domain Bacteria; phylum Bacteroidota; class Bacteroidia; order Bacteroidales; family Prolixibacteraceae; genus Draconibacterium. The sequence goes on along the minus strand of JBBIPU010000004.1, from coordinate 23,738 downwards.
AGGAATGGATATTTTACCGCTGCCGGGAGTGGACTACGTTGTTGATCTCGAAAAGGGATTCAGCTTTATTCCCGATAATTCGGTGGATGAGTTTTACACTTCTCATTTCCTTGAACATGTTAAAAATCTTGAACTTATCATGTCGGAAATTTACCGGACCTTAAAACCTGGCGGTACATTAACAGTTTTTGTCCCGCATTTTTCAAATCCGTATTATTATTCCGATTACACCCATAAACGATTTTTCGGTTTGTACAGTTTCGATTACTTCAGCTCTTTGGATACCGGATACAGAAGAAAAGTTCCGCGCTACAACAATTCTTTTGATTTTCAGATAGTTGAAAGAAAACTGATTCTGAAATCACCCAGTTTTTTTGTTACTAATCTCATTAAAAAACATATCCTGAACAGGTTATTCAATTTAAACAAATACTGGCAAGCGGTTTACGAGGAATATTTCACCAACATTTTCCCCTGTTACGAGTTGAAATTTGTACTCACCCCGGTAAAATAAAAATCAGTCTTTTGGGATTCAAATTGAATTTCAGTCTATTTCTGAATAAAATCATTGATAATATGTTGTTTTGACGGATGCACCAAAAAATAATTGTAGATTTTGTCGTCCGAAACATTTTTCAGAATTCTTTCCACCGGAATTAACTTTTCCCCTTCGCTCAGATAGAAATTATACCCGAATTCAATAAATGCCTTTTCGATTTCAACGCCCACATTATCAAGCAGAATCTCGCACACAATAATTGGTTTGAATTTTTCAATTGTTGTTTTCATTCCACTGATAATGTCAGGTTCCGCTCCTTCTGCATCTATTTTAATAAAATCAGGCTCAAAATCGGTTAAAGAATGTTTTTTAAGAAAATGATCGAATGAATACGCCTGAACCGCGACTTTTTTAAATAATTCAGGATGATTGATCAGGCTGCTCGATCCACCGAGATTGTATTTCAGGTAAGGATATTTCCGGTTTTTAACTTCATAAAAATCAAGAACTTGGTTTTTATCTGAAATAGCATAATTAAAGAATCTGATTTTATCAGAAAAATGGTTCAGCCTTATATTTTCGTTGACAAAATGGTTGGCAGCGGTTGAAGGATCGAAAGCCAGTATTTTAATATTTCCCGATTTTTTTGCAGCGATGAGAGAATAAAGACCACCGTTGGCTCCAATATCAACAAACCCCCTTATTTTGCCTGCTATTTTTTCGAAAATAGAGGTGTATTCGTAAGAGTAAAGACCTTTCCAGTATATCCAAAATGCCACAAAATCGGTCTGATTTGTTTTAATCTTTATTTTTTCATGGTTGTTTAAACTGATATTAATTATTCCTGAAGGAGGAAGTTTAACATTCGGGAATACATTTTTCAGTAACCTGTTAATATTCCGGAGGAAATAATTGATGAACGGAGCATAAATAATTCGGTATATCAATTCCATATTCTTTTTAAATATAAATCGTTTAATGCGAAAGAAATCAGTTTATTAGCTTTATCAGGCCATCTTTTCTGAAACTAAGATCAAATTTTTCTTTAATCCTCGAACTGCACGTTTCCCTGTTAATTTTATTATGATTATTAATGACAAATTCTGCAAAAACCCGGGCATCCCAGTTGTCGGCAACAAATCCTGTATCCCCGATTGCCGTTGGTATTCCGCCGGTTCTGGTCCCGATCGGGATACAACCGTAAAGCATGGCTTCGCACAATGCATTCGGCAATCCTTCACTTCTCGAAAACTGAGCAAAAAATGAAGCTTTGGAATAGTAGTCTGCAATTTCATTTTGTGAAAGTGGCGGAAATAAAGTAAGATTTTCAGGAACAGGTTCGAAAAGCGATTTTGCATTTTCAGTAACGCCAATGATGTAAAACATATAGTCTGGTAATAGAACAGCCAGTTCCTTAAACCGGTCAAGCCCCTTAATCCTGAATCTCTGGTAATTATCAGTGATACTGACAGTCAGAATAATTTTATCCCTGTTTTGTTCAAACCGGAAATCCGGATTATCAAAAAATTCATAGCCGGTATTTAAAGTCATCGTTTTAGCTTTCGGGCAGATCTTTTTTATTTTTTCCTCCAGATCTTCGACAACCGCCAGGCAAAGCGTTGCAGTTTTAAAAGTGAAAAGGGTCATGGTTTTTCTAAATGGACTGGAAAGTGATCCGTATTTTAGTTCAGGCATATTTGCCACATCATAACCACCAATCACCACAAACGATTTTTTTCCTGTTAATTTGGCAAACATTACCGGCAGAAATGAGTGGTAATCGGCAAACCAGATAAAAACAACATCAAAACGCAGGATGTTAAAAAGAAGGAAGAAAAACTGCCGGGTAATCTCAACCGCATTTTTCAACAGTCCCTTCACCGGTTTGTATCGATATTTTGTAATATGGTGAACTTCCGATAATATTTCATAATCGGCGCGGACAAAAGTCGAAAAATTGGTATAAATAAATAGTATTCTATTTTGCATGACCAAAAATAGTATTTTTGAATTTTAAACAGTTTCGAATCATACATTTATGCCAAAAATACTTACCGTGGTTGGTGCCCGTCCGCAATTTGTTAAAGCTGCAGCACTCAGCCGTGCTTTGAAGAAACTGGAAATCGAAGAAGTTTTGGTGCACACCGGGCAACATTTCGACGAAAATATGGCCGAAATATTCTTCCGTCAAATGAATATTCCTCAGCCAAAATATAACCTGGGTATCAATTCGTTGTCGCACGGGGCAATGACCGGGCGCATGCTTGAGGAAATTGAAAAAGTGTTGGTTGAAGAAAATCCTTCGGTTGTTGTGGTTTTCGGTGACACAAATTCAACTCTTGCCGGAGCGTTGGCTGCAAGCAAACTTTACATTCCTGTGGCACATATCGAAGCCGGATTGCGCAGTTTTAACATGAGAATGCCTGAAGAAATCAACCGAATCCTGACAGATCGTATTTCTGATTTCCTTTTTTGTCCGACAGAAGTGGCAATGAAAAACCTGAAAAATGAAGGGTTTGACAATTTCGATGTAAACATCATAAATTCAGGCGATGTTATGTACGATGTGGCGCTTTATTACAGCCGGTTTTCAGCCGATCATTCATCTGTGATAAAAAATCTGGGTATTGAAAATAAGCCATTTATCCTGACCACTTTACACCGCCAGGAAAATACCGATGACATGGAAAGACTAAATTCAATTTTATCGGCATTAAATAAGCTTTCTGCAGATTATCAGATCGTTTTGCCAATTCATCCGCGTACAGGAAAAATCCTTAAGAGTGAAAATATCAGGTTGAATTTTGAACCTATCGATCCGGTTGGTTATTTCGATATGATTGAGCTTTTAAAGAATTGTAAAATGGTGATCACCGACAGTGGCGGAGTGCAGAAGGAAGCTTTCTTCTTTGAAAAACATTGCCTCGTGGCGCGCGATGAAACCGAGTGGACAGAGTTGGTGGATTTAAATTTCAATTTTATGGTGGGTGCCGATACCCAAAAAATAATTGACACTGTTGTAAAAGTGACGACATCTTCTGTAAAATTTGATGCAAAACCTTACGGAGAAGGCAATGCAGCAGACAAAATCGCGTTGATTCTGAAAGATATTTAAATAACCAGATAATTCTGAACTAAAATGCAAACCATTCACATGTGTGATACCTACGGTCAGTACCTGACCATGAAAACCGAAATTGATGAGGCAATTCAGGAGGTGATTCGTTCAACCCAGTTTATTAAAAGCGGCAAAGTATTGGAGTTCGAAAAAAATCTGGCTGATTATCTTTCGACAAATGTAATTGCCTGTGCAAATGGCACCGATGCGTTGCAGATTGCTTACATGGCGCTGGATTTGAAACCCGGCGACGAAGTAATTACAGTGCCATTTACATTTATTGCCACCGTTGAAACTCTTGCTTTAATGGGATTGAAACCTGTTTTTGCTGATGTTTGTGATGATACTTTCAATATTGACACATCAAAGATTGAAAAACTGATTACCCCTAAAACAAAAGCGATTGTACCAGTTCATTTATTCGGACAGTGTGCCAATATGGAAGAAATTCTGAAGATTGCAGAAAAACACAATCTTTATGTTATTGAAGACGCCGCACAGGCAATTGGCGCCGAATATATTTTCAGCAACGGAACCCGTAAACATGCCGGAACTGTCGGGCAAATAGGATGTACTTCTTTTTTTCCGTCGAAAAATCTCGGAGCTTTTGGCGATGGCGGTGCAATTTATTCTGGTGATCCTGAACTGGCAAAAACAATCCGATCAATTGCCAACCACGGTATGAAAGCCAAATATCAGTACGAAAGAATCGGTGTAAACTCCCGTCTCGACAGTATTCAGGCAGCTATTCTGGATGTTAAACTGAAATATTTCGATAAACATATAAATGCGCGTCAGCGGGCAGCAGCTTTTTACAATGAGCATTTAAAAAATATAGAAGGATTAAAACTTCCGGTTAGGATTTCTTACAGTACTCACGCTTTTCATCAGTACACAATCAAAACTGAAAAGAGAAATGAGTTACAGGCTTTTCTTCAGCAAAAGGGAATTCCATCAATGATTTATTATCCTGGTACTCATCACCTGCAGGAAGCTTATCGCTACCTCGGTTACAAAAAAGGCGATTTCCCTGTGAGCGAACAACTTGCCGAAACAGTTTTGTCGCTGCCAATGCACACTGAATTAACAGAGGAACAGCAGGAGTATATTACTGATAATATTAAAAGATTTTTTGAAAATAATTTTTCCGTCTTCGATTCTTTGCGAGCGAAATAATTTTCTCGCAAAGACGCGAAGTCGCAAAGAAAATTTTTTTGTGTAAGATTGATTTAAATAAAAACTGAATGGATGAAAATGAACTCTCGAGAATAATTGTGAACACCTGTTTTGATATTCATACCGGACTTGGGCCAGGATTACTGGAGTCGGTTTATGAAGAAATTTTATATTATGAGTTGACATCAATGAGACTTAAAGTTGACAGGCAAAAAGCCATTCCTGTTTTTTGGAAGGGCACTAAAATGGATGTTGGATTTCGAGCCGATTTAATAGTTGAAAATAAGGTTATAATAGAACTTAAATCCGTTGAATTAATTGCTCCTGTTCATCCCAAACAACTATTAACTTATCTTCGGCTTACAAACTTGAAATTAGGTTTATTAATAAATTTTAATGAAGCGCTGATAAAAGATGGAATTACGCGAATAGCGAACCGTTTATAAAATTTAAAATAGCGTCTTTGCGTCTTTGCGAGAAAAATCTCAGCAAAAAGATAAAGAGATAATAAGAGGAATAGATAATGAAAGACACATTTATACACGAAACAGTCGTTGTCGATGCCGGGGCAAAGATCGGTGCCGGAACAAAAATCTGGCACTTTACGCACGTAATGGGAACCGCCGAAATTGGCGAAAACTGTGTTTTGGGGCAAAATGTTTTTGTGGGCAACAAAGTGAAAATTGGCAATAACATCAAGGTTCAGAACAACGTTTCGCTGTACGAAGGCGTAATTTGCGAAGATGATGTTTTCCTTGGTCCGTCGATGGTTTTTACCAATGTAATCAATCCACGCAGCGGAGTGGAGCGAAAAAATGAATTTAAAACCACTCTTGTAAAACGTGGCGCTTCAATTGGTGCTAATGCCACCATTGTTTGCGGGACCACGCTCGGAGAATATTGTTTTATCGGAGCAGGTGCCGTTGTTACAAAAGATGTCAAACCTTTTGCGCTGATGGTTGGAGTTCCTGCAAGGCAAAAGGGCTGGGTGAGCAAATCGGGCGCGATCCTCGGAACTGACTTGGTGTGTCCCGAAACCGGCGAAAAGTATATCTTAGCCGATGGTTTTTTAAAGCTGGAATGATTGAAGAATTGATATTTGATACTGGATTTTTCTCAATACTTTGTACTTAATACTCTATACTAAAATATGAAACGTTTTGCACTGATTGGAGCAGCAGGTTACATTGCCGACCGCCACATGAAAGCGATAAAAGAAACAGGAAATCAACTGGTTTGCGCAACCGACAAATTCGACGTAATGGGGCGAATTGACAGTTATTTTCCGGATGCTGAATTTTTTCTGGAAATCGAAAATCTGGATAAATATATGGACGACCTGCGCCGGGCAGGAAAACCGATTGATATTGTAAGCATTTGCACGCCCAATTATATGCACCCATCGCACATTCGTTTTGCATTGCGCAACGGCGCCGATGCTATTTGCGAAAAACCGCTTGTGATTTATCCGCATGACATGCACATTATCAAAGACATTGAAGCAGAAACCGGTAAACGTGTTTTTACGGTCCTTCAGCTTCGTTATCATAAAACCATTCTTGCATTAAAGAAAAAGATTGATGAAGGTGGTGATAAAATTTACGATATCGATTTGAGCTACATTACTACCCGCGGAAGCTGGTATCTTAAAAGCTGGAAAGGAGATGTTGAAAAATCGGGTGGTGTGGCTACAAACATCGGTATTCATTTTTTCGACATGATCACCTGGATTTTTGGCCGTGTAAAAGAAAATGTGGTTCATGTTTATAATCCGAACAAGGCAGCCGGATTCCTTCAGCTCGAAAAAGCCAGGGTAAGGTGGTTTTTGAGTCTCGATGCCCGTGACCTGCCAAAAGAAGCAACCGAAAAAGGGAAAAGAACTTTCCGTTCGATTTCGGTTAACAGTGAAGAAATTGAGTTCAGTGAAGGATTTACCGACCTGCACACCGAAACCTACCGGAATATTTTAAACGGGAATGGATTTGGAATTGATGATGCAAGGGAAAGCATTGAACTTACTGATTTTGTGAGAAACAGCAAACCGGTCGGTATTAAAGGTGATTATCACCCGTTTTTGAAAACTGCTTTCTGACAACAGAAACAATAACAAATTAAAGCCCGGCTTTCATCGTGAAACCGGGCTTTAATTTTAATGTCAGATTTTTTTAGTTGTTCAGCACCTTGTCGCTCAGTGCCTGTAAAGTTACTTTTTTATGTACTGTCGGCACCAAAACAGAAATATTGTACCGGCTTCCTCCATACGAAATCATGCGGATCGGAATACCGTCAAGCGCATGGAAGACCTTTGAAGCGAATCCTTTTTCCTCGCTGATGATATCTCCGACAATACACACAATCGACATTTCAGAATCGACTTCAACGTCACCAAAAACTTCTATTTCTTCCAGAATTTCATTTAAATGTTTTGTATTGTCAATGGTGAGAGAAACAGCCACTTCCGAAGTGGAAATCATATCAATCGGGGTTTTGTATTTTTCGAAAACCGCAAAAACATTTTTCAGAAAACCATAAGCCATCAACATTCGGCCCGAGCGGATTTTAATGGCAGTGATGCCATCTTTTGCTGCAACCGCTTTAATTCCGGTTCCATCGCTTTCGCTGGTTATCAAAGTACCGCTGTCCGAAGGATTCATCGTGTTTTTCAGACGGACAGGAATATTTTGTACCCGTGCCGGAAGTACGGTTTGCGGGTGCAGGATTTTTGCCCCGAAGTACGCTAACTCGGCTGCTTCGAGAAATGAAAGCTGGTCGATTTTACGGGTGTTTTCCACAAAACGCGGGTCGTTGTTATGAAAACCGTCAATGTCGGTCCATATCTGAATTTCTTCAGAATCAATCGCAGCGCCAATCAGCGAAGCAGTGTAATCACTGCCTCCACGTTGCAGATTATCTATTTCACCATTTGCATTTAAACAAATAAAACCCTGTGTGATAAAATAATCTGTTTCGCCGGCAGCTTCCATTACAGGTTTGATGTGTTTCCGTATATATTGTAAATCTGCTGCCTTATCTTCATCAATTCTCATAAAATCAAGCGCCGGGATCAATTTGGCATTGTAACCGTTTTCGGCCATTAAAACCGTAAACAGTTGGGTCGAAATAATTTCTCCCTGTGCAACAATTGTGTTTTCTCCCACAATGTCAAACTTTTGCGAAGTAAACGATCTTAATGTATCGAAACTGTTTTTTATTATTAGCAGTCCTTTCTTACGGCTGTCTTCAGTTTTATACAAATCGCTGACCACCTTGATATATTTCGCTTCCAGGTTACCAATCAACACCCCTGCTGTATCCTTATTTTTTTTGTGCAGGTAATCTGCAATTTCAACCAGGGCATTGGTTGTGCCCGACATTGCCGACAATACCACCAGTTTCTTTTCTCCGTCGGCAATTAAATTCATTACTGCCCTCATGTTTTCAGGAGAGCCAACAGAAGTTCCCCCAAATTTTAAAACTTTCATAATCCTGTTGTTATTCAATTATTTTAACGGGTGCAAATATGTGTATTTTTTATCTGAAAATAAAAGCTGCTTGTTTATAATGAATAACTATTCAATCGAAACAAATAAATATTTAGAACAAGTTATTTAATTCCAAACTTCTCAAGGAAAAATTCCACAAGGTCTTTTCCCGAAGGATCTGTAATCCCGATTTCCGGTGCATAAACAATTGATTCAAGGTTCACCTGGTCCGCTTTTTCCTTTAATATTTTGGCATGCAGGGGATGATGGTTGATATCATCGGTTGTTTCCGGAATTCCGGCTTTGTGCTTATTATAAATGAAAACAGGCGGATCGTTTTTATCCATTTTCGCCAGGTAATCCAACTCTTTTCTGATTCCTGTAGCAGCTTTCAGATCGTTATTTTCCGCCGAATTAAAACCAAAAGCCCGTGCAATTGCATGAAGCTGTTCAGGTGTTTGAGATAAAGGGATTCCCAGAATTTCGTCCCACTGGAAAATATCGTAAGTCGCTTGTGTTGCAAAAGCACCGGCGCATGTCAAACGGGTAGATTCACGAAGCACCGGATCGTCATTTCCAGGATCGGCCATATCGTCCGAAAAGGCCAGCCAAAGCGCTGTTCCGGCACCTGCGGAACCACCGGTACAGGCAATTTTTGTTTTATCAACATTGTATTTCTCAGCATTGAACCGGATGTATTGTACGAATCTTTTCGAATCGTTCATACTGGCAAGAATTCCGTATGGCGCTTCGTTCATAAAACGGTAGTTGATGGTGGCCACTGAAACTCCGGCTTCCAGGAACCGGACGACATCTTCGGATTGAAAATAACGCGATTTGTCGCCACCAACAAATCCTCCACCGTGAATATAAATGACAAGTGGTGTTGGATTTTCCGACTTTGCCAGCCACAGATCAAATGTGTTTCGTTCATGATTTCCGTACTTTTCGTTGGCAAATGTCGCTTGTTCACCTTTTGCATTTATCGGTTCTGCCGTTACGTCGAAAACTGTCATTAATCAATTTTTAATTTGGGTGGCAAAATTAGAATTATTCAATAGGTTTTGGAAAATGAATAAAATATTTAACCTGAATTTTCAGTGAAAACTTCAGAAACTCCCGAAAATGGCATGTTTTTCAGAATTAAAAAAAATGGTTGAGTAAATGTTGAAACCGGGTTTGTTGGTTGTAAGTTTTCGTTCGATGTAAAGCACTGGTTGATCAGGATTTAACCTCAGCAGATTTCTTATTTTTTCATCCGGTTTCAGTGCTTTCAGTTTTTGTTCGCCTCCAAGTATTTCAATCCGGTAGTTTTTTCTGAGTATTTCGAAGAGCGATTTATTTTCGAACGAACGGTTGGTAATGCGGGGCAGATAAATGTTTGGTAAGTGATTGATATCGTAAAAAACAGGAACGTCATCAACGTACCTCAACCGTTCCATGTAAATACAGCCCGATTCACGCTCCAACGCAGAAAGTTCGAATGGAAAGGTTTCGGGCCACAAACGTATTTCAGGTTTTTGCAGAATATCGGTTTTCAAGTAACGCACCCCGATTGCCGAAGCGGTTCCGGAAATCGATAAAATTCCAATGTTTTGAGGAGTTTTTCTGACGATGCTTCCCTTTCCCTGCTGTTTTAATATCAAGCCTTCTTTCAAAAGAGTATCCAGCGCGTGACGTACAGTCGGCCTGGTCATCCGGTAAGTGGTACAGAGTTCATTTTCCGAAGGAAGCAGGCTGCCCTCTTCGTAAACACCCGAAATGATATGTTTCCGAAGAATTTCGTATAATTTTCTGTATTGATGAATCTGTTCCATTTCGGCCGGAAGTTAATAAAAAAATAAATTATTCAGATCAACTTGTAAATACAAGTCAAAAAATATAATTTTACACCGTTTTATTATTGAAAAATTCAAATTATTGAAATTCAATAATATATAATTCAGATGAATAAATATTTGTCAATACAAGTTAAAACTAAATTCGAAAATCAATAAAATATGGCAATACCAGTTTTAATGCCACGCCAGGGGCAGTCGGTCGAGACCTGCATCATGGGGCAGTGGTATAAATCGGTTGGAGAAGAGGTCAAAACCGGCGACATTCTGTTTTCTTACGAAACCGACAAGGCTTCTTTTGAGGAAGAAGCAAAATCCGATGGAATACTGTTGGCGACTTTTTTTGGAGAAGGAGACGAAGTTCCTGTTTTGGTTAACGTTGCCGTTATTGGCGAAGCTGGCGAATCGTTTGGTGAGTTTCTCCCGGGGAATGCACCGGTCCAGGCTCAGACTGAAAGCAAAGAGAATGAAGAACCTGCAAAAGTGGTTGAATTTGAGGTAGAATCGGAAGCAACAGATGTCAGGATAAGGATTTCGCCACTGGCCAGAAATATGGCCGAAAAACTGGGAGTTGACATCAATAATCTCAAAGGAACCGGACCGCATGGAAGAATTATTGCCCGCGATATTGAAGAAGCAGGAAAGAAAACCATTCAGATTGTACAAGAAAAACAGGTTAAATCATCATCATCAGTTCCACCTAAAATGGTAATTGAAAGCGGGAGTGATTTTGAAATACGCGCTATTCCCAACATCAGGAAACTAATTGCAAATGCGATGTACCAGTCGCTGCAAAACTCGGCACAACTTACCCATCATTTAAGCGCCGATGCAAGACAGTTGCAAAAACTTCGCAAAAAATACAAACAGGAATTTTCAGAGGGTAAAATCGCGCAAAATATCACTATCAACGATCTTGTTTGTTTTGCAGTGATCAGGGCGCTGGAGAAATTTCCGCAGGTGAATACGCATTTTCACGGCGATAAAATAAAGTGGTTTAAAAAAGTACACCTTGGTTTGGCTGTTGATACTGAACGTGGGTTGATGGTGCCGGCGCTTAAAAATGCTGATGATCTTTCCCTGACAGGACTCTCGTACCAGTTACAGCAACTTGCTTCACAGGCAAGGAATGGTAATATCAACCCCGATCTTTTAAGTCCGGAAGCTGCCACATTTACGGTTTCAAATCTTGGAAATTATGGTGTTGAAATGTTTACCCCGGTTATCAATCTGCCGCAGACTGCCATTCTCGGTGTTTGCGCTATTATTCCTCGGCCAAAGGAGATCGAGGAAGGAGTTTACGCATTTGTACCAATGATCGGGCTTTCGTTAACTTACAATCACCAGGCGCTTGATGGTGGAGAAGCAACCCGATTCCTTGCAGAAATCAGAAATCA
>JBBIPU010000004.1:3710-12128 GCA_037442685.1 Draconibacterium sp. | reverse complement strand
GAATTTAACCCGATTCCGGTTAACCAATACAATAAAACCGTTGAAGACGAAAAAGAAAATTTCTCAAAATCAGATTTTATAAGAATTTTTCACGATATGGTTGTAATCCGCGAGTTTGAAACCATGCTGAATCTGATTAAGATCAGAGGAGAGTACAACGACATTAAATACGACCATCCGGGACCGGCGCATCTTTCCATCGGTCAGGAAGCGGCCGCAGTTGGTATGGCTTACACGCTCGATGTTGAAGACTTTATTTTTGGTTCGCATCGCAGCCACGGTGAAATTCTTGCCAAGGGATTGTCAGCGATCGATAAACTCGACGACAAAGCGCTTCAGCAAATAATGGAATCTCATTTCGACGGAAAAACACTGGCCCCTGTTAAAGCCGGACACAAAGGCACGGTTAAGGAACTTGCAATTAAATTTCTTGTTTACGGTACCCTTGCAGAAATATTTGCCCGCGAAACCGGATTCAACAAAGGTCTTGGCGGTTCAATGCATGCTTTCTTCACTCCATTCGGCGTTTATCCGAACAATGCAATCGTCGGTGGTTCTGGCGACATTTCGGTTGGAGCTGCTCTTTACAAAAAAGTAAACCGTAAAAACGGGATTGTGGTTGCAAATATCGGCGATGCATCAATGGCCTGCGGTCCGGTTTGGGAAGGATTGGCATTTGCAACAATGGATCAGTTCACCGAATTGTGGGAAGGCGACATGAAAGGCGGGTTACCGTTGATTGTTAATATTATGAACAATCAGTACGGAATGGGAGGACAGACCTGTGGCGAAACAATGGGATATGAAATCGCTGCCAGAATTGGTGCCGGATTGAATGCCGACCAGATGCATGCCGAACGGGTTGACGGTTACAATCCTCTGGCTGTTATTGATGCTTACCGCAGGAAAAAGAAAATTCTGGAAGAAAAACGGGGCCCTGTTCTGCTCGATGTGCTAACTTACCGGTACAGCGGTCACTCTCCTTCCGACGCTTCTTCGTACCGTAGCAAAGAGGAAGTGGAAGCCTGGGAAAAGCAGGATTCGATTGTTTGGTTTGGCAGCGAACTGGTCAGTGCCGGGATTGCCACAAAAAACGAACTGGAAAAAATAAAAACTGAAGTTGTTGAACTGATCACAAATACCCTGAAACTGGCGATTGATGATGAGGTTTCACCTCACATGAACATGAAAAAATACCCCAATCTGATCGGGGAAATGATGTTCAGCAACCAGAGCATCGACAAAATGGAAGACCGGCCTGTGGAGGTGAATCATCCGATGGAAGAAAATCCGAGGGTTAAACAACTCGAAACAAAAGAAAGGTTTGCTTTTGACGAAAATGGCAAACCACATTCAAAAATAAAAACTTATGCACTGCGCGACGGGATTTTCGAAGCTATTATCGACAGGTTTTACAAAGACCCGACTTTAATTGCTTATGGTGAGGAAAACCGCGACTGGGGTGGTGCTTTTGCCGTTTATCGCGGACTGACCGAAGCTTTGCCCTACCATCGTTTGTTTAATTCGCCGATTGCCGAAGGCGCCATCGTGGGAACTGCAATCGGTTACGCCATGTGCGGCGGCCGCGTGATCCCTGAGATCATGTACTGCGATTTTCTGGGACGTTCAGGAGATGAAGTGTTTAACCAGCTTCCGAAATGGCAGGCCATGAGTGGCAATGTTTTGAAAATGCCTGTGGTGGTGCGTGTTTCGGTTGGTTCGAAGTACGGAGCACAACACTCGCAGGACTGGACTGCCCTTGCAGCCCACATTCCCGGTTTGAAAGTGGTTTTCCCTGTTACTCCTTACGATGCCAAAGGATTGATGAACAGTGCACTTCAGGGAACTGATCCGGTGATTTTCTTCGAAAGCCAGCGGGTTTACGATATTGGCGAAATGTTTCATAAAGGAGGTGTTCCTGCTGAATATTACGAAATTCCTATTGGAGAACCTGATATTAAACGGGCAGGAACCGATATTACCATTCTCACTGTTGGAGCCACTTTGTACCGTACGCTGGATGCAGCGAAAATTCTCGAAGAAAAATACAATCTTTCAGCCGAGGTGATTGACGCTCGTTCGCTGGTTCCGTTTAATTACGATTTGGTGATTGAATCAGTAAAGAAAACCGGACGGATTGTAATTTCAGGAGACGCTTCCGGCAGAGGTTCATTCCTGCGCGATCTGGCTTCAAACATTGCCGAACTGGCTTTTGATTACCTCGATGCACCACCGGTTGTGGTAGGTTCGCGTAACTGGATCACACCTGCTTACGAACTTGAAAATTCTTTCTTTCCTCAGCCAGGTTGGATCATCGATGCCATTCACGAACGAATTCTTCCATTGCCAGGTCATGTTTGTGAAAACGATTTTACCGAAGAAGAGCAACTTGACAGAAATGCACGAGGAATATAAGATTTTACTTTGACTATTAAACCGCAGAGTCGCGGAGACACAGAGAAATTAAATAATCTTTGCGCCTCCGCGTCTTTGCGGTTATTTTTTTCAGCTTGTTAAGCCTGTCCTAACTCCTTTTTAATCAGGTTTTCAATTTCAAGGGTCAGTTCGCCGGTATCCCGGCCTCTGGGCTCGATTGGCTCCAGCGCCGTCAGTTTAAAATGACAACACAAGGTCATCGGGAAATAACCGTTTTTCATGATTTCAAAACCATCAATGGCAAAGGGAACAATTACTGCAGATGGCGCTGAGCGCACAAGCGACGCAATTCCTGCCGGCTGAAAGGTTTTCACAAGACCGTTTTTACTGCGTGTGCCTTCAGGAAAAATACAGGCCGAAAAACCAGTGGCTTCAATATGTTTTCCCAACATCATAATATCTTTTACCGATTGTGCTCCCTTTTTCCGGTCAATCAATACAGAACCGCCGTGCCGCAGGTTGTAAGAAACACTGGGAATGCCGCGGCCCAGTTCAGCTTTCGATATGAATTTCGGGTGATATTTTCTGAACCCAACCACAATGGCAACAATATCGAGCAGACTTTGGTGGTTGGCTACGATAATCAGCGGCCTTTTCTGTGGAATTTGCTCAAATCCGGTGAAAGTGATACGTGTTCCTAAAATCCAGAGCGAGTAAAGGAGGCCGAAGTTTAAAACATCAACCACTTTTTTCCGGACCGGATATCCCCAAATCCAGTTTGTAACCATTTGAATAGGATGAAAAATAACCAGAAGCAATGCAAATACAAGTAAATAAAACGGAGTGAGAACGTATGAAAGGATTTTCTTCATCGGATTAATTATTACAGAAAAAATCAAATTTACTCTCTGGCAATATGCAATTATACCTTTTTGGTTTACAGTTTTACTTCGTTCAAAGTGACTGTCAGATTGAGCGAAGCTGAAGTCTGAATATTTGAATATTTATTAAAATTCTGCCAACAGGTGAAAATAACAAAAAACAGTAATACAAATCTTACTCATTTTCAAATCAAAATATTAAATTGAACCCCAAAACTAAACCATAAAAGCAGATAAAAATGAGTGAAAGAAGAGAATTCATAAAAAAAAGCCTTGCAGGGGCCGCCGGAATTGCCATTGGCGGAATAGGATTCAGCGCAAAATCTTACGCTTCGGTGGTTGGCGCCAACGAAAGGATAAACATTGCGGTAATCGGGATCCGCGGGCAGGGTAATACACATATCGGTAACTGGTGTGCGCTGAAAGACAACAGGAATGTATTTTTAAAAACACTTTGCGATGTAGATGAGGAATTGTATCCGGAAAGGGTGAAAAAGGTGGGTGATGCAATTGGCACAAAGCCAAAAACCGAGTGGGATATGCGTAAGGTTTTCGAAGACAAGGAAATTCATGCGGTTTCAATTGCCACACCCAATCACTGGCATGCATTGGCTGCTATCTGGGCGGCACAGGCGGGGAAACATGTGTATGTTGAAAAACCAGCCTGTTATAATGTTTTCGAAGGCAGAAAAATGGTTGAAGCAGCCCGGAAATACAATGTCAGGATTCAGACCGGTTTTCAGAACCGTTCGATTGCCAATGTAAGGGAAGCCATCGAATTCCTGCACTTCGGGGGAATCGGAGATGTTTTTATGGCAAAGGGACTTTGTTACAAACCGCGCGATTCGTTTGGAATTTCGCCCGACAGTATGCCACCTGAAACCCTGCATTACGATATGTGGCTTGGCCCCGCAATATGGAGACCTTACAACGAGAAAAAGGGGCATTACAACTGGCACTGGTTCTGGGCTACAGGCGGCGGCGACACTGCAAACCAGGGACCTCACCAGTTCGATATTGCACGCTGGGGGCTGAATAAAAACGAACATCCCGTTTCGGTTTACTCAGCTGGTGGTTTGTTTGGGATCGATCCGAAAGAATGTGCACAGGAAACACCAAATACACAAACTTCAGTTTTTAATTATGCTGATGGCAAAGTGCTCGAATTTGAAACACGCGGACGGTTTACCAACAGTGAAGCAGGACTGAATATCAGAATCGGGAATGTTTTTTATGGTACCGAAGGATATCTCGAAATTAACGGAAGTACCTGGCAGGCTTTCAGACAGCGCGAAAATATACCTTTTGCCAGTTCTTCGAAAGAAACTTCGGAAGTTTCAAAAGATCCTACCTACCTTGCACCTCCCGGCGGTACCGAACATTATGCCAATTTTATCGATGCAATCCGGGCGGGAAGTGATTACAAACTGAATTGCGATATTAATGAGGGATTTTATTCATCGGCATTACCTGCTCTTGCAAATATTTCGTATCGGTTAAAACGTGAATTGAATTTTATGGGAGCCTACGAAAAATTTGCCAACGATCCTGAAGCTGACATGATGCTTACCAGGAATTATCGCAAACCCTATTTTATCCCGGATGAAGTTTAGTTGATCATCTTTTTTAAATAAAGAATCCGGTTCGAATAAAGCCGGATTTTTGTTTTTACAAATAATAAAAGGCTGCCCAACTGACAGCCTTTTTAACCTAAACCAACTAAACCTAATAAACCAAAAACTTACCAGAACGGTAAGTCACATGATTTGTCTTAAATATCTTAAAAGGTTGCATTTTAACCTGATAAATTCATGAAAAATGAATCAATCTTTTGAATGCAAATCAACCTGTTTTCAAAGAATCGTGTGCTGCAAAGATATTATTTTTTACACATCAACATTCAAATTGTTAAAAGATTAGCTCAAATGTTAATTTCACCGGCTTCATCCAAAACTTTCTGAACCGAACCGTAAAGTAACAGCAATCGTCTCGCTTTTTCTTCAGTGTAGCCCAGTTCGTCCATGATCATGCGGGTTCCGCGATTCACCAGTTTCTCGTTCGTAAGCTGCATGTTCACCATCTTGTTTCCCTTAACACGGCCAAGCTGAATCATCAAAGTTGTGGTGATCATGTTAAGAATCAGCTTTTGAGCTGTTCCCGATTTCATCCGGGTGCTGCCAGTAACAAATTCGGGCCCGACTATCGCTTCTATTGCAATATCTGCATTTTTTGCCAGAATGGTATCGGGATTGCTTGTGATACAAGCGGTTAAAATTCCATTCCTGCGCGCATTTTTTAAAGCTCCCACAACGTAAGGTGTTCGACCCGATGCAGCAATTCCGACCACTGTATCTGATGCATTGATTTTGTATTCTTTTTCCAGAATCTCCCACGAAAGATTTTCATTGTCTTCGGCGTTTTCCACAGCTTTTCTGATTGCCTGATCGCCACCGGCAATGATCCCGATGACCAGACCGTAATCAACACCGTAAGTTGGAGGGATTTCAGAAGCATCCAGAATGCCAAGTCTCCCGCTGGTTCCGGCACCGATGTAAAATAAACGTCCCCCGTTTTTCACCCTCGGAATAATTGCTGTCACAAGTTTTTCTATCTGCGGAATTACCTTCTCAACGGCAGGAAGCACTTTTTTGTCTTCGTTATGAATGCCTTCCAACAACTCACGGATACTCATCTTTTCGAGGTTGTTGTAATTTGAACTCGATTCAGTAATATTCATTTTCATTTTTGATTCAGGTGAAATTCCAGCAATCCATTTAACGGCTCTTTCAAAACTATTTTTATCTGAATCTCATATTTTTCAGCAGCCCTTTTTAATTGTTCCCGGAAGTAAAAAGCAACCGAACCCACCGCACAAACAGGCACTTCTTTAAACCCGGAATACCTTGAAACATTCCTTTTTATAAATTCATCAAACGAATTTTCCACCAGGTTTATGCAATAATCTTCATTAATATTATCAAGCAGAAAGGGCACAAACTGCGCCAGAAACTGGTTGGGTTTTTCTTTTTTGTAAACTCTGTCAAGAAAGTCGGCGTAATTCAATTGATAACGGTTTTTGAATTTTTCTGAAATCTTTCCGGGCATAATTCCTTTTAGAAAATCGGCGACAAGTTTTCTTCCTAAAACAGCGCCACTTCCTTCGTCGCCAAGAATAAAACCCAGAGGTGGCACATGTTCTGTAATTTCACTCCCGTTGTAAAGACATGAATTTGAACCTGTTCCCAGAATACAGGCGATGCCTTTTTCGGTTCCCAAAGTTGAACGCGCAGCAGCAAACAAATCGCTCTGTACCTCGATTTCAGCTTTTGGAAATAATAACTGCAAAGCTTTTTTAACAACCTCTCCTTTTTCAGGATTGATAATTCCGGCACCGTAAAAATGAATCTGAAAGACAGCAGTCCCGGTTTTGGGTAAAAGGGTTAACCGAAGTTCGTCAGCAATATCCTCTGTACTCCTGAAAAAAGGATTGATTCCGGTGGTTTTATAAAATTGCTCCGGAACATTTTCCCCGGCTAAACACCAGCTTGTTTTTGTTGAGCCACTATCAGCAATAAGAATCATGTTGTAAAATTAAGAAAGAAAGTTTTTCGGACCTGTATTTGAAATGCCCATTTACAAATAGTGGTTTGTTAATAAATATACTTTGAAGATTAAGTAATCCGGAATCTTTAAGGATTGGGTTTTATACCTTTGCCCCGATTTAAATTTTGAAAATGAAGATGGTGAAAAAATTTCTGCTTACTGCATTTCTGATGAACAGTATTTTTTTATTTGCCCAGCCAAAATACGAATTCAGGGCAGTGTGGGTTGCCACGGTGAATAATATCGACTGGCCTTCGCGTCCGGATCTTACCACCGAACAACAGCAAAAAGAGGCAATCGATATTATTAATAACTGTCGTAGTTTGAACATGAATGCCATTATCTTCCAGGTACGGCCTGCTGCAGATGCATTTTATCCTTCCGAACTTGAACCCTGGTCGCGCTATTTAACCGGAACTCCTGGCAAAGCGCCAGATCCGTATTATGATCCTTTACAATTCTGGATCGAAGAATGTCACCGGCAGGGAATGGAATTTCATGCATGGCTGAACCCGTTCCGTGTTTCGCAAAATATAAAGCAACCTTTGGCCGGAAATCACATTGCATTTCAACATCCCGAGTGGATATTGCAATATGGAAATCTCCTTTATTTTGACCCCGGGTTGCCTCAAACCCGCGAATTTGTTGGGAAAGTGGTAAAAGATATTGTTTCGAGATACGATGTCGATGCCATTCATTTCGATGATTATTTTTATCCTTATCCGCTTCCAGAGGCTTATCCGGACACAGTTTCATTTGCATTGTACAGCCGCGGATTCCGCAAAGAAGACAAAGCCGACTGGCGGCGCGAAAATGTTGATATCATCATTAAAATGCTGAACGATACGATAAAAGCCACCAAACCGTGGGTGAAATTTGGTATCGGTCCGTTTGGCGTCTGGCGAAACAAAACTGAAGACCCAACCGGTTCCGACACAAAGGCAACTACCAACTATGACGATTTGTATGCCAATGTAATTAAATGGCAGAAAAACAATTGGATAGATTATATGCTTCCTCAGATTTACTGGCAGATCGGGCACCCGAAGGCCGACTTCAAAATTCTGGCCAACTGGTGGAGGGATCACACATACAACAGAGCGATGTACATTGGTCATGCATTATATAAAATCGATGCAAAATCGGAAACCGCAGCCTGGACAAAACCGGGAGAAATGCCCGCACAAATCAGAATGGTCAGATCAATTCCTGAATTGGAAGGTTCGGCTTTTTATAGTGCCATACATTTTAACCGCGATTTGCTTGGATTACAGGACAGCCTGTTAAACAAACTTTACCGGAAACCGGCAATAGTTCCGCCAATGAAATGGATAGACAACACTCCGCCGGCTCCGGTGAAAAGAATAATCAGACGGGGGAAAACAGTAAAATGGAAAACTGAAACCGCTGAAAGAATGATGGACAAACCCAATCTTTTTGTAGTTTACGGGTATGAAGCTGGTACGGAATTTAATCCCGAAAACCCAAATTGTTTCTGGGGCGTTGTAAAGGAAAACCAGTTGAAATTTGCACCCTTCAATCAGAAAAAGAAAAAATA